>CAINFC010000275.1 GCA_903847975.1 uncultured Acidobacteriota bacterium | reverse complement strand
CCGCTCTCTTCGCAGTAATCGATTCCGGAGATGCCGAATATCTCCAGCCGCTTCCTGCCGAGCAGTCGGCAGGTGTTTTCGAACGTCCAGCCGAAGTGCTCCACGGTCCCTGCCGAGCTGGAAAAGACCCGGATGTCGTCCCGGCCGGTCTCGGCTATGGCCCGGGCCACAAGCACTTCCGCGCCGCCGTAGTCCGGAGCGGTGTGCACCCAGTTGATTCCCAGCTGGAATCCTCTGCGCAGCGTCGCCAGGGCCTGGGCCTCGGGTACCATCCGCAGCTGAGCGGTTCCCATGCCGATGACGCTCAGCCGAAGACCTGTTTTTCCGAGTGGACGGTAAAGCATCTTGCTCACCAGGTAGGCCGGCTTCCCTTCGGCCGTGAAAATTGCCGCCGGATTTTGCGGACGGCAGGAGTCCGATCAGGATTTGGTAATGGTAATCTCGACGCGCCTGTTTTTGGCCCGTCCTTCCGGATCATCCGATCCGTCCGGCCTGGTATTGTGTACCACCGGCTTGGTTTTCCCCCAGCCGCGGGTCTGCACGTTCTGGGCCGGAGTTCCGCTCCTCTGGAGAATGTAGCGGGCCACATTGGCGGCGCGGTTTTCCGAAAGGGTTTTGTTGTAGGCGTCGTTGCCCTTGCTGTCGGTATGCCCTTCGATCAGGACCCTGGCATTGGGATAGGACTTCAGCACCGTCACCACTTTCTCCAGGGAGGGCTCGGCTTCCTTCTTGATGTCCGCCTTGTCGAAATCGAAAAGCAGGTCGGCCTGCAGCTGCACCTTGATCTCCTTTTCGGTAACCTCCGCCCCCAGATCCTTCAGCGCGCCCTCCAGGCTTTGGGTCTGGCCCCGCACCGCAATCCCCGCGGCTGCCGCACCGGCTTCCCCGGCAAGGGCAATGTTCTGGAAAGGCTCCAGGCCCGGAATGACGATGTCCACGCTCTTCACCGAATCGGGAGGCGGCTGAAAGTTCAGGCTCATCAGGGTCTGCCCTCCCGGCGGAACGTAGGAATACCAGTACCGTCCGCCCTCGGAGTCATCCGACATGGGCATGGCCAGGTATTTCCCGGCCGGGTCTTTCCGCACCGGATACTTGCGCATGCTCTGCGGATCCAGCACATAGGCGCTTTCGTACTGCAGCGATTCGGTGTCCTCGCCGCCCTTTCTCTGCTCCGGATTGACCAGCTTAAGCCGCACCCGCAGCTGACCGGAAGCCCGGTCGGCGGAAACCAGGACCCCTTTTACCGGGGGCACCGAGCTGCCGACGCTGGTCACCGGTGCGGTGGATTCGCTCACCTTGACGTTCTCGAAGGGGAACATCTGCGGGGAGTGCACGGAGAGGACCGTTCCGGCCGGAACGGCATTGTACATCGCCCAGACCACCACCTCGGATCGGGGTGGGATCTTGGGCCACCAGGCGCCGCCATCCCGTGAGCAGTAATGGTAGCCGGAAAACGGACCGGCCAGAAAGCAGCCATTGGCGTCCTTGAGCACGGCATGCTTTTTGCCCGCCTTGTCGTCCACCAGCAGCAAGGAAGAGTATTCGTATTTCTTGCCGGAGGAGGCCACCTTGTCGGTGGTATTGGTCAGTTTGATGGCCAGGTGAAGAACGCCCGCTCCCTGCCGCAGGTAGGCCAGCTCGGCGGTCACACCGGGGATTTCCGTTTCCTCCGCAGCAGCCAGGACGATCGCTTCCGCAGAAACCAGGGCAAATAAACAGCCGCACAGCAGCGTCGGCAAAGCCCGGAACATAGACTTCATGGCTTCTCCTTTCTCCAGAGCCGGAAAACCGTTATGGAGCGATTTTACTGACACGCAAACCGGGTGTCAATCCCGTTCGCAGTCATAGAAGAAAGGAACACCCTTTCTTGGGATGGCCCGGCAAATAGTCCCACTTCTTTCCCCATCGCTATCGCAATCGTAATCGCAATCGAAAAGATCCTTTTGCGATATAGGCGAGGTTGGGCATCCTATCGGGTTCTTTGTTTTCGATAGCGATAGCGATTGCGATTGCGATTGCGAAACAGTCGCGAATCCGGAGGGGGCTCCAGACTGTTTACCGGGCGCTCTCCGGAGCCCGGCAACCGGCACCCCTTGTATTCCGGGTGGTCTTTCAGTAAACTACCGCGATGTATTACGACCACAGGAACCCTATCCGCCCGGCGGACTCCCGCAAGCAGGGGGTGTACAAGCTCTTTTCCGGATAAAACGAGGTGATTCCCGATGAACCGCATGTTTGCCCCCGGCTGTGCGCTGATGCTGTATCGCCCGGAACTGGCCCACAGGATGCACTCTTTTTTAAACCGCCGCTTCGGGCCGATGGAGATGCTCCTCACCTGCTGCCATCATGAGCCTGCGCTGGCTGCCCCTGCGGAAGTGATCAACGTCTGTCCCGGCTGTGACAAGCGGTTTGGCCAGGATTACCGGCAGACCACAACCCTTTCGCTGTGGGAGCTGCTTTCCGAAGATACCGGCTTTCCTTTCCCCGATTACCGCGGCCAGACGATGGCCATCCTCGATGCCTGTCCCACACGGGACAAGGATTGCGTGCACCAGGCGGTGCGCCGGCTGATGCAGCGGATGAACATCCGTTGCGCCGAACCGGAGAAGACCCGGACCCGGGGAACCTGCTGCGGAGATCGCTTTTACGGGACGCTGGCGGCCGATGAACTGATTATCCAGATGAAGAAGCGGACCGCGGAAATGCCCGCGGAGAACGTTGTGGTTTACTGCGTTTCGTGTGCCAACTCGGTCCTGAACGGCGGCAAGAAACCCCGTTACCTGGTGGATCTGCTCTTCGGGGAGGATACTGCGCCTTCCACCATCGATCCGGATCTCTGGCATCGCCGGATCGACGAGTATATCGAGCGGCACGGAAAGCCTTCAACGATCGGCCGAGAGAGCGCGGAAGGCTGATCCGCCTGCCTGGGAGACAAAAATGATTGCTTCGCAAAAAGTGAAAGCCCTGCCAGGGCTTCGGATCGCAGCCCAGGGTTGGCGCGCCTCGCGCCTGCCCTGGGGAGGAATACCCGGAGGCAACAACCCGGAAAGGGTTGCGCTAAACCCAGCAATAGAAGGTGTTTGCGCAGCCCTTTCCGGACTGAATGTAAAACAGATCCGCCTCCCCGGGGTAGCGCCTGCGGCGCAACCCCGGGCTGTGTTCCGGAACCCCTTTGGGGTTCCTGCCGCTTTTCGCACCTTCATCAAAGACACCGGACTCTATTTCCTCATTCTCTGGATGGCGCTGCCGCCCATCCAGGCCGGAGATCTGGCCGAACGGGCCCGAAGCGTTCTGGCGCAGACTTCGGGCACCCTGCGATTGTCCGGGCTGCAGCAGAAGGTAACGGTTCTGCGCGACGAGTGGGGCATAGCCCATATTTTCGCCGAATCGCAGGAGGACCTCTTTTTTGCCCAAGGGTTTGTGGCCGCCCAGGATCGCCTCTGGCAGATGGACCTCTGGAGGAGGCAGGGGGAAGGGAAACTGGCGGAAATCCTGGGCGAGAGCGCCGTGGAGCGCGACCGTTTCGCCCGGCTGCTCCGCTACCGCGGCGATCCGGATCGGGAATTCGCCTCCTATGCGCCCGATGCCCGGCGGATCATCGAATCGTTCGTGCGCGGCGTGAACGCGCAGATCGCCCTGGCGCGGGAATCGAACCGTCTGCCGATCGAGTTCCAGCTGCAGGGCTATGCGCCGGAGCCCTGGACGCCGGACGTCTGCCTGACCCGGATGGCGGGCTACGTCATGACGCGCAACGCCGCCAGCGAGCTGAAGCGGGCTGCGCTGACCCGCGAATTCGGAAAGCAGCTGGCGGACGAATGGATGGAAACCGATCCCCAAAAGAGCCTGGTAATTCCCGCCGGGCTGGATCTGGCGGGACTCGACGCGGATATCCTGGGGGCGGCCACCCGGGCTTCCGGCCCGATCCGGTTCCCCTCGCGATCCAACACCCGGGACGGAAGCAACAACTGGGTGGTGGACGGCACCCGCAGCGCCACCGGAAAGCCGCTGCTGGCCAACGATCCGCACCGCCAGATCGCCCTGCCGAGCCTGCGCTACCTGGTCCATCTCTGCGCCCCCGGCTGGAACGTGATCGGCGCCGGCGAACCCTCGCTGCCCGGCGTGGCCGCAGGCCACAACGAACGGGTGGGGTTCGGGTTTACCATTGTCGGCATGGATCAGCAGGATCTGTATGTCGAGGAAACCAATCCGGCCAACCCGCACCAGTACCGCTGGCAGGGCGGCTGGCGCGACATGCGCGTGGAGCATGAGCCGCTGCGGGTCAAGGGAGAGAGCCGGCCGCGCGACCTGGAGCTGAAATTCACCGTGCACGGGCCGGTCCTGCGCGAAGACCCGGCGCGCCGTCGCGCCTACGCCCTGCGGTGGGTAGGCAGCGAGCCGGGAACCGCGGGCTACCTGGCCTCCCTGTCTCTGAACCGCGCCCGGAACTGGGGGGAATTCCGGCAGGCCCTCAAGCGCTGGAAAGTGCCTTCGGAAAACCTGATGTACGCCGATATCGACGGGAATATCGGCTGGGCCGCCGCCGGCCTGATGCCGGTGCGCCGCGGGCCGGACGGCAAAAGCTGGGCCGGGCTGCTGCCGGTGCCCGGCGACGGACGCTATGAATGGCAAGGATTTCTGCCGCTCGAGGAGCTGCCGCAGACCTTCCGTCCCCCGGGCGGCCTGATCGCTACCGCCAATCACAATATTCTCCCGCCGGGATATCCCCGGGAACTGGGCTACGAGTGGAATGTACCGACGCGCTTTCAGCGCATCATGGAGGTGCTCGGCGTCGATCATCGGAAATGGACGGCGGAGGATTTCCAGCAGCTGCAGCACGATGAAGTCTCCTTGCACGCCCGCGCCCTGATCTCCCTTCTGGCTGAAGCCCGGAATCCTCCGGAGGAGCTGCGGCCGCATATCGATCGGCTGAGCGGCTGGGATGGCCGGCTGAGCCGCAATTCCGCGGCCGCGGCGCTTTACGAATTCTGGTGGCCCCTGCTGGCGCCGGCCATATTCCAGCCGCATATCCCCGAAAAAGCCTGGGCCGCGGTCGGTCCGGGAATTTCTTTCCGCAAGACCATCGAGGCGCTGCGGTCCGCAGAAGCGCGCTGGTTCGGACCGGACGCGGCGGCCGGACGCGACGCCCTGCTGTGGCGGACGCTGGCGGAAGCCGTGGCAAAAGCCCATAAGAAGCTGGGAGCCAACGCGGCCGCGTGGCGCTGGGGATCGCTGCACCGGGCCCTTTTCCAGCACCCGCTCTCCACCGATGCGGAACGCCGATCCCTGCTTGATCTGCCTTCGGTGGAGCGCGGAGGGGACGCTTTCACGGTGTGCGCCACCGGAGGGCCGGATTTTCAGCAAAACCACGGCGCTTCGTTCCGGGAGATCCTGGACCTGGCGGACTGGGATCGGTCCGTCGCCACGAACGTTCCCGGACAGTCCGGACAGCCGGGCAGCCCGCATTACGGCGACCTGCTCCCGCTCTGGGCCGAAGGCCGTTATTTCCCCCTGCTTTTCAGCCGGTCGAAAATCGAGGCCGCCGCCCGGCAGAAGCTGATCCTGGAACCCGGGCAGGAAAGAAAGGATGGACAAAGGTGAAAGGATCGGAGAGGAGGGGGAGAGGAGGGACACCCACTTTTTTCCGTGGCGGTCGGAACATCGGTTCCCTCTTTCTTTCCTCGTTTTATGCGGCTACGGATTTTGAGGCCGGAGGACCAGCCGCGAGACGCCGCTCGCCGCGGCCTGTTTCCGCTTGAATTGCAGGCGATACAGCTGCGGGCCCCAGACGGCCGATAACCGGCCGTCGGCCAGCTCGATTTTCTCGACCGTCGGCTGCCAGGTTTCGGCATCAAAAGCGAGAATCGCACCCGGGGCACTTTTCGCTTCGCCGGCAAGCGCCTGCAGCTGTACCTGGCCGGGGGCAGTCGTTTTGGGCTCGGCGGCCAGCATCAGGTTGAGGACCACATCGGCGGACGGCTTTCCCAGCTGATACCGCTCCTCCAGGATCACTTCCCTCCCGCGCACCAGCCGGACGGTCCGCTGCCAGGAGGTCACCCCCGCCGAAGCCGGCCAGGCGCCGGCCAGCTCCATCTGCAGCTCGGCCGCCTGTTCGTCGGCCGAGTAACGGGCATCGCGTGCGGCAAATTCGCGCCCGTTCTTCTGCTGCACGCCGTTGATGAGGGGCAGGCAGTGATAGGCCGACTGCATGGCCCAGATTTCATAGCGCCGGCTGCTGAATGTCTGGGCGGTGTAGGTGGGAGCTCCCGGATCGATAATCAGGGGCTGGCCGTCCAGGAAGACGACCACATTGCCGACATCGTTGTGATTGTGGCTCTGGGCGTTGTGCGCCCCCCAGGCGGCCACGAAAAGCCCGCGGGTGGACCCCTCCTTATCCCGGGCGGCCATCATCTGCATGTCCTCGCTGGGCAGCCAGACATCCCGGACATGGGGCGGGTTCTCGGCCGGATAGGCTTTCAGCTCCGACCACCCGAAAAGATTTGGCAGCCACCGGCCGATCGAACCGTCGGAATCGCTAAGTTCCGTTCCCCGGGCCATGGCCGCGGCCATCTGCTGCATGGGCGCATCCCCGACCGCCTTGCCGAAGCGGAAAGTAAGGCCTTCGGCAATCCCCATCCGGGCACTGCAATCGCCTACATCCACAAACCAGGGTCCGGCAATATGCGCCCGATAGATAAACCGCCCGATCTCTCCGACCAGCGGCCGCTGGAAAACATCGATTTTCCCGGCGCTGGCGCTGTGGAGCCAGAACAGGCATTCGTACAGGCTGGCCCCGGCCCGGCTCCAGTATCCGGGCCCCTCGTCGCAGGAGCCGTCGCGCGGATAAGGCACCGTAAAACGATCCAGGCTGCGCAGCACTTTGTAGACCAGTGCGGCGCGGACCGCCGGTTCCTGCTCCAGGATCAGACCGGCGGCCAGGATGTTGGAATTGATCCAGGGGTTCCAATTGTTGGGCCGGCTTTTGGAAGTGAATCCCATCCAGCCGAAATCCTCGCGGGCCATGTAGGGCGCCAGAACGCGCTGCCGCACCTCGCGCACCGCCCGGGGGCGCAGCAGCGGAGACACCTTATCCAGCCGGTCTTCCAGCAGGTAGACCATCCAGGAAACAGAGGACGCCGTTTCCGCGGCAAAAAGATCGACGATCGGCTCCGTGGTATCAGGCAGTCCGACCCCGGCCTTCTGCGGAGAAATGTGCGCCGGTATGCACCAGCTCGATTCTTCGCAGATCAGCCAGAGGGCATCGCTGATGGCGTCCAGAAAACGGCCGCGATCCTCGGCGCACTCCGCCATCACCAGCTGGTGCAGCCAATGGCGGCGGCGCGAGCGGGCTTCCTCGAAACGGCTGCGGTTGCCGTTGCGCTGGTACTCCAGGTAAAAGGTGGCGCTCAGAGCGGGCAGCGGCGTTTTCTGAGCCTCTTCGCCCAGGGAGATCAGCCGGCCCCGCTCCGCTTGCGGCAGAGCCTGCCAGGCGGCCCGATCCGAAATCGGAGGAAAGGGGCGCCATTCCCGCGCCGGCAGGAGCGACGATCCGAGGGTTTGCAGCGGGTAGGCATCGGCCAGCGGGAAGCCCTCCGGAGGGGCCGTCTGCCCGAAAGCCATGAAGCCAGGAACCGCGGCCAGTAGGCCGAACAACAACACGAGGAGCGAACGAGTGCTTGCCCTGAACATAAAAAAAACTCCCTTCGATTCCGTTCAGAGTACAAGCCTCAGATTGCATGGTACAAGCCGAAATCCAGTCGTAACGCGCAGCCTGAAGGCTGTACTCTAAACTTGATTCTTACCTGTGAGCCTACTCTTGGTTGTTTCGCAGACTTTTCATTCTCCTTCTGGACCGCCTGCCGATCAGAAAGACAGGCGCATGGACAATTGAATCTGGCGCGGTGTCCAGTAGGAAGTCTGCAGGGACTGGATGCCCGTGGTGGTGTCCGGGTTGACCATGCCCTGGATATTGAAAGCGTTGAAGGCGTCCAGGTTCACGCGCAGCTTGGCTCTCTCGGTGATGGCAAACTCCTTGTAGATGGAAATATCCGTGGAGAAGTTTTTCGGCCCCTGCAGGATGGTCATCGAGTACGGATTAGCTCCGGACGGACCGGGCGAATACCCGGTGACCACCTGCTGGCCGTTGCTGAGCGTGACGGTCACATTGTTGTTCCCGAAGTTCGAGGTGCCGGGCGTATTGTTAATCGGCGCAAGATAGGGTGTGTAGTCGGAGGGCAGACCCGAAACTCCGTTTTTGGCCGCATTGATCACCGTCGGGGAGATATAGCCGTTGAACCACAAGTAGGCCTGGCGGCAGACGCCGCTGCGGCAGTCGGTGATCGGAACCGAATTCTTGTAGAGCTTGATCGGGCTGGTGCCCCCCCAGTTGGAGGAAGCCACCTGGAAGGCCTGCGACACCACGTTGCCCACAAAGGCCACCTGGTAGCCGCCGAACAGGGCGTTCCAGAACCGGTTGCCGGTATTCATGAATCGCTTGCCCTTGCCCAGGGGAATGTCGATCAGTCCATTGTAGGTGATGCGGTGGGTCGGGATGGCCGTATCGAGCTTGTAATTCTGGTAGCGATTCAGCTCCCGGCTCGGCTCGAGAATCGTCCCGACGTTCATGCCTTGGGGCAGAACGCCCTTGGAATAAACCGCCGCGGGATAAAGCACGTTGTCCCGGAAGGTATTTCCGCCGACCCGGAAGGCCCGCGAGTAGACATAAAAGATCTGGTACCCGTAGCCGCGCTTGAAGGGCTTTTGATAATTGAGCTGCAGGGCGCTGTCGTTGGACCAGCCGGTCTTCTGGGAATAATTGCTGGTGCCCCAGATGGTCTGGTTATAGGGCCGCGTGGCCGTGTTGGCATAGGTCCCGGTGGGGGGAAGGGTTCCGGTATTCGTTTCCCAGACGTAGGTGGACGGATTGACGTTGTACTGATAGTTCTGGTCCAGGTTGGACCCGTGGGTGAACAGGTAGGTGGCCCGGACCACGCCTCCGTCGGGCAGCGGCTGTTCCAGGGTGAGATTCGCCGAGCGCACCCGTGCCGGCGGATATTTCGGGCTGAGCGTCGTGCCCATCCCGATGCCGGGAAGCAGGGCGGTCACCGAGTTGGTATTGACTACGTCCTTGCTGTTCAGGCCGGCCACCACGGTCTGCGGCGCACGGAGCAATAAATTGTTCAGGCCGTCCGGCGAATAGGATCCCGAGGTATAGCTTTGCGAGTAGCCGGCGGTAAACGGGTAGCCTGCGGTCAGATAGCGGATGGAGTTGCGGACCGGAACGGGGTAGATATACTCGCCGTACCCTCCGCGGATCACCATTCCGCTGCGGCCGAAAGAAGGCGAGTAGGCAAAGCCAAGCCGGGCTAGAAAATTGTCGTAGCTGCCGTAAAATCCGCGCTCCGGAAGGCCGCCCTGCTGCATGCTTTCGAACTTGACCCCCAGGTTGGTCAGGTTGGTGACGATGGCCTGGGTGGTCAGACCATTTTGAATGTAGTAATCGATCGGCTTCGGAAGAGCGATGGCGTTGTTCTTCAGGTCAAAAGTCTCCAGGTAGTCGTTCCGGGCGCGGGGCGCAGGGTGCCCCTCCCAGCGAAGTCCGGCGTTGACGGTCAGCCTCTTGGTGACCCGCCAGTTGTCCTGCAGGTAGAGACCGAACTCCTCCAGGCTGCAGTCGTTGAAAGGCGCATTCTTTTGCTGGCTGTAGGAGCTGGCCGCTCCCAGGAAGAAATCCGCATCCTGGTAGCCGGTATAGGCCTTGGCGCCGTAGTTGGCCTTGGTGGCCGGATCGTAAAGGGCCGTGGCCAGGTTGGTGAAGGCGATGGTGTCGGGCGAACGGTCGGAAAGATATCCGAACTTCTCGTGCCTCCACCGGCCGCCGAAGGCGAACTGGTGCTTGCCCCAGATTTTATTCAGATTCTCGTCGATGGTGGTCAGGCGCTGGCTCATGCCGTAGTTCCACTGCGATCCGCCGTAGGGCATCAGCAAATTAGGGCCGATGGAGGGGAAGCCGGTCTGGCCGAAGTTATTCGGCAGGCCCAGCTGCTTTTCGTAATTGGCCTGGGAGGCCTGATTCCCCTCCACATACATCCTCTGCCACTGCATGCTATAGATGGTTTCGGAGAAAAAGGTGGAGGAGAAGACCTTGGAATAGCCGATCGCTCCGCTAATGGTCCGGACGGGGATCCGCTGGTAGCCGGTGGCGCCCGCCGGCAATCCGCCCCCTTCCACATTGGCCGGGGAATTGGCCGGATAGTTGCGCAGCGCCTGCTGGTCCTGGTTGATGTCCGTGAAGCGGATATAGGCCCGGTTGCTTTCGTTGAAGGCATGATCGACCCGGAAGGTGATATTCGGCACGGTCTGGGTGATGTTGTTCACCGCGTTGAAGTTGGAGTTGATCAGCGGATTGTCGGCGGTCTGCGGCAGGGGCGTGGCTGCATATAAGGTTTTGGCCAGCGGGCTGATGCGGGTCATCGGAATCTGGTTGTTGACGAAGGGCAGGCGCGCATAATTGTCGGCGGCGCCCTGGGTGGTCATCGGGTCGTAGAGCTGCTGCAGAATACCGGCGCTGTTCACCAGGCCGCTGAAGTCGCCGTTGCGCATGGCTACCGTCGGCACGGTGACCAGCTGGTTGGATGCCTGGCGCAGAGAAAACCGTTCGTAGGCAAAGAAGAAGAAGGACTTGTTCCGTCCGTTGTAAAGTTTGGGAATAAAAATCGGCCCTCCGACCGACCCGCCGAATTCGTTGCGCACCAGGTGCGGGGCGGCAAAGGTGGCCGGATTTTGCCGCGCCTTGGCGATGCCGAAATAGTTGTTGCGGGCGGTTTCGAATAGCGTGCCGTGGAAGGTGTTGGTGCCCGACTTGGTGGTCAGGATCACCGTGGCCGGCGTGGCAAACTGGGCGCTGGAGTTGAGGGTCTCGAACTTGGCTTCCTGGACGGCATCGGGATCGGGCAGCGTGGATTGGGCGGTGTTCGCTTCGCCGCCGAAGTTGCGGTTGGTCATGGGAGCCCCGTCCTGCGAATATTCCATGCCCTCCTGCATGAGCCCGTTGGCGCGGGTTCCGTTGGCCTCCAGGCCCGGCACGGTGGCCTGCGCCAGCCCGAGCAGGTTGCGGCCGTTCTGGGGCAGCTGATCGATGCGGTTGGTGTCCAGCTGCGTGCTGACCGTCCCGCTGTCGTAGGTGGCCAGCTGCAGCGTTTCGCCGGTCACCACCACTTTTTCGGACACCTCCCCGATGATCAGCTGGACGTTCATCACCGCCACCTGGGCGTTCTGCAGGGTCACCACGTTCTCCTGGGTCTTCATACCCGGTGCGCTGTAGGTAAGGATGTAGGTTCCGGCAAACAACCCCGGAACGGAGTAAAAGCCACTCGAATTGGAGGTAGTGTCCGTGGAAACATTGGTGGCTTTGTTGACAACATGAATGGAACAGTTGGGAATGACCGCGGCGGTCGCATCCTGAACCGTGCCCTGTATCGAACCCGCACCGCTCTGGGCAAACAGTCCGGCAGGCATCAACCCCAGGACCGCCAAAAGAGTGAGGAAAAACAGTTTTTTTCGCAATGGCGCACTGCTGCTGGTGATCATCAGAAACCCTCCAAAGACGAGTAACAATCGGAACGAATGAAAATGAATATGGATGGTGACCGGAATAGATAGGAGAATCACTTTTCCATACCGAACTACTTCTTGGCAACAAGCCAAGTATACGGCCCGTTCCGGACAAAATCAAGCGGAAAAAGCAGCCCTTCCCCTGCGGCATACGCTTTCATTTTTCGGCCCGCTCTAACTTGCTTTCGGTGGGCCCGATCCTCTCGCAGGAAGCCGGGAAGAACCGGACGTTCGGCCGTCCCGTCCTTTGTGACGAGTTCGTTAAAAGTCTCTCCTCCCTTCCGAAATACACGGATAGCTTCTTTCTTCCTTCCTTCCTTCCTGATCTTCCCGTCTTCCTGTGAAAAAAAGGGCTTACAGGAAGAAAGGAAGAGCGGGAAAAAAGGCGGAAGGGCTTGCCGCCAGGTAATGAGACTTTTTACCGGCTTGTCAGGAGAAAGGAAGCGGGATGGGGGACAGCCGTTTTTCTGCAGAGGCAAGTCCGCCGGGAATTATGGCTTTCCGGGTGCTCCCTGCAGGGATTCCGCCGATATTTCCGTTTTTTCAAAGTCGCCGCCCTTCCAGGAAATTTTCAGGCCCTGCGACCCTCCCATCTGAAAAAACCGTACTTCCATGGCGTGAAAACCCTCCCGCAGAAAGATTTCCTTCGAGACTTCCGTCAAACCATGCGCCCCGTCATTATCGATGAGCAGCGCATGATCCAGGTACAGCTGGCTGCCGTCATTGGACTCACAGTAAATGGTATATTGCCCCGATTTCCCGACCTGCAGAACCCCCGCCATCCACAGGGCGTAATTTTCCCTGGGCATTTCCAGGTCGTCCAGGCGGAATTGTCGGGTCCATCCCGTTTTGCCGGGCTTCATTTCCGCCAGGTTCGGCAGCCGGTCCCATTCCCCCGGATAACATTTATAAAATACCCCGGACTTTTCCGGGAGAGACTCAAAACGGGAGACCGCGATTTCACTGGGCTGCAACCCCTGCTGGAAGGCCTGAGCCCGAACCACGGCGCTCTGCTTCAGCTGGAAAGGCCCGGTGTAAACCGTCCCCCGCTCCACCGGCGCGGATTCTTCGGTTGCATACCGGATTTCCGCTCCCGGGGTCCGGCTCTGCAGGACAACGGAAATGGTATCCTTGAAAAAAGAGTTGGCCGGCAGGATTTCCGGCTTCCTCACCTGCAGCGCAGGCAAAACCAGCGAGGCGACGTCGCTCTCCTGTTCGGCCCGATAGACCTTTGCTTTTACGCGACAAGGCCCGACCTGAACCAGGGGCTGCGTATAGGAAGGAGACGTTCGGGTCACTTCGCTCCCGTCCAGGGTGTAGTGGATACTTCCGCCGGGGGTAAAGGAGCGCATGGTCAACCGCCCGTCCTGATCCCTGGAAACCGAAGGCTGCAAAAGGGAAAAAAGGCTCCGATCCGCAGGAAGGTTGTACACCGCTTCCAGGGCGGACATGGTTACCGTTTCGTCCAGAACGAAAGGCTGCCGGACACGGCTGAAATCGTTTCCCAGCACCCGGATCCTCCCGGATTTTTTTTCCAGGCTCAAAAAGGAATTCATCTCCGGAAGGAAGGACTCACTGATAAAGACGTCATGGCTGTCGCGCAGGATCAGCATCGCCCTGGCCGCCGCGGAAACCTGCCCCTCGACATGAAACAGGGACAGATTTTTCACATCTTCGAAGAGGAAGGGGGGGCGCTCCTCCGGCGCCTCATAGGACAGACGGACGTCGCGAAAGGAAAGGCCGTCCACGTGCCGGCAGAAAAAACCGTAGGCCGGCAGATCCCCATACCGGGTGCTCTCCGGGTATTCCGCGTCTTTTTCGGGGTACTCCGCTTCCGCCTGCGCCCGGGTCCCGCCTCCGTCAAAATGAATGGAAATGTCCGACAGGGATACGTTCTCGATCGGATGATCCTTGATCCCCAGCAGGGAGCAGCCGTTGCGCCCGGCGTTGGTGGCAGTGAGGTGACTGATCTTCACGTTGCGCAGCCTGCCGACCGGAGCAGTCGCCTGCTGCGTCAGGTATGGCCTGGCCCGGTTCCCCAGCCGGAGAAAAATCGGCGCGGCCATATCCTCCACGGCAATGTTGGAAATGGTCACCCGATCCATGGTGCCGCCATCCACTATTTCCAGGGCGATCCCGGCCAACCCCTCCGGACGGCCGGAGTAGCCTTTCGTTGTCAGGGAGGGCTTCAGAACACAGTTGGTAATGACCACATCCTTGAATCCGCCCGAGGATTCCGTTCCGGCTTTGATGGCGTTGGTCCGCGTCCGGATGATGCAATCGGAAATGGTCACATTCTGGACAGGAGCGGCACTGGTGCTCTTCAGGGTGATGCCGTCGTCATCGGAATCCCCGATACATCCGCTGATGACCACATTCCGGGAGCCGTCGATGTCGATCAGGTCGTTGTTCGGGCTGCCGTGGCTGTATATGTTCAAATCCCGCAGAGTGACCGTATCGCAGTTCAGGTAATGCTGCAGCCACATGGCCGGCTTTTGCAGGGACAGCTTTTCCACCAGGACATTACGGCAGGAAATGAGCCGGATGAGGTAGGGACGATTGATGTAGTGCGCCTCCACCGGGAAGCGCCGCGGGTCCGGGAAGGCGCGCAGGAGGTCCTGATACTCCTTCGTAGCCGGCCGGTTCGCAGCAAAGAAGGCGCCCTGCCCGTCGATGGTCCCCTTCCCGGTGAGGGTAATGTCGTGCAGCTCTTCCCCCCACAGCAGGGCCCGGGCAACATAGCGGTCCGATCCGGATGCATACCGGCTGATGTTCAAGGGATAGTCCTGGACGTTGCGGCTACCCAGCAGGACGGCCCCGGATTCCAGGTTCAAGCAGATGTGATCCCGCAGGTAAACGGTTCCGGAAAGATAGACGCCCGGCGGGAAGTAAACCGTACCCCCTCCCTTCCGTGAAACCTGGTCCACCGCCTCCTGGATGGCCCGGGTGTTTAAAGTGACACCGTCTCCGACAGCCCCGAAATCAGTAACCTTGTGGCTGTTGGCGGAAATGGAGGCAGAAGGGAATACTGCCAGAACCGCAAAAAAGAGGACGCTATGAATTTTTTTCGGTTGCACCTTGCCGGTCTCCTTGTTTTTTTGGTGCAATTGTACCAGGATTATGGATTCCGGCCAGGATAAGTATTCCGATTCCAACAGAAAGGTTATAAAACGAGGCGGATGAGGCACACCCCTTTTTTCTGTACCGGTCCGGAAAAGGGACGTCGTTTTTCTTTTCGGCGGCTTCCCGGAAGCTCTCACTCGGCGGGGGTTATTCCGACTTTCTCCGCCAGGCGAACCAGATCCGCTACCGAGGAGACACCGGTTTTCTGAAAAACCCTGCCGCGATGGACTTTGATGGTCTTCTCCGTGATTCCCATGGTGAAAGCAATCTGCTTATTGAGCCTGCCGGTAATGATCCAGCGCAGCACTTCTCTCTCCCGTGACGTAAGCGTACCGAGGAGAGAACGGGCTCTTTCCTTCTGCACTTCTTCGTTCCAGCTCAGCAAATCGCTTTCCAGCGCGCGGCAAATGGCCCTCTGGAGTTCCTCGGCATCGAGCGGCTTGGGCAGAAAATCAAACGCGCCCTGCTTCATGGCCCGAACACTCAAAGGGATGGTACCGTACCCGGTCATGAAAATAATCGGAACCATCCGGCCCAGATCGTTGAGCGCCTGCTGGAGTCGCAGGCCGTCCATATCCGGCAGGTTTACATCCAGCAACAGACAGGCGGGTCTTTCGATGTTCGGCTTTTGGAGAAAGGTTTGCGCATTCCCGAAGGCGTCCGTTTTAAATCCCAGGGCATGGAGCAGACACTGCAGACTGCGGCAAAAAGACAGGTCGTCTTCCACGATGTAAACCATCCCCTGGACAAAAGACTTCGGCTGCTCCCACATGCGATTATTTTATCGCCATTGAATTTCCCGGTCAAAATAAATGTCTTCGCCGCATGCACAGGACCTTTTCGGGCGCCCATGCAAATTATTGCTTTACTTTCCCGGCCCTGCAGACGTATGCTTATAGTTCTGTGCTCAATTACTTATTCTCTTGCGCACGTTATTCGTCAGCAAGACCATTCTTCAGGGAGGAAGCCTATGAAACACTTCAATCGGAGAGTGACTGCTTGGACACTGGCGACATTTCTGGCAGCAGGCACCCAGATCTATTCCCAGACCGCCCCGAAAGCGGCTGCGCCACCTACCCCGTCGCAGAGCCCAAAGCCAGCCCAGCCGTCCGACCAGGAATTGAACATCCGCGCCTATCTTGAGCTGCTTCGATCGGATGTCAAATCGAGAGCCACGGCGGTAATCGCCGAGGTCATGCAGTTTGACGACGACGAGGCCGCCAAATTCTGGCCTATTTATCGTGAATTCGAATTGGAAACTTCCAGATTGGGTGACGAGCGGTTGGCGCTGATCAAGAAATACTCGGACAATTATCAGAATATGACCGACGAAGTCGCCGATCAGCTCGCCCAAGCCGTCTTTAAACTGGAACAGGCGCGGCATGACTTGAAGATGAAATATTACGAGCGGATTAAAAAAGCTCTCAGCGCCAAGATCGCGGCCCGCTTTCTGCAAGTGCTGAACCAGATCCTCATGCTTATTGATCTGCAGATTGCATCCACCTTGCCGGTCATACCATAAACGGAAGGAGACTCCCCATGAATTCTTTTAAGCATCGTTATCTTTTCCTATGGGCGCTGCTTTCCTTCACCGCGGCAGCGCCGGCTGATACCGTCGTGTTGCGTCAAGGGAAGAAGCTCGAAGGCCTGTTTCTTGGCGCGAATTCCCGCCAGATCGATTTTATGCCCGATGGCGGCCAGACGCAGCATATCCAGATCTCGGATATTCTCAGCATCCAGTTCAATGCGCCGGAAGCCGCAGCCCCCGCAGCGCCGGCTCCCAAGCCGGCTGCCCCGGCAGCTGCCGGCCGCCCGCCGGTCACCATTGCCCAGGGAACCATGATCCGCGTGCGGACCATCGATCCAATCGATGTGGATGCCTCCCAGGCAGGCCAGAAATTCCGTGCCAGTGTCGATGATCCCATTCTGGTCGGCGGCAGTGTGGTCGTACCGCGCGGAGCGGACGTTACCCTGCAGGCGACCAAGGTTCAGCAGTCGGGCAGCATGAAAGGCAGCGATCTGATTCAGCTCAAGATCAACAGTGTCACCATTAACGGCAGTCCCTACCAGGTGGCCACCTCCATACAGGAAGTGAAAGGCGGTTCGGAGGGTAAGAAGACCACCCGGAAAGCCATTGGAGGAGCAGGTCTGGGGGCTATCATCGGCGGGATTGCCGGCGGCGGCAAGGGTGCGGCCATCGGTGCCGCTGCGGGAACCGCTACCGGCCTCGCCGTCTCGGCAGCCGGTCAGCAGCACCTGAAGGTTCCCTCCGAAACGCGCCTGGAGTTCCGGCTCGATTCTGCCGTAACCGTCAAGTAAAAGCGATCCGGCTCGATCCCGTCGGCATTTTGGGGATCCGCCGGTTGCCACTGTCTCCGCAGATCCTCTCCTGTCGGCTTCCCTGCCGCCAGGAGAGGATCCCGACATCGAAGCGGATCCTTGGCGCCTCCGGCTGCCGAAAAACCGGGGCGACGCGATTTTGCCATTCGAGACCTTCCATCTGCACACTACAGGATGAAAGTGCAAAAAGTCGCCACCCGAAAACGACCTTACAAACGATAGCCGTTAGGAGTGCAGCCTTTAGGCTGCGCGCTGCGAGCAGGTTTCCGCTTGTGCCACGCAAGCTAAAGCTTGGACTCTGAACGAAGAATGCCTTTTGTTACATGATGAAAGCGCAAAAGCAACAGGAACCCTAAAGGGGCTCCGGAACACAACCCTGGGCTGCGATCTGAAGTTCTTGCAGGGCTTTCGCGATTTATTGCAACTTCATGCCTACATGGGCAAGACCGAAAAGCGGCTGCTCCCCTCACAGTCCGGGGGCAGTGTCGACAGGATTCTGCAGTGTCTCCTCATCGGTTTTGAAATCCGTTCTGCAACCGCAGGAAACCGGGTAGGACCCAAACGGTTCCCGGTCACAGGTTCCGGAGGTCGCGAGGATCGGAATGCAGGTATGGGCCTAAGGTCCCATAGACAGAGCCATGTCCGTCGTGGGATTCTAACATGCATGAACACACTGGGCACCCAATTTTATATTGTGGATGATGACGTGTCCTTCGGCAAATCCCTCAAGCGACTTCTGAACGCCTTGGGGTATCCGGCCGTCTATTTCAGCTCCGCCCAGCGTTTTCTGGAACTGGTTCCGCCTTCCCAGGTCAGTATTGCCATTCTGGATATCAGCATGCCGGAATGCGACGGATTCGAGCTGATGAAAAAAATGCAGCAGCTGCATTTCGCCATGAACATTATCCTGATCACCGGGCAGCCGTTGCTGACCAACTGGGAGGTTGCCTTGCAGAAAGGGGCCATCGGCCTTTTGCAGAAACCGTTCGAAACCGAGGCACTTCTGGAGCTGATCCGGCTGCATGTGGATAAGGCCGGGTCAGCATAGTGCCTGGCGGTGAACTTCGGCCATCCGTTCCCGCCGCGGGTCCGCGCGAAAAAAAGCCGTCGCGCCGGCGAAGCAAAAGATCCGGCCAGAGGAGGCGGCCGGCCGTCATCCTTTCTGGATTTCCAGCTTGGCCATCCGGCTCCGAAGCGTGCTCGGCTTCATGCCCAGGATTTCTGCAGCACCGCCTTTGCCGCGAATCCGCCCGTCGGTCATTTCCAGCACATTGCGAATGTGCTCGCGTTCCACCTCACACATGGTGAGACTGCGCAGCGGCGTGAAAGCGCCGGTCATGGGAAGCTCCACCTTCAACTTGGGACCCTGCGCCAGAATTACAGCCCGCTCGATCACATTGCGCAGTTCCCGTATATTGCCCGGCCACGGGTAACGCTCCAGGATCTCCAGGTCCGGCCCGGTAAGGGGCTGGATTTTCTTCCCCATGGCGTTGGCAAACTCCTGGACAAAAGCGGAAACCAGAATCGGGATATCCTCCCGGCGCTCGCGGAGCGGCGGTATATGGATGGGAAACACATTCAGGCGATAGTAGAGATCCTGGCGAAATCGGCCCTCGTGAAGCTCCTTTTCCAGGTTCCGGTTGGTGGCGGCAATCACCCGCACATCCACGTTGAGCGTCTTCGGGCTGCCCAGCCGTTGAATTCGTTTGTCCTGCAGCACCCAAAGCAGCTTCCCCTGCGTCTCCAGTGGAAGTTCGCCCACCTCGTCGAGAAGCAGAGTCGATCCGTTGGCCAGCTCGAAACTTCCTGCCTGCCGGGCAAAAGCCCCGGTGTAGGCACCTTTCTCCCGGCCGAAAAGCTCGCTTTCCATCAGCATCGCCGGTATGGCGGCACAGTTGACATGGATCAATGTCCGATCGCAGCGCGGACTGAGGCCATGAATGGCGGAAGCAACCAGTTCCTTGCCCGTTCCGGTCTCCCCCAGCAGGAGGACGGTCGAGCTGGTGGCGGCAACCTGGTCGACCTGCGCCAGGACCCTTTGCAGGGCGCGACTCTGACCGATAATCGCTTTATGATTAATGCTGCCGGCTTTGGAGTGGAATTCATTCTCCGTATAGGGCTCCGGCACCGGCGGTAAAAACTCCGCAGTCCCGAACGATGGAAATTTATTGAAGTTGGCTGCGATCATAATGACTTTCTCTCCTGATTTTCTGTTCCCACGGACCTAATCAAGGCTTAGGTTATGTAAAATTTATTAGATTTACCCGGCAGGCCGCAATTGGACCAAGGTCCCATACCTCGGCCGGAACGGTATTTCGCACTCAGAACGGCCCGTCGCCTCCGGGCCTGCTCCTTCCCATACCCGCCCCACCTGACCGCCTCGCGCATTAACACTTTCCGTTTCAACGAATTAAACAGGCCTCCCCGGGATCGCCTCTTTCTGGCACGGAAAATGCCAGTTGACCGCCGGACATCGGAAAATATCGAAGTGTTTTTTCTCAGGAAAGTACGCCCCGGGCATCTTCGGGGCTGTGGAGCGGAAACTTCCGCCTACTCCCTTCGCCGGCAAACCATAGTATATTCGAGGTTAAGGAGGACGACATGAAACGTACCATGACCGCAATGTTATTATTACTGTTGCCAGCCTTGATACAGGCAGCAATCTTCGGTCAATCTCCTTCGACAGACGTGCAGGGCGCCCCGCCATCCGGCCTGGTCAGCAAGTCAACCAATGCCATCGGCTACCAGACGGGCGCCGGATCGACCAAAGTGGACCTGAATGGCACCCCGCTGATGCCGCAGGCCACAGGGGAGGCCAAGGTGGAGGCAAAGAAGGGGGCTACGAGCATCGAAGTCGATATCAAGGGCCTGGGACAACCCACCAAATTCGGGGATGAGTTTCTGACCTATGTGCTTTGGGCCGTTTCCCCGGAAGGGCGGGCCAGCAACCTGGGCGAGATCCTGACCAATAAAGAAGGAAACGGAAAGCTCCTTTCCACAACCCAGATGCAGGTGTTCTCGCTCCTGGTCACGGCCGAACCCTACTTCGCCGTCCGCCAGCCCAGCGAAATGGTGATTCTGGAGAACGAAATTCGCAAGGATACCAAGGGAAAGCTCTTTGTGGTCAACGACTACAAGCTGATGAAGAGAAACCAGTATCAGAAGAAAGAGAATCCGCTGGCACTCACCATGGACCTCACCCGCGTTCCCCTGGAGATGTATGAGGCCCGCAATGCCATGGAAATTGCCAGGTCGAAATCGGCCGGGAAATACGCCGCTGAGATCTTTACCAAAGCGGAAGCAAGTTTGAAAATGGCCGAAAACACCCTCGCCAGAAAGGCCCAGAAGAAGGAAATCATCACCGCAGCCCGGCAGGCGGTCCAGTTCTCTGAAGATGCCCGCGCCCTGGCTGTCCAGCGGCAGGAGGAAGAGCGAATCGCCCGGGAACGGGAGGCGGCCGCCGCCAAAGCCAAGGCGGAGGCGGAGGCCAAGGCGGCGGCGGAAGCCGCCGAGGCAAAACGGAAAGCGGACGCGGAAGCCAGGCTCCAGGCCGAACTGGCCGCGGCCCGGGAAGCAAAAATTAAAGCGGAAGCCGACGCGGCCGCGGCCAAGGCCAAAGCCGAAGCCGATGCCGCGGCAGCCAAGGCTAAGGCGGAAGCCGATGCGTTGCAGGCCAAGGAAGAGGCCGCCAAAGCGGAAGCCGAGCGGGCGCGCAAGGCCGCCGAAGAGCTGCGCGCCAAGCTGCTCAAGCAGTTCAGCCAGGTGCTGGACACCCGCGATACGGAGCGCGGCCTGGTGGTGAACATGTCGGACGTGCTTTTCGACACCGGTCAGTTCACTTTGCGCCAGGAGGCCCGCGAGAAGCTGGCCCGGATTGCCGGGATCATTCTGAACTATCCGGAGCTCCGGCTTGAAGCCGAAGGACACACCGACAACGTCGGTTCCGCGGACTTCAACCAGAAGCTCTCCGAACAAAGATCCGCATCGGTAAAGCAGTATTTAATCACCCAGGGGATCCCGGAGTCGATGATCGGTTCCGTGGGCCGGGGTTTTTCTGTGCCGGTGGCCCCCAACGAGACGTCCGAGGGCAGGCAGAAGAATCGTCGCGTCGAACTGATCGTCTCCGGCCAGGTGATCGGCACGGCAATCGGCAACCTGAAATAAAGAGCGTCTGGAACACTCCGGCCACAATTTTCTTACGATAAAAAAAAGAATGGAATTCCTATGAAACGAAACACAGCCTTTCCACCCATGGCCCTATTTTTGCTGCTACTGTCGGTCTGCACATCCCTGGGATGGGCACAGGATGTCCGGTATAATTTTGACAAGAGTACCGATTTTTCCAAGTTCAAAACTTACAAATGGACGGTGCTCAAAGGCGCAGTGCAGCTCGCCGATATGCTGGACAAGCAGGTCAAATCCACTATCGACGCCGAACTGGGCAAGAAGGGCCTGACCAGGTCGGACAGCGACACGGCCGATCTGTATATCGGCTACCAGGCGGCGGTGACCCAGGAGAAGGAATTCACCTCCTACAGCTCGGATTGGGGTTATGGCGGCGGCTGGTACCGCGGCGGCTGGTACCGCGGCGGCGGCGGCATGTCGACGACCACCGGGCAGACTTCCACCATCCTGATTGGCCAGTTGGCGCTGGACATCAATGACACCGCCCAGAAAAGCCTGATCTGGCGGGGCCTGGTGAGTAAAACCATCGACCAGAAAGCCAAGCCGGAAAAGCAGCAGAAGAACCTGGAGAAGGCGGTCGCCAAGCTGCTCCAGAACTTCCCTCCCCCGGTTAAAAAATAATCGTCGGATCCGACGGACACCTCTCCCGCCAATCGGAGCCGAGGTTCGTACTTCCCTCCGATGCAGCGCGGAGGTCGGAATTTGGAAGGTACCTGTGGTTTTGCAGCGGGCCCTATTCCTGGCAGTCCTACTCGCGGCAGCGGGAGCGGATGCTCTCCCTGCCGCGCTTCAAAATGGGAAGAGGAGTGCCCCGTCGTGGGAGCAGATCGCCCATCTGTCCTTTGAGGGAATCGAAAAGAATCCGGTCCGGCTCCGCAACGGAGTCCGGGAGAAGGGACCAACCGCAACCGGCGGTGCCGGGCATCCCCGCATCGAACTTTTACCGGATTTCCGCCTCACCGGAGATCTGGATGGCGACGGCACAGAAGAGGCAGCCGTTCTGCTCTCTTCCCTGCCGGGTGGTTCGGGAACGTTTCTCTACCTGGCCGTGGCCGCCTGGCGCGGCCCGGCGGCGGAGAACATAACCACTCTTTTGCTGGGCGACCGAATCCAGGTTTACTCCGGACGGATCATCGCCGGGCGCATCGAACTCGACGTGGTGCAGGCCGGTCCGGGCGATCCGGCCTGCTGCCCTTCGCAAACAGCGATGCGCCGCTGGACGATGGCGCGAACCGGGCTGCAGGAAGAGCCGGCCAAAGTACGGGGAACGCTTTCGCTGCAGGATCTGGGGCGGCAGGAATGGCAGCTCACCCGACTGGCGCAGGAGGAGACGATTCCGTCCGATCTGCGGATCACCCTGCGGGTCGATGGGAACCGGTTGTCCGGCAGCGGGGGCTGCAACCGCTACTCGGCCCCTGTCGAAAGCGCCGCTGCCGGCCAAATCAGCGTCGGCTCCATGACCGTCACCCAAATGTCGTGCGGCGAAACGATCGATCGATTCGAAGGCCGATTCCGGAAGGCCCTGCAGCATGCGCGTCGGTTCGCTTTTCTCGCCGGAAAGCTGACATTGACATATCCGACGAATGGGGGTACGGTGCAGACCTTGGTATTTGCGCCCTTAAAAAAAACGGATCCATAAAATACCGGTGGAGTTTCCATGAAAAATAGAAATTATTTCGTTGCTGCCCTGCTCCTGCTGGCCCTGAGCCTGCCGGTCTGGGGCGGAATCAAATTCGTCAAAACCTGGAAAAACCCGGCGGCCCGACCGGCCAACTGGAAAGGGAAAAAGGTGGCCGTCTTTATCTTTACCGTTCAGCCTGCCAACCGGGAAAGCGCCGAAGGAGCGTTGATCGACGAGCTGTCCCGGCGAGGAATACAGGGAATAGCGGGAAGCAGCCTGTTCCAGAAGGATCTGGAGAAGAACCGCGATGAGGCCAAACGGCTCCTTGCCGATGCCGGTGCAACCGGGGTGGTGGTCATGCGGGTAGTGGAGGTCAAGCCGGAGATGTTTGCCACACCCGGGCAGCCCTACATCTCGGAAACCACGTATGTGAATTTCTCCAGCTATTACAACTACGCCATGAACAACCTTTATGTGCCGGCATCGGTGGGCATGAAGATGAACGTACTGGTGGAAACCCTGATTTTCTCCCTCGACCAGGATCTGCTGGTGTGGAAAGGGGACAGCGAGATCACCGATGCCAAGGAGGCCGATAAGGTGGTGAGGAAGCTGACGGAAAAGGCAGGCAATGAGTTGAAAAAAGCGGGCCTCGTTGCCCGGTAGCATCCCCCGAACCGCCGGGCAGGCAGCCCCAGACCTCCCCGGCAGGAAGAGGATGGCCTTTCGATAACAACAGCGTTTTCGGGGGTGGCATCTTTGGTTCGACGCATTCGGTGGAAGCAATGGATCGTTGCTCTGGCCGTGCCGGCCGCTATCGGCGCGACCGCGCTGGCCTTGATTCACCTTCCCCGGGTGCAGCGCACTCTTTTTGCCATCCTGGCGGCCCGCGCCCAGCCGACGATGGGAGCTTCGGTCGAGGCCGCGGACTTCCGATTCGACCTGCTCCGCGGAAAGCTGGAGATCGGAAAGCTGGCCGTCCGCTCGGCTTCGGCCGAAGATCTTCCTCCCCTGGCCTTCCTCGAGTCCGCCACCCTGCATTTCAGCCCGCTGCGACTGTTTCAGGGCTTTTCCGCCGTCCGGGACATCCGAATCCGGAATCTTGCTCTCCATTGGGTTGTCACCCCGGACGGCCGGACCAACCTTCCTCCGGCAAAACCATCCGCTCCTTTTGACTGGAGCAGGCTGTCCTCCTCCATAACCGTGGAAGAAGGGTCCGTGCTTTACGAAGACCGGTCGCGGGATGTACGGATCGAGTTGCCCCGCCTGCGCCTGACTTCTTCGGAGAATGCCGGTCGCCGCGACCTTGCCCTGGCGCTGCTCGCTCCCGGGCATGTCGCCCTGGACCGCCGCCGCCTCGCCGTCGACGAGCTGAATCTGGCCGGAAAACTGGTCTCTGCGGACCTGGAAGTCCAGTCCATGACCGTCGGTTTTCCGGGTGTTTCGGCGCACCTGCAGGGCCGGATAAGAAATCGGCAGGAACCGTCGCTCGATCTGACCCTGCATTCCGAGCTGCAGCTGGGCGATCTGGGCAGAGCTCTGGGCGAAGCGGATCCGCCGGACGGTGCGGTCCGTCTCGACGCCCTGGTAACCGGGCCCGTGGGAAAGCTCACGGCCGAGGGCTCGCTGGAAGCGAAGGACTTTCGCCTGTCCGGCATGGATCCCTGGTCCGGCAAAGCCTCTTTGCACTTTGACCAGGCCTGCTCGGAACTCGCCCTGAGGGAACTTTCCGCCCGCTCACCGATGGGAACCGTGGCCGCATCCGGTTCGATTCGGCTGGCAGAGAGGGCGGGCCGGAGCTCGCTCCAGGTAACGGCCCGGGAGTTGGATACAGGTCGGCTCATGAGCCGGTTCGGCCTTAGGCCGGCCATTGCCGGAAGGGCATCCGGAACCGCCCGGGTTACCTGGGAGGGAGCCGACTGGCAGGCCGCCCGCCTGGCTCTGGATATGAAGATCGCCCCTCAGGATCCCGGCGAAAAGACCCGGTTCCTGGCGCTGGGAGGGGCGCTGCGGCTGGAACTGGATGCGCGGAATCTCGCGCTGCAATTCACCGGCATGCGCGGCTCCGGCTTCCAGTTCGGCGGAAACCTGCGATTTGACCGGGTTTCAGAGGAATGGCATGGACAGTTCGCAGGTACCATGGACGAGGGGGCGTCCGCTTTTCAGGTCCTGCGCCGAGCCTGGCCTGCGGCCATCGCCGATACTACCCCGCCGCTCGACGGCAGGGCGAGCTGGAGCGCCCAGGTCCTTGGCTCTCCGGCTGACCCGCGCGTTTCGGTGAGGATCGATTCCGCATCGCTGCGCATCGGGCGCCTGAAGGACATCGGCCTGACGGGGAGGGTTGACTATGCCACCGGCCGTTGCAGGTTGGAAGACATCCGTCTTTCGTGGCAGGGACAGAATGGGCAGCTGAGCGGCGAGATCGACACCCGTTCGGCCGGTTCTCCTTCCCTCTCCCTGGAGGCCGGGTTTGATCATGCGGCTCTGCCCTCCCTGCTCGCCGGACTCGGCCTGGAAGTCCCGCTCGCCGGCCGGCTGTCCGGGAACCTGGCAGCGAGGGGGACCTTTTCCCGACCGGTCATCGAAGGAACGCTGCAAAGCAGTGAATTAGGGATTCTCGGGGAGAACCTGGGGCTGCTTTCCGCCGGATTCCGGATCGGCGGCGGCGAGCCGGCCCGCGGCACGCTGCGCCTGGAAAGGCCCGGCAGTTCCGGAGAGAGCCCGCTGGAGGCCTCCGGTTCGCTGGACTGGGACAGAGACCTCCTTGATTTTCGGGTGAGTGCCGCGGACTGGAGAATCGATTCGATGACCCTTCCGGACGGTACGGGGATCCGTGGAATTTTTTCGCTGGCCGCGGAAGGTCGGACCTCGCTGTCGGCTCCCTCCTGGGCAGGCCGGTTCAGCGGCAGGGAGATATCGGCTGCCGAACGGAATCTGGGAGCGTTGGCAGGCACCTGGAGCGCGGTGGGAAATCGGATCCAATTTCTCTTCGATTTCCCGGATCTTTCCACGACACTTTCCGGCGAGGCGGGTCTGGCAAGCCCGTTTCCTGTAACCGCTGCGGCCGAGTCGGCAGGGACCGACCTGCGACGTCTCGGCCTGCCGTCACGCCAGGGCTTTCCGATGGAAGGCTCCGTGGCCGGCCGGATCCAGGTGGACGGGCCTCTGGCACGCCCCAGGGAGCTGACCGCCAGCGCTCTTCTGCAGGATCTGCTCCTCCGGTTTGCCGGCCACGAGATCCGGACCAGCAAGCCGATCCTCGCTGAATGGAATGGGGAGACGCTGCACCTGGCCCCCGCATCGCTGTCCTTCGGCGACGCCACGCTGCAGCTAGGGGGCTCCATCTCCTGGTCGGCAGGAGGAACGGGAGAAGGACTGTTCATGGACGGGACCCTTCCGGTCACTCTGCTTCCCCGCCTGGTGCCGGGAATCGAAGAGCTCGAGGTGCAGGGCAGTTTGCAGGTGCACGCCGCGCTGCGCGGATCTTTGTCCGATCCCGCCCTTTCTGCCGAAATCAGCGGCAGGGACGGAACGCTGCGGATCCCCGGCTTGAAGACACCGCTGACCCGGATCGCCACCGACCTGCGCATCGATACCAGGGAAATCGTGGTGCGGCAGCTGGAGGCGAATCTGGCGGACGGCCGCATCCGGGCGCAGGCCTCCTTCCCGTTATCCGCTCTTTTACCAGGGAACGCCTCCGGGGTGATGAAGGGAGAACTGGAGCTTGAAAACATCGACCCGGGAGTTCTGGCCGACATCCCGGGCGGGCTGGCCGGCAACCTCCGCCTGCGGGCGGAAGGGGAGGCTCCCCGACCGGAGCTGCGCCTGCTGCGCGCCACGATCCGGTTCCCAGAGCTGCGCCTGAAAACCGAAAAATCCGAGGTAGCTCAAGTCGGGGAGTCTCTTCTGCGCATCGCCGATGGGCAGTTGTCCGTCGAGCGCTTTTTGCTGAAAGGCCCGCAGACCGAACTTCAGGTAACGGGCTCCCTTGGGCTGCTCGAAGAGGGGACTCTGGACCTGAAGATTACCGGCACTTCCGATGCCCAGCAGCTGATGCCGGCCGGCGGCACATGGGGCGCCGCCGGCACGGTTGCCGTCGGACTTGCCGTCGGCGGGACATTTCGTGACCCTCAGCTCCACGGCAGCATCGAAGTGAAAGGGGGCCGATTCCGGCTCCCCATTCCTCCCCTGTCGGCCGAAGACTTCCAGGGACGCCTCGAGTTCAACGGGACCCGGGGTACGCTGACCGGCTTCCGCGGCCGGCTGAATGGCGGCCGGCTCACGGCGGAAGGGGCCTTCGGCTTCGACCGCCAGGGGCTGAGGGATCTGGCGGCCCGGATCCGGGGCACCAACCTTTTCCTGGATTACCCGAAAGGCCTGCGCACGGCTTCGAACCTTGACCTGGAGGCGCGGTCCGAGGGACGCACCTTGCTCGTTTCCGGGTCCGTGCTCCTGCAGGAGGGAGAACACCGGGAAGCGATCCATCTGCAAAGCCTGCCAGCCACAACGGTCCCGGGCGCCGCACCGAACCCTCTGCTCGAACCGATCCGGTTGAATCTGCAAATCCGCACCGTCTCGCCGCTGAGCATCGACAACAATCTGGCGAGAGTGGATGCCTATGCCGATCTCCGCCTGACAGGCACCACCGACCGCCCGTCCCTCCTGGGGCGCGTGGAACTGGAAGAGGGAGGCCGCGTTTATATCGGCGATCGCATCTTTACCGTCTCCCGGGCCACAGTCTCCTTCACCAAAGAGAACGCCATCGAACCCACGCTTGATTTGCAGGCTCAGACCCGAATCGCCGAATACACCGTAACGGTCCATGCCCAGGGGGGTCTGAAAGATCTGAAGGCCGTTTTCAGTTCCGACCCGCCGGCCACCGAAGAGCAGATCTACGCCCTGCTTCTGACCGGGTCGGTGAACAATGCGGATCGAATCTCGAGCGGAAGGCAGATGTCCCGATCGGCACTGGCCCTCTTCGGCTCGACCATGGCAGGCGGCTTCAACATGCGAGTCCGGCGGGCTCTGGGCCTCAGCGATTTCCGAATCGAGCCCAGCCTGATTTCCCCCGATTCCGATCCCACCGCCCGGCTGACCATCGGTCAGAACCTCACCCCGAATTTGCGCCTGACCTATTCCATCAATCTGCAGAACAGCAACGACAAGATCGTCATCGGCGAGTACGACTGGCGACGCACCATCCAAGGCCGCTATGTCAGCCAGACGGAGGACACGGATCGCGGCGAAGTGCGCCACAGGCTGCGCTTTGGCGGGGGGAGCGCAACCGGCGACATCCGCGGGACACGGCGGGCGTCCTCTCTGAGAATTTCTTCGTTGGACCTGGAGGGAGAGCTTTCGCTTCCGCGCCAGGAGATCCTGAAACAGCTCCGGCTGAAACAAGGCCAAAAATACGACTCCATCGAGGTGCAGGAAAAAATGGAAGCCCTGACCCGGTACTTCGCCCGGAAGGGTTACCTCGAGATGAATCTCCGGCAGGAAAGCGAACGCGGGGAACGCAGCGTGCGGCTGAAGCTCATCCTGCATTCCGGCCGGCCGGTATCGTTTGACTTCCGGGGGATCGACCTGCCGAAAGGAATCAGAAAACAAATCGCCGGGATTTGGCAGGAAAGTGTGGTGGACGCGCAGCGCCTGGCGGAAGCCTCCGCTCTGATCCGACGCTACCTGACCCGCGAGCGTTTTTGCGATGCGACCGTGGAGCCCAGGGTGGAAGCGCAAGCGGAGGAGGTTGGCGCCAGGAAAGTCGTTTTTGAGATTGCGGCCGGCCCGCGCTATCGCCAGGTGGAGCTGGTTTTCCAGGGGCCGAAGGCCGCCCTGGCCAGAGACCTTCGAAAGGCGGTACAAAAAGCGGGCCTCCACGAAGAAATCTCCGTAAACCCGGACGCCGTTCGACAGGAAACGATCCGATATCTGCAGGGATTGGGCTATCTGAGCGCAGAGGCCGCCCCTCCCCACGCCGTTCGGAACCGGGAAGAGGGCATTTACCGCTGGATCATCCCGGTGGACACCGGACCCCGCTACCGGTTGGGATCGCTGCAATTTGAAGGCAACGCCGGAATCGCCGCCGCAGCGCTGCGCAAGGTACTGGGAGCCCGGGTGGGCGACCGTTATGTCGCCGCGCAACGCGACGATTTTTCCCGGGCGCTGCAGGATTACTACTGGAGAAAGGGCTACCGGGAGGCACAGGTGGAGGCCGTGGCCAAGCTCCGGCCCGGGGATGCGATGGTCGACCTGCGGTTCCGTATCCGGGAGGATCGCTTGAGCGTAGTCGCAGACATTCAGGTCGAAGGCACCGTTAAAACCAGCGAAGAGTTCCTGCGGCGGCGGGTTTCGCTGAAAAAGGGGCAGGCCGCAGACGGGGACCGGATCGACAGCATCCGCCGAAAACTGTTCCAGTCCGGAACCTACAGCATGGCGGATATCACCCTGCAGCCGCCGGATGACGGGAAGAGCGCGGAGACAACGGCCGCGACGCCATCGTCCCCGGCTCCCACACAGCCTCTCGATCTGAAGCTGCAGGTCCGGGAGCCCAAACCTTTCAGTCTTGACTACGGGGTCACCTACGACTCCTCCCGCGGCGCCGGCGGGATTGTCGACTTCAGCAACCGAAACCTGCTGGGAGAAGGGCGTTATTTGGGCTACCGGATCATCGCCGACCGGGAGGAGCTCAATCAGCGAACTTACTTCACTCAGCCTTTCTTGGGCCGGTCCGACCTCAGCACCACTCTTGACGGGACGCACCAGGTACGGCGGATCGACCATCTGAAGATCGTCGAAAAAAGCCTTACCCTGCAGCAGCAGGTCGAATTTAGCCGAAAGTTCACCTTTTCCTACGGCTACCGCTTCCAGAGTGCCGAGGTCACGCTCCGGAGCAGCGATCCGCGGAGCACTCTCGATCCGCAGACCACCGCCCTGAAAGCCACTACCTCCCCGGTCCTCTCGGTTCTGAGCCGCGACACGCGCGATGAGATATTCGATCCGACCCGCGGTTCCTACACCTCGCATGCCGTCGAGATTGCCTCCCGGGCACTCGGCGGGAACCTGGGATACGGCCGCTATTTCGGCCAGTATTTCAAGTACATGGGCCTGTCGCGACCGGGCAGGGTTCCGTTCCAGGAAGTCCGCCGCCCGCGATTTATCTTCGCCGCCGGAATCCGCGCAGGCTTCCTCCGCCCGCTCGGGGGCACCGTGGTTACTCCCGCCGAGCGTTTCTTCGGCGGCGGCGGTTCCACCGTCCGCGGATTCACACAGAATGACCTCGGCCCCAAGCTGCCGGACGGCCAGCCGGTGGGCGGCCAGGCGCTGCTTTTCCTGAACGGCGAACTGCGCGCTCCTCTCTACCAATGGATCGATACGGCCCTGTTTTCGGACTTCGGAAACGTCTGGGCCAAAGCCTCCGATTTCCGCCTGGCGGATGTGCGCAAGACCGCCGGATTCGGCATTCGGATACGAAATCCCTTCATTCTGATCCGCCTGGACTACGGCTGGAAACTCGACCGGTTGCCCGGAGAATCCAGGGGCGCTTTCCATTTCTCGATCGGCCAGGCCTTTTAGGCCGAAGCCCCTTTCGCCGGTCCATCGTGCCGGAGGGGAATCCCCTGTCGTCCGTATATCGCCTGATGACGGTTGTTGTCCGGGACGGCACCGCTACAGATTTTTTGTTGATAGCCGTTTCGTTCAGCCCTATAATACATCCTTTAAATTACTCCGGAATGAGCAATTGGCAGCAGAAACACGACATCGGACCATAACGCCGAAAAAAAAGGAAAGCAAACGGCCCGGATCCCCGAAAAAGGGGACGGACGGTTTCCTGCCTTTTGAAAGCCTGTTGATCGAGATCTCCAATCAATTTATTTCCATATCGGTCGACAGGATAGAAGACGAGATCCAAACGGCGCAGAGGAAAGTCTGCCGGGCCCTGGACCTGGATATCGCCATGCTTTGGCAGTTTTCAAGAGATTTCTTCCGCCGTTTCCGGTTGACCCATTTCTACGCCTCCGAGGATTTCCGCCAGGAGATTCCCAGGGAGCTGGATGCGGAGAATGCTTTCCCCTGGACCGTGGAGAAGATAAGTAAAAAAGAGACGGTCGTGCTGCCGTTGACATCGGATGCGCCCGCCGGGGCCGATCGCGACCGGAAGTCCTGGCAATACTTTGGTGCGAAATCCGTGGTGGCCTTCCCCCTGTTTGTAGGGGAAGGCTCTGTCATTGGGGCCATGGGATTCAGTTCCGTCCGGAAGGAGCGGGCATGGACCAGGAAGCTTGTTTCCGAACTGCAGATTGTATCGCAGATCTTTTCCAGCGCGCTGCACCGGAGAATCGCCGAAACGAACCTGCGCCACAGAGAAGAGCAATTGAGCCTGATTGCCGATTCTGCCAATGCGGGATTGTGGTGCTGGCATTATGAGTCCAACAAAATATGGGCCACCCAAAAGAGTCTGGAATTATATGGTCTCCCGCTGGATTGCATGCCGACGGGGGACACCTTTTACAGCACGCTTCACCCCGATGACCTGGATTGGGTCGCCGACGCGGTAAGGGATGGCTTTCGATCCGGCAGGGTCGTCCAACTGGAATACCGCATTGTCCTCCCGGATAAGAGGGTACGCTGGATGGGAGTCCGCGCCCAGTCCTTTCTGAAACCTTCGGGCGAGCCGGACAACATGATGGGCGTTTCCCTGGATATTACCGAGCGGCGTCAGAATGAGGAAGAGAGGATAAGACTGCAAAGTGAGCTGGCGCATCTGTCCCGTATTCTGTCGATGAACGAGCTTTCCACCTCGCTGGCCCACGAAATCAACCAGCCGCTGGGGGCCATCCTGAACAATGCCACGGCCGCCAGGCTGCTGCTGTCCCGTCTGGAGAATACCCCTGCGGAAATCCTGGAGATCCTGCAGGATATCATTCAGGATGGCAAGCGCGCCGGCGATGTCGTTCGCCGGATCCGGGGACTGGTGAAAAGGAGTGAGGTACGGCTGGTACCCGTGGAGATCAATGCCCTGGTCGAGACGGTCGTGGAACTGTTTCAGAACCGCATCAAGCTGGAAAACGTTTCTCTTCGCCTGGATCTGCAGACCGACCTCGCTCTGGTCAAAGGAGACTGCGTTCAGCTGCAGCAGGTCCTTTTGAATTTAATCACCAATGCCCTGGACGCGATGAAGGGGAGTACGCCCCGCACCCTGACCATCTGCTCCGGCATGCAGGCGCCGGAAACGGTCGTCATCCGCGTCATCGATTCGGGTCCGGGGATCGAACCGGCCAACAAGGACTCGGTGTTTCTGCCGTTTTTTACCACCAAAGAGAATGGGTTGGGGATAGGGCTCACCATCAGCAAATCGATCGTTGAGGATCATGGCGGAAAGATCTGGCTGGAAAAAGACCGCGACGTCGGCGCCGCCCTTTCGTTCAGCCTGCAAGTTTGGCGGGCCATTCCCTGAGGACCAGGGAAGCTACTTCCAGTTCCACTGGTAGTTGATTCCGATACTGACCAGCCAGTTGTTCTTCCATCCCTCCGGCCGGAAGCCTGCTGTAGATCCTGTTGTCTTAGGCAACCCGTAACTGGGAATTCCGGAAATGCCGTCATCGAACTGCAGATAAATACCCAGCTGTTTCATCAGCAGGCACTTAAAACCTGCCCCCCAGTTCACAGTCACTTTCAGAGAGTCCTTCAGCATAACCCCTTTGTCGGCGGCATTATCCCGGAACGATCTACGGATGTCGAAGAAGGCTAGTCCCGGCCCGGCAAACACATAGGGACGCAGACGATGCTCCCGGTTCATGGGGTAAAAAAGTATGTTGTAGGCGATACGGTGGATTGACTGGCGCACATGGAGCAGGGGTACCGAATCGGAGAGATTGGTGAAAACCGTGGCCTGGTTGGAAAAGGAGTACGCAAGAGCCAGGCCCCAACGATCCCCGTGATTGCTGGTAAGAATGCCTCCCAGCTGATAGCTGGGAACGTATCGGATTCGGACCGTTCGTGAGGCTTCGGAACTCGACCCTTCCACAGGCGTTCGGTAGGTTCCGACGCCGAGGAAGCTGCCGCCCCAGAAAGCCGAAGCCTCCCAGTCCCGGTGTTTTTCCCGTTTCCAGGCCTGAGCCTGCGCCGAAGAATGGAATAACGCCACAAAGCAGAACAGGATAAGCATGGACAGCAGGGCGCCCACAACAGTCCGCATGTGTATCATGCGCTAAGCTTACCGCACATTCCGGATCCAGACAAGGAGGAAGAAGCTGAAAAAAGTATGTATTGTTATGTTCCGCCGTCCCTGTCAGTTTTGGAATTCAGAATCCAGAAGATAGAATTCAGGATAGGGTAACCCGTAGAAAGTTGTCTTTTATATTCTGGATTCCGGCTACTGCACTCTGACTTCCTGTTTTTCTTTTTGCGGTGCCATCCAATAAAGATGGTTTCGCAAAAAATCGCCCCGGAGTGAGAAAGGAACGACATTTCGCGCCACGGGCGGCCCGTCGCCTCATCGCCGCACCCACGGTTCCCGGCATCCCGGTATCCCTCATAGTCAAGCCGTTCCCGTTCAAGCATTTAGACGACCCTGGCGAGAGAGTCGCCTTTTGGCATGAAAAGTGCCATAAACATTAGGACATATTCGCATCTCGTCAAAGGCGGGGGGAAAGGAGGTAGGTACCATGAGAGGAAGAATTCGGTTCGGAATTCCAGCTGGAATCCTGCTCCTGTCCTGCACCGCAATCTTCGATTGCCGGGCACAGGCCGGAAATACCGCGGGCCCGGCACCGTCCGCACAGAGTCGTCCGGCCTCAGCCTCTCCGTCGGCCGCGCAGCCGGAGGAGCTGCCAAGTCCCGTTCCGATCACCAACATCGCCTCCGAGGTAGAAGCAGCCAACCTCCGATTGCGACGTATCCGAATCGATCTGGACGCAGCGGTCCGGTTGGCGGATGTGGAACAGCCGCTGTCCGTGCTGACCGCCTCCCTGAAAAGAATCCAACCGGAGCTCGAAGGGGGCACCCCTCTGCAGATGGAGGAGCTGTTTAATCTCCGGCAGGAATTGCTGCAAATCAATCAACGCCTCAAGCGATTGCAGGAGATGCTGGTCCCCCGGTCCCAGATGCTGGAAGAGAGACGGGAGGAGCTGGCCAGGATGGAAGCGCTCTGGCGCGTTACCTATCAGTCGCTGGCGGCACAGGATGCTCCGGCTTCGACCCGTGACCTGATCCGCTCCATCCAGCAGAAGATAGAAGAAACGGTGAAAGAGCTCCGCACCTGCCGACCGGTATTGCTGACCGTTCAGAACCGGATTTCCGAGCAGCTCATTGCGGCGGATATCATGCTGCCGCGCATTCATGAGGCCCTTGACGAAATTCGAAAACGGCTGCTGACGATCGACAGCGAACCCCTGTGGCGCGCCATCCTGTCAGGGAAAACAAACATATCGATGGACGAGGCTATCCGGCGCTTCACTTTGCACCGCCTGATGCCGCTGCTTGACTACCTGACCGAACACCGGTGGCGCCTGTGGCTGCACCTGCTGATTTCGTTCTTCCTGATCTGGCTCAGCCTCACCGTGAGCCGCCGCAGCCGACGGTGGTCCGATCCCGGCGGTGAGGACCAGAAATCGCCGGAGGCCCTGCGCCATCCGGTGGCGGCGGCGCTGGTCGTTTCGCTTATGCTGTCCTTCCTTATTTACCCGAATGCCCCCCTGGTCCTTTACCGGATGCCTATGCTGCTGTTGGTATTTCCGTTATCCCGGGTGGTCTCCGGAGCGCTTTCCCGCGAGGAGCGTTCGTCTTTTTACTTTCTTGCCGCGCTGTATGTTCTTCGCCGCCTGGATTTGCTGATCGCCTCATCCGAGCTGCCATATCGGATTTTCCTTCTGGCCCTGTCGGGCTTTGGCCTGTTCGGTGCTCTCTGGGGGGTGCGGGTGGATCTCCGGGCTTCGCACTCCGGAATCGGACCGTGGAGAAAGGCGCGGCTGCAGCTGCTGCGCCTGGGAGCGGCGGTCCTGGTGGGATCGCTGCTTTCCAACCTGGCCGGAAATGTCACCCTGGCCGAACTGCTGGCCAATGCCTGCATCGGCAGCGCCTTCGCCGGAGCGGCCCTGTTCGCGGCGGTTATGTCCCTGGAGGGTTTCCTCTACCCGCTGTTTCACTCGCCTGCCGCCCGATGGTCTCTGGCCATTCGCGAGCAGAGCAGCACCTTTCAGCGCCGCGTTCCGTCGCTGATCCACATGGGGGCACTGATCATCTGGGTGTGGGTCACTCTTCTGATGCTGGGGCTCTCGAAACCTTTCCTGGATACGATTCTGGCGGTCCTGGCCAGGCAATGGTCCTTTGGCCAGCTGTCCTTCTCTCTGGGCGGCATTCTGCTGTTTCTGGTGATTATCAGCGTGTCGGTGTGGATGGCGCATTGGGTTGCTTTCATTTCCGAAAAGGACATCCTGTCGAGATTGAAACTCCCCCAGGGCATACCCGCAACCGTCTCCATGCTCATACGAAACGGGATCGTCGTCCTGGGAATCCTTCTGGCGCTGGCCAGCGCCGGAGTTCAATGGAGCCAGGTGGTGCTGATTGCCAGCGCTGTCGGTGTGGGAATCGGCCTGGGGCTCCAGCACCTGGTGGCCAGCTTCATTGCCGGGCTGATCCTGATCTTTGAGCGGCCCATCCGGGTGGGGGATACGGTCGAAGTAGGCAAGGTCTTCGGCATGGTGACCCGCATCGGATTGCGCTCGAGCATCATCCGGGTCCCGGACGGATCGGAAGTGATCTGCCCGAACAACCGGCTGATCTCGGAAGATCTTCTCAACTGGACTCTTTCGGACCGGCTCCGGAGAGTGGAGATTCAGGTCGGGGTAGCGCTGGGATCCGACCCGCATGCCGTACTGACCATCTTGAAAAAGGCTGCCTGCGAAACGGCCGGAGTGCTTCCGAAACCGGAACCGGAAGCCATTTTGAAAAGCTACGGGGAAAGCTCCATGATCTTCCTGCTGCGCTGCTTCACTACCTGCGACCGATGGGTGGAAACGGGCAGCGCGGCCAGTGTGAGGATCGACAAGGAATTGCAGGACGCAGGCATCCAGATTGCCCTGCCGGTGCGGGATATTCGAATGCAAACGGAAAATCGGAGAATTTTACAATGAATCTCAAGGAATTGATCCGGAAGGCAGGCCGCTTTTCGAGCCCCTATCGCGTCACGGACGGGAAGAACTTCCGCCTGGCGAAAATCGATCCCGATGACATCGGCGATCTGAAAGCGAAAGACAAGCCGCGCGCCAGGGAGGCCCTGCAAACCGGCGTGGCCGCCCTGGCCGAACTGCAGGACCGGCTCTATGCCCAGGACCGCTGGGCCATCCTGCTGCTGTTCCAGGCGATGGATGCCGCCGGCAAGGATGGCGTTATCAAGCACGTCATGTCCGGGATCAACCCTCAGGGCTGCCAGGTAGCATCCTTCAAGACACCTTCCGCCGAGGAACTCGATCATGATTATCTTTGGCGGTGTCAGAAATTTCTGCCGGAACGGGGGCGAATCGGTATTTTCAACCGTTCCTACTATGAGGAGGTCCTCGTCGTCCGGGTGCATCCGGAATTCCTCCAGAAGCAGAAGCTCCCTGCTCCGCTGGTTGGCGACAAAATCTGGGACCGCCGCTACGAAGATATCCGCAGCTTCGAGCGCTATCTCAGCCGTAACGGGGTCCTGATCCGGAAGTTCTTCCTTCATGTGTCGAAGAAGGAGCAGAAGCGCCGCTTTCTGGAGAGGCTGGAAAATCCGGCCAAGAACTGGAAGTTTTCCGCAGCTGACCTTCGGGAACGCAATTACTGGGAGAAATACCGGGAGGCCTACGAGGACATGATCTGCGCCACGGCGACCAAAGAGGCGCCCTGGTACGTTGTGCCGGCAGACAACAAGTGGTTCACGCGTATTGTCGTCGCTGCGGCGGTCATCGACGCCCTGGGGTCTCTGGATCTCAAGTACCCCACGGTCGGGAAAGAGCAGCAGGCCGAACTGGCTGCCGCGAAAAAGACTCTGGCGGAGGAAAAAGAATGACCGCCGACCGTCTTCCCTGAAGTGTTCATGCAGAATTTGTAAACCCTTTTCCAAGGAGATCGATTCATGAAGAATATCCCGTCCCATCGCAACCGGTCACGGCGGCTTCTGCCGAAGTCAGCTCTGACCGCCCTGCTGCTGTCCGCTTTCCTGTTGCCCGCGTGGGCCCAGTCGCCGGGCAGCGGCGGAAAAAGCTCCGATCAATGGCAGTACACCGTGGCCCCCTACATTCTGCTTCCCTGGATGAACGGCACCACCGCCGTCAAGAACCAGGAGGTGAAAGTGGACGTGGGGCCGGGTGCTATTTTCGAAAACCTTCAGTTCAGTGTAATGGGGTACTTTGAGGCCCGCAAATCCCGATGGGGGGTGGGTGTAGACGCCGTTTATATGGCTCTGGGTACGGACCTGGCCCAGCCTTCCGCCAATGTCGACCTCAACCAGGGAGGCTACACGTTTACAGGAATTCGCCAATTGAATGAGAAGGTGGATCTGACCTTCGGGCTTCGCTGGAATGTCATTCAGGGCAAGCTCGATTTCAAGGGACCGGTTCTTAAGGGAACCTTCCGGGACACCAAACAGTGGGTCGATCCGCTCCTCGGCGTGAAAATCCGACAGCCGCTCGGCGGCCCCCTGCATTTCACCATGCTGGCGGACCTCGGCGGATTCGGCGCCGGCTCGGACTTGTGCTGGCAACTGTTCCCGGTAATCGGCGCCGACGTGGGCAAGCGCACCACCCTCGGATTCGGCTACCGGGTACTCAGCAATGATTACGCTACCAGCAACGGCGATCAGCGGTTCAAGTATGATGTCGTTACCCAGGCCTTTGTCCTCGGAGCGGCGTTTCATTTTTAGCATAACGAGAAAGGAACCTGGTCCGGCGAAGCGGAAGGATCCTGGAGATCCCGCCCTCCCTCGCCGTCAGGATTAATGAGGTGGACTTATGAACGCGGAACAGAAGCGACTGGAAGAAGCCAGGGATAATAACATTCCATGGAAAAAGTGGGGACCCTATCTCAGCGAGCGGCAGTGGGGGACAGTGCGGGAAGACTATAGCCAGGATGGCAATGCCTGGGATTATTTCAGCCACGACCAGGCCCGTTCCCGCGCCTACCGCTGGGGAGAAGACGGGCTGGCCGGCATCTGCGACGACCAGTCCCTGCTCTGCTTCGCTCTGGCCCTCTGGAACGGCAGGGATCCCATCCTCAAGGAGCGCCTGTTCGGCCTGACCAACAGCGAGGCAAATCACGGCGAGGACGTCAAGGAGTACTACTTTTACCTCGACTCGACGCCTACCCATTCGTACATGAAATACCTCTACAAGTATCCCCAGAACGCTTACCCCTACGGCGACCTGGTCCAGACCAACCGCAGCCGGAGCCGTCAGCAGTTCGAGTACGAGCTGCTGGACACCGGCATATTCGAGGAAGACCGCTATTTCGATGTATTCGTCGAATACGCCAAAGCCTCCACCGAGGACATCCTCATCCGGATAACCATCTGCAATCGCGGCCCGGAAGAGGCGGCCCTCGATGTGCTGCCGACCCTCTGGTTCCGCAACGCGTGGGCCAGCGGTGAGCCGGTCACCCGTCCGGAGCTCCGCCAGACCGGCACCAACGAAGCAGCCGGTATCATCGCGGTGTCGCATCCCGATTTGGGGGAGCGCCGCTTTTATGCGGAGGGCGCGGCGGATCTGCTCTTTACGGAGAATGAAACCAATTCCCGTCGGCTTTTCGGAACTCCGAACCGGACTTCTTATGTCAAGGACGGCATCAACGATTATGTGGTCCACGGCTGCCGGGATGCGGTAAATCCTGAAAAAACAGGAACCAAGGCGGCCGCTCTCTACCCGCTCGTCGTGCCGGCCGGGGAATCCCGGAGCCTGCGGCTGCGGCTGTGTCACCCGAATGCCGGGGAGGGCCAGGCGTTCGGCAGCGGCTTTGACGCGGTCATGGAAGCCCGCCGCCAGGAAGCGGATGATTTCTATGCGGAGGTGATCCCCGCTTCCTTGAGCGCCGATGAAGCCAATGTGATGCGCCAGGCGCTGGCCGGCATGCTGTGGTCCAAGCAGTTTTACTACTTCGATGTCAACCGGTGGCTTGCGGAGCGCGGCGCGGATCCTTTCAAGCCGGTCCGGACGGCCTCTCGCAACCAGGGCTGGCACCACATGTACAACGCCGATGTAATCTCCATGCCGGACAAATGGGAGTACCCCTGGTATGCCGCCTGGGATCTGGCCTTTCATGTGCTGGCGTTGACCCTGGTCGATGAGGACTTCGGCAAGCATCAGTTGGATTTAATGCTGCAGGGACAGTACCTGCATCCCAACGGCCAGCTGCCTGCCTATGAATGGAATTTCAGCGATGTGAATCCCCCGGTGCACGCCTGGTCGACCATCTTCACCTATCGCCTGGAGCTGGTCCGGCGCGGCAAAGGGGACCTGGAATGGCTGGAACGCTGCTTTCAAAAACTGCTGCTGAATTTTACCTGGTGGGTAAACCGCAAAGATCGCGATGGGAAGAATGTTTTCGAGGGCGGCTTTCTGGGTCTGGACAATATCGGCGTCTTCGACCGCAGCGCGCCGCTGCCGACCGGCGGGTACCTGGAGCAGGCCGACGGCACCGCCTGGATGGCGCTGTTCTGCCAGAACATGCTGGAGATCGCCGCGCAGCTGGCCAAGGAGAAGCCGGCCTACGTAGCCATGTGTCGCAAGTTTATCGAGCATTATATGTGGATAGCCTCTTCCATGATTCACGGCGGCGGGGACATCGGCATGTGGGACGAGGAAGACGGCTTTTTCTACGACGTGCTGCGCCTGCCGAACGGCCAATCGATGCGCCTGAAGGTTCGCTCCATGGTCGGCCTGCTCCCCTTGTGCGCCGTGACCGTTTTTGAGAGCTCCGGCCTGTGGTCGGATAAAGCCGACACCCAGCGATTGCAACGCTTCCTGCAGGATCGTTCCGAGCTGAGGTCTTTTATCCATGACCCCCTCAAGCCGGGATACTCGAACCGCAGGCTGGGCGCCATTGTGGACGAAACCAAGCTCCGCCGGGTCCTGACCATCATGCTGGACGAGAAGGAGTTCCTGAGTCCGTACGGCATTCGGGCGCTGTCCCGCTACCATGAGGAGCATCCCTACGTGTTCCGTGTTGGAGATCAGGAGTACGGAGTGGGTTATTTGCCGGCGGAGTCCGACAGCGGAATGTTCGGCGGCAACTCCAATTGGCGCGGACCGATATGGATGCCGGTAAACGGTCTGATTATCAGGGCCTTATTGCAGTATTACGCCTACTTTGGAAACGACTTCGTTGTGGAATGCCCCACCGGCTCCGGAAAGCATATGAACCTCTACCAGGTGGCGGAGGAGATCAATCGCCGGCTGGCCAGCATTTTCCTGCGTGACAGCGAGGGCCACCGGCCGGTTTACGGCGGCACCCGGAAGTTCCAGGAGGACCCGCACTGGCGCGACCTCATTCAGTTCCACGAGTACTTCCACGGCGACAACGGGGCGGGACTCGGAGCGAGCCACCAGACCGGATGGACCGGAATCATCGCCCGGAGCATGCATCTGTTTGCCACCACCACGGCTGAACAGGCATTGAAGCTGGGAAAGATCGCCGGAGTCACGGAGCTGTAGCGGCGCAACCACTCCCCCTTCCGGCTTTTTACCGGGCCACCACGGAGACTCCTTCCTAAAAGGCTGGCATCTTCGAATTTCCGTTGGAGAAAGCCCTTATAGGGCTTCGCAACAAAGCTCGGGGTTGGCGCGCTTCGCGCCTACCCCGGGAAGGGATACTCGCAGGCGACAACCCGGAAAGGATTGTGCGAAATCCAGCCGTGCCAGGTGTTTGCGCAGCCCTTACAGGGCTGATTTTCAAAAAAATCCGCCTACCCGGGGTAGCGCCTATGCGGCGCAACCCCGGGCTGTGATCGGGAACCCCTTTCGGGGTTCCCGACTTTTTGCGAAGCCCTCACGAAAAATGGTTTTCCTTCTCCGGAGGAGGACGTGTGGGCCGTCAAGGATTTGTATTTAGCAAGGCGGGCTAAAGGCCCGCTGACATAATAGCGTGGGGTGGAGAGCAGCGGAGCCCCCGGTCGGTTTGCCTTACGTACGAAGGGCTGAAAGTCCGAGACCCATCCTCTGTTGTCGATCAGGTACAAAGATTTTTACCCGGGACCTTCCTTGGGGATAAGACGAAAGAATGTCTCGGGCTTTCAGCCCTTATGCAGATCTCGGCTGCGTACCTGGGGCTGCGCTACGCTCCACCCCGGGCTATTATGTGCCGGGCCTTTGGCCCTTGGCTTTTTCCGGAAATAAGTTGTGGAACTTATTGGGAAGCCCTCGCAGGAGGCTCTTCCGCAGATTTCGAGGACGGGAGCCTGCCGGTGACTTTACCCGGGCTCGCCTTACTCCGGAATCAGGCCGCCGCCGGGATCACTCCACCGGGACTGCCACTCGGTCAGCACGTGGAATCCCCAGGGGGGAAGGTCCACATAAAGCCCCGGGCTGCACATTTCGTCGCCATCGCGCACCAACAGCTGTCCGCTGAAGAGGTCGGTCATGTGCCAGATCTTGCCCTTGAGTTCGTCCCACGGCAGCCGAACCAGGCCTTGCGCGGCCGTGTCCGAAAGATTCACGACGGTCAGTCGGTACTCACCGTCATGCTTCCAGCAGGAAGCGATCAGGTTGCGGCAACTGGAATTGTCCGGCCAGCCTTCCCGGTCACAGAGCTGCCAGTGTCCATCCCGCAGCTCCGCCAGAGCGCCATCTTTCAACAGCGTGCGATAAAAAGCCTGTAGGTCCGGGTCAGCCGGTTCGTCGGGACGGCGCCCCAGAAAGACAGGAACCCGGATCTTCCGACCCTCGAACTGTCCTTCATGGAAAAGTTTGGCTCCGGGAATCGCCGCCGTGAGAACCGCTGCGGCACGCGCCTTGGGAGGTGAAAAAGCCGAAAGGGCTCGGGGTTCATCGTGGTTCTCGATGAAACGGATCAGTTTCCTCTGGTAGTCCGGATCGGCGCAGAGATGGAGCCGTACGTTCTCTGCGTTCTCATGTTCCAGGCGATCGTAGAGGCGCTTGTCGTAACAGTAATCGAATCCCTGCTGCTGCAGCTCCCATTCGAGGTCCCAATAGGCCTCGGCAACAAAAAGGAAGTCCGGGTAGGTAGCCTTGATGGCGGCGATGATCTCGCTCCAGTATTCCGTCGCCGGCCTTTGACCCGCGCGGCTTCCCCAGGTACGCTCGAAGATCGGGTTGAGGAGGAGCATGGCCATATCGCAGCGGACGCCGTCGCATCGATCGGCGATATCCGCGAGGGTTTCGATCACCGCCTTCCGGAGTCCCGGCTGAAACGCATTCAGCTGCAGCACATCCGGCCAGGCCGGAAAGTAGGGATCCCGGCCGCAGGCAAACACCTGACCTTCGGCCTCCACGAAGGATGCCGGGTCGTTCCGCAGATCCTCTGCGCTTCCCTGGATAAAGTACTCCGGGCGCCGGCTGGTCCAGGGGTGATCGGGGGCCACATGGTTGGGGACAAAATCGAGGACCAGCCTGATCCCCCGCCTGGCGAGCTCTTCGCGGGCCACGGCCAGGCCTTGCGGACCGCCCAGAAAATCGTCGACCACATATTGGCGGACGCAATAGGGAGACCCGACATTGTCCTCCGCCCGGTAATCGGCAAGGGCACTCCGGAAGTCCTGAAGCAGGTTCAGGTTCTGATTCGCAATGGCAATTCCCGCGGGGCTTCGTTGCCAGACCCCCATGAACCACACCGCATCCACCCTCCGATCCGCAATGAGGTCCCACTCCTCCCGGGGCACCTGGGCGAAAGTGATCGGGCTGCCGTACTTGCGACTCAGTTCCTGAATCCAGATCCAGGCGTTAATCTCATAGACCACCGGATGCTTTGGCCATGATTTCATTTACAATTCTCCATCGTTATGCGGGCTGCAGCCTTGATTTGGCGTTCCTGGTGCTAATCCTATGCGCAACCGGTCCCGGGAACGAAGCCACGTCGTCCCCGGGACCCTTTTCGGGTATTGCGGTCGAAGGCTCGTGAATCAGCGCCGGCGGAGCAGCCTTATGCCCAGAGAAGCGCCCGTAAAGAGCAGGCCCAGCAGCCCGAAGAGGGGCATGGCACTGCCGGTTTTCGGCAGTTTGGCCGGAGCCGGCTCGGGAGCGGGCGCTGGGGGAGGAGTTGCCGCAACCGGCTGCGGCACGGGAGCGGGTTTGGCCGGTTCCTCAATCAGCAGCACGCCTTCCTGCGGCGGGGTGGGCGGCGGCGGGGGTGCACTGCCGGTTACCTGGCTCTGCTGCGAAACTTCCACCACCGGAACGGTAACGATACGGGTCGCGGTGATTTTCATCCCCGGCTTCAGTTCGAAAGCGGTTTTTTCCTGTCCGTCGATCATGAACTTCTGGTTTTTGGGAATCTTGTAGCGGGAAACCGAATTATCCTCGAAACGAACGGTGGCGTAGTTGGGCGGTTGGACGTTGACCACAGTGCCGGTTCCGGTCCGCACGGTTTCCACCATTTTCGGCCGGCTGGTGGTGGTAATGGTTTTTTCCAGCTTCATCCCCACTTTCAGGTCCTTGAGGGTGATTTCTTTCCCGTCGACCGTCGCCTTGGCGTTGTCCGGAACGACAACATGGCGAATTTCCCCGTTTTCCCCTTTGAAAACCACATCATTGCCGGAGATGTATACGACTTCCCCACGTTCTACTGTAACTTGCTGGGAAGATTGTCCTTTGTGCTCCGTAGTGCTTTGTTGGACTTGCGCGGACAGGACCGCAACACACGCTATCCCCAGGATAGCCGCGGCAGCGAGCCGGCGTTTCCATGTTGATGATGAACTCATTTCAAAACCTCCTGTTTGTTGGTGAATCGTTGCTCTGTGCCTTAGCTTCCTACCTGTTTGCTATTTGCTTTTTCCAGGAAACTCAGGATCAGGAGCATCATCGCACAAGGGAAGGAATGCTGTCTATTGGACTTTAGGGTAACTCTTCCCCGAAACGCTCCGGATTTCGGCCCGAACCGGCAGCCTCTGCGTTAGAATCGTCCGGCTGTCCTCTTGCCCATCGCTTTCCCACCGGGCATACCCCTGCCGCAGAACGGTCAGCGCCGGCGGCCGCCGAACCGGCCACCCCCTCCTCCGAAGTTCCGGTAGGACTGCGTGCGGGTCTGTCCCATGGACCGCGCATCCATCTGGCGATTGAGCGATTCCCGGGATATGGAAGACGAAGACCGCACCTCACGCGTATCCATACGCGGCTGCGGACCGGCCGTGCTGCGGTTTTGCAGTGTCGGAGCTTGTCCGCCCGTCTCGCGCGTCGAAGCGCTCCTGTCCCGCGCACTGGCATTCGGCGTGGGCCTGTTTTCCATGGAATTCCAGCCGCTTCCGGAGTTCGACTCCCATCCCCCATCCGATCCTCGCCGGTAGACGGTCCCGTCTTTGGCCGCATAGTAGCTGTCGCCGATCCGGGCCACGCCTCCATTTTCTCCGCGAAGGTAACCGAGGCTTCCGCTTTGCCCGGTCTCCGAGTTGCCCACCGTGAGACGGCCGCCGGTAACGGTGTTGCCGGTACGGCCGCTGGTGACGGAGCCGCGCCCTCCATAGGCATAGTCGCCGGTATAGACGTTGTGGACGGCACCGCGCTGCCCGGCAGCGATATTCCCGTTCCGGGAGTTATAGGACGTTCCCACCTGGCGGGCCCACTGATTTCCGGTCCAGGCATTGAACCCGGAGGAGGTGCGGGTGACCGCTCCCGTGTTTCCGTAGCGGTGATATACATTTCCGGTTGTACCTGCCCATCCTCCGGGCCCCCAGGCCATGGCCCCGCCGGGGCCCCAGGCCACCCCTCCGTAGATCGGCGCATAGTACGGGTAGGGATAGTAATACCCCCAGCCGACCGGCCCCCACCAGGGATAAGGGCCCCAACCCCAACCCATCGGATACATCGGGTATCCCCAGGACCAGCCGTAGCCGAAGCTGAAAGACCAGCCGTCCCACGGGGTATAGGTAACCGCACTGCCGCAGCCATAGGTAACGGGGGGTCCAAACCAGGTCGTACCAACCCAGGGGTTGTAGGCATACCCGGTGCCATAAACGGCAACGTAGCCGGATCCCGTGGTCACGACGGTACCGTAATAGCCGGCTGTATACCCGACATCAACGGTTGTTGCAGTCGACCGGTAGATCTGCACGTAGGTGACAAAATGGAGAGGCGCGTTGGGCGGAATGCTGTAAATGACGCCCGGAACCGAGTCCGCTACGCTCCAGGGCCCATTCACGGAAATGGAGCGATACCAGACGCCGTTCTCCACCGCATAAAATGTGTCGGAATCCACTCGAATGATCGGCGTCGCGGTGTTGGCTGCGTATTGAAGGGAGGTTCCTTCCAATGGCTTAAGCTGAGGCGGTCCGTCGAACTGCGGGGGATTCAGCTTGACTTCCGCCCGTTTGACCGTGGCGGTCTGTGGTATGTTGGCAGCGATTACCGCTTCCAAAGCCTGGCGGGTGTCCGGAACACAGGCTTTTACGTTCTCTTTCGGACTGTCATCCGGAATGTTTTTAAAATCGGGAGGGAGCTTTCCGCCGGGTACGAACTCCCATGGCCCTCGGCTGGAGTCGGACCGAAACCAGCGCCCGGAAATGAGGAAATAGAGCCGGTTTTCGCCGGAATGCCGGAAGATGTGCCCCGTGGTGTTCTCCACATACGAAAGAGCGGTTCCAGGTATATCGACGAATTTGGGCTCCCCCTCGGTAACCACCAGCTCGGTAGGCGTCGAAACGACATGCACCGCCGGAACCGGACCTTTGGCCAGCGACGGCGGAGGTATCTTGCTTTCCGGATCCGCTTTCCCTTCCAGCAAATCCACCTGGCCGCCGGCGATGGCATCCTTCAAGGCGCTCGTCAGCTGGTCCGTCGGTTTGAGGCAGACGGTCCATGGGCCGTGGATCGAATCCGCTTCCATCCATCCGTCGAAGAGATGCAAAAAGTGCTTCCCGGAAGGGGCCTTCATTAATAAAGGCCGGGTGTTGATCACCCGTTCCAGCTTCAGATCTTTGACAGCCCGGTAGGCGGGGGAGCCATCTACATAGACCAGAATCGCCGGAACCCTGGAATGGATAATGGTCGGGGGGTCGTTCTTCAGGGGGTAAGACCGGAACTTATGCTGGGCTTCCATGGCCGCCAGGGCTGTCTCGAAGCGGTCCAGAGAAATCTGCCGGACCTTTTGAATCGCCCTCATCTGCATGTTTCGAAGGTAAAGTCCCTGCTTTTCCGGACTGGAGGGGAAAACGGCATGGGTAATTTCCAGGTCCGAGAGCTCGACCATGCGAACCGACTTATCTACGCGGAGCGCCCCTTTGACCCGGACCGCCCCATACGCGACCTGTTCGCTTCCCTTCACCTTAACCTGCACCGCCGACAACAGCTCGACATGAACACCGTCCCAGGAGTCCATCTGCGGCTGGTGGAAAATGAAGGTTGTATCGCCGTTTTCCACCTCCCGGGGCCAGGATTCCTCGGCCGGCGCCGGTTCCACCGCCGGCTGCGCCGCCGCCGCACCCGGCCACAGGAAAGGACGGATGACAATTCCGACACCGATGGCGCCCGCGGCCAGCAGAACGGCCACCCTCAGGACAGGATAGATAATGGTTCGCTTGCTCATAAATACCTCCACCTTCCACCTATTTTTTTCAAGTTTATCGGATTCCCTCGGGCAGACACAATTAGACCAAAGTCCCACAACGATTGGATGCCTATTGGTCTAAGGTCCAACAGACAAATTCGGAGAGTTCATTTATAAGAAGAGAGGTTAAAACACAAAAAAGCAATTGCCATAATGGTTGGAGAAAAAGCCATGATTCCCGCGGAATTCAAGGCTCCCCGTGCTGGAGCCGCAGCCGGTATCGTTTTTTCAATTCTGCTTGTGATTTCCCTTACGATCTTCCGGCTTTCGGTTCCGGCCCATCCGGACGATGCCGGAGCGTGGCTGTCCGAAAGCAGCAGGTCCATTCATCTCGCCCTGAATCTGCTGCCGATTGCCGGAATTGCCTTTCTCTGGTTCATCGGCGTGCTGCGCGACCGGATGGGCGCCCTCGAAGACCGCTTCTTTGCCACTGTTTTCCTGGGCAGCGGGATTCTGTTTCTGGCCATGCTGTTCGCTTTTTCCGCACTTTCGGGCGGGCTCCTGATGTCGTACGAGGCGCTCTCCGTCCGGCTAATCGAGTCCGGCATTTATATGTTCGCCCGCACCGCAGTCTACGTTATTGTCAATGTGTTCGCCATGAAGATGGCCGGGGTGTTCATGATGACCACCTGTACGCTGGCCCTGCGCATCGGGATTTTCCCGCGCGGGATGGCATTTCTCGGCTACGCGCTGGCGTTATTCCTGCTGCTGGGCAGCGGCAAACTCGACTGGTCTCCGCTGGTCTTCCCTCTCTGGATTCTCATGGTCAGCATTTATATTCTTCTGGCCAATTTCCGTACCCGCCCGGAAAAAAGGAATGAAGGTATTTCCGGGTCGTAACCATACCTCAAATCGGAGTAGAAACAGTATGAAAATCACAGGGCCAAAATGGGCCACTCTCATGTTGTATGGGGCGGCGGCGATTCTTGCCTGGACCCATGGCGCCATCGGACAGGATAGCCGCATCGATCGGATCGCCGCTCAGCAGGAGGAAAAATCCAAAAAGCTGCAGGCCGATCTGCCGGATAAAGTGGAACAGTTTATTACCCGGATGCAAAAAAGCGGCTGGCTCCTCAGCGCCAATCCGAATGGATTCTATCCGTACTTCGACAGCGTCTATTCCGGCGGGGGTTTGACTTTGGGTGCCGGCTACCGCCACTTTTACGGAGATTATTCTTTCGCCGAAGTTCGCGGGCTCTACTCCTTTCAGAATTACAAAAGGATTGAATTCCAGACCGTTTCGACAGGCTACGCTTCCGGGCGGCTCGGCTTCGACATGAAAACCGGCTGGATGGATGCCACGAAGATTCCCTACTACGGGCTTGGCGCGAAAACCACCCAGGACCAGGAAACCAATTTCCGGCTGCAGGAAACCTACCTGGACGGGGGCGCAACCGTGAAACCGTTTTCCTGGCTGCATCTTCGCGGCGGCACCGGGCTGAACTATTATACCGATAAGGAGGGAACGGGGCTCTCCCCCTCGATCGAAAAACTGTACACACCCGCAACCGCCCCGGGACTGCATTCCACCCCTTCGTACGTTCAATCGCAAGTATCCGTCGGCATCGTTACGGCACCCGCGGAAGGATACGCCCGCCGGGGAGGGATCTATCGTTATTCCTTTCACGATTATCGGAATGTCAGCGGCAACATGGACAGCTTTCAAATGAGCCGCACGGAGCTGGTGCAGCATATTCCGATCCTGCGGGAGACCTGGATTCTCTCCCTCCGCGGACAACTCGAATCGGTAGTGGGGAGCAACCCGGAAGTGCCCTATTACCTTTTGCCCTGGCTCGGCAGCGGAAGTACTCTGCGGGGTTACGGCACCGGCCGGTTTCGCGATCGTAACAGCATGCTTTTCAGCGGCGAGTGGCGCTGGGTTCCCAATCGATTCTTCCTGGATATGGCTTTGTTTTACGATGCGGGAACGGTCGCCCCTCAATTCAAGGATCTCAGCTTTCATCAAATGAAGCATGACTATGGCGTCGGCGTTCGTTTTCACGGTCCTGCGGTTACCGCCCTGCGAATGGATGTGGCCCACGGCAGTGAGGGATGGGCCATCATTTTTGCCGCATCTGCGCCTTTCTAGAATCATCAGGAGAAAGATATGATAAACAGGAACACCCGCACAGGCATGAATAGAAAGACGATGGCGGCTGCCGGTCTGCTGTTGCTCGCATCCCTGCAAATTCCAACCGGCGCTCAGCCGCCGAAGTTTTATCCGGACGATCCGATCACGCGGGAACCAAGCACGCGCGATGCTTCCGGCGCCCGGTATCGCGAGATCAACCTGATGTACGATCTGGCCAAAAACCTTTTTGCCGTGAACCGAAAACCGGTTCCGGTCCGGGCCGGAAATATCAATTCCATCGATGAAGTGCCGGATTCCGACTGGTTTACCAACCGTATTTTTGCCAGGCCGGTGAGCATCGAGGAGTTGCTTCGGGGCCCCGACACCCTCTCCGGTCCGGCTCCGGGAAAGCTTACCGTTACCCGGGCAAAAGAGTCCGGAGTCACTCCGGGATTTACCCTGAAGGACAGCAGCGGACGGACATGGTTTGTGCAGTTTGACGCCCCGGGGCAGTCGGAAGCCGCCTCCGGTGCGGTGGTCGTGGCCACCAGGCTTTTTCATGCCCTGGGGTATTTCCAGACGGAGAACTACATCGCCATCCTCGATCCGTCCCTTCTGGAGGTGGATCCCAAAGCCAAGATGGATACCCCTTCCGGCAAGGTGCGGCCGATGACTCCGGATGACATCCGCAAGGTCCTGCAGCGCGCCGACCGTCGTCCGGATGGTACCTATCGGATGATCGCCAGCCTGGCCGTTCCGGGCCGGGTGATCGGAGGGTTCAAGTATGCCGGGTCGCGCATGGACGATCCCAACGATATCGTGCCGCATGAACATCGGCGTGAATTGCGGGCCCTGAAGGTTTTCGGCGCCTGGATCAACCTGGTCGACATGAAAGCCCTGAATACCCTCGATACGGTCATCTCCGAAAACGGACGCGGTGTCGTTCGTCACTACCTGCAGGATGTCGGATCTACCTTTGGGACCGGGGCTCTGGCTCCCCGGGAATGGGACGAGGGGTACGAATTCCTTTACGAAAAAGACAAAATGATGAAGCGCATGGTTTCCGTGGGCTTCTACCTTCAGCCCTGGCAGAGGATTCCCTACGAGGAATACGAATCCGTCGGCCGGTTCGAAGGGGACCGGTTTCAGCCGGAAGACTGGAAGCCGCGTGTTCCTACGGCTGCCATGCTCCAGGCCCGGGCGGACGACAACTTCTGGGCGGCGCGCCGGGTCATGGCCTTTAGCGACGACATGCTGCGGGCGGTCGTTAAAACCGGCCAATACAGCGATACCGCTGCCGAAAAGCATCTTGCCGAGGTGCTGATCAAACGTCGGAACAAGATCGGCCAGGCCTATCTGCCGGCGGTCAATCCGCTGGTGGATTTCCGGCTGGACGCTTCCGGACGGCTGACTTTTGAGAATGCCGCCGTAAACGCGGGATTTTCCAGGGAACCCCAGGGGGGGTACGAAGCCCGCTGGTACCGGTTCGACAACAGCGACGGAAGCAGCGCGCCGGTCGGCTCCCCGGTATCCTCCTCCGGCCGCAGCATCCAGGCCCCCGCCGATCTCCTCGCGGAAAAGGGGGCATTCGTCAAAGTGGAGGTGGCTGCCGCCGACTCTCCTGAGGCTTCCTGGAAAGTGCCCGTTCAGGTTTTTTTCCAAAAACTTCCGCAAGGCTGGAAGCTGGTCGGACTGCAACGTTTGCCGGATCGCAAGCCCTGAAACCTGATTTCTTCCATGGGAGACATTCCGAATGGGATTTACCAAAAGAGCCGATAAGCTGCTGCGGGCATTTGCGGACGTGCGCAGCGGGGAAAGCACCAACGCCCTGCTGCTGGCCCTGAACATATTTCTGATCCTGACCGCTTACTATGTACTCAAGCCGGTGCGCGAGGCCCTCATCCTGAAGGAGGGGTCTGCGGAGCTGAAAAGCTATCTCTCCGCAGGACAGGTCATACTGCTCATGTTCATCATTCCCCTCTATGCCCGACTGGTGGCCAGGACCTCAAGGCGACGTCTGATCAACACGGTGACGGCGATTTTTTCCCTTTGCCTGGTGGTCTTTTATGCGCTCGGGAATGCCGGGGTGCGGATTGATGTCGCTTTCTTTCTCTGGATCGGGATCTTCAACATGATGATTGTTGCCCAGTTCTGGGGATTCGCCAATGACATCTATTCGAAGAATGAAGGGGAGCGCCTGTTTCCGATCGTCGGCTTCGGTGCCTCGGTGGGCGCGGTGTTCGGATCGCGCCTGGCAGCCCGCCTGATCGCTCCCATCGGCATCCTGGAATTGCTGCTGGTCGGCTGTGCGCTCCTGGTCCTGCAGGCATTCATCACCAACCTGATCGACCGCAATGCAGCCAGGAAGCCCGCCGCCCCAAAGGAAAGCACCCCGGTTCCCTCACCCGCCCCGGCAACCTCCGGAGGATCGTCCCGTTCGGGATCGTTCGCCATGGTGTTTCAAAATCCCTACCTGCTTCAAATGGGGCTGATGCTTTTGCTGGTGAACTGGGTCAATACCACCGGCGAATACATCCTGGGCAGATCCATCAGCCGTGCGGCGGAAGCCTCGGTGGCTGCCGGGACCGCCGGCGGCCTCTCGGTGGAACAGATCATCGGGCAAAGCTATGCCTTTTATTTCACCCTCACCAATATTCTGGGGCTTCTCCTGCAGCTTTTCCTGGTCTCCCGGCTGGTGAAACACCTGGGCGTGACGGTCTGCGTGGCCATATTGCCCTGCATTTCTTTGCTTTCCTATAACGTGCTGGCCTTCTACCCGGTGATCGGGGTCATGCTGGCCGCCAAAGTGGCCGAAAATTCCACCGACTACTCCCTGAACAACACCGTCCGGAATATACTTTTTCTTCCCTGCACGCGGGAGGAGAAGTACAGCGCCAAACAGGTCATCGACTCCTTTTTCGTACGTTTCGGCGACGTGATGGCTGCGGTGTTGATTTTCCTCGGCACGACTTTTATGCAATTGGAAGCGCCCGGCTTCGCCATGGCCAACGTGGTGCTGGTGATTGCCTGGCTGGGTTTAGCGATCGGCGTCGGCCGCCGGTATCGGAAGCTCACCGCACCCCTCACTCCGGGCAACCCGCAATAAGGAGGCAATAATACCGTGTGGCCGCATGCCAGGAAACTCAGGAAGATCATTCGCTTTGGTGCGCTATGGGCGATGCTGGCGATCCCGATGCCGGCCGCCGAAGACGAGGCGCAGGATCCATCCGTCAACCAACCGGGGGCACAAAGCTCCTATGCCGGCGAACTGCGGATGAAAAGGTTTCCTGCGGTCCTGGGCAGGAATCTCACCGCAAACCTCTTTTCCCCGGGAAACCTCTTCCCCTTTTTGATCGGGGTGACCGGCGCCCTGGTGATCGCTCCGACCGACCAGGAAATCAGCCAAAGCATACGTGACCACGCCCATGAACTGGGCGATACAGGAAAAGTGGCCGGAATGTTCGTCCCCGCATCGCTGGCCGGTGGAGCTCTGCTGATCAGCAGGTTGACCGGGAAAGGACACTTTCGGTCTTTCGGTTACACGCTGGCCCAGGCCTATGCCACTAACGTGATCCTGACCCAGGGCCTCAAATATGCTACCCACCGGATGCGGCCGGACGGGTCATCCAGCAACTCCTTCCCTTCCGGGCACACTTCGGACAACTTTGCCATGGCGGCGGTTGTATCGGAATACTACGGAAAAAAGTGGGGCCTCCCGCTCTATGCTTTTGCCGGTCTGGTCGGAGTTTCGAGAATCGAAAAGGGACGTCACTGGCCCAGCGACATAGTCGCCGGGGCTACCCTTGGTTACCTGGCCGGCAAATCGGCAATTCTGGGAACCAGACGCGAGCTGGCCGGAGGGAAAATTACCCGGCTGATGTTCCATCCCGTCTACGGCCAGGATTTGCGCGGCCTTTCTGCCTGTCTCCGCTTTTAATAGATGGTAAGATGACCTCGTTCACCCGACAGATTCTCATCGGTTTGGCCATCGGCATTGCCGCAGGAATCCTGCTTGGAGAGGATGCCAGGTTCTTTCGCTATGCCGTGGACGGTTTCATACGTCTGCTGCAGATGACCGTATTGCCCTACATTGCCGTTTCTCTGGTGGCCGACATCGGCAGCCTGGATGGAACCAAAGCACGGAATCTTTTTCTTCGGGTAGGTGCGCTGAGCATGCTGCTGTGGATACTGGCCCTGGCCGCCGTTTTCCTCATGCCTCTTGCCTTCCCTCTGATCCAGAGCGCCTCGTTTTTCAGCACGACTCTCATCGAAAGCCGGCCTCCCTTCGATTTTGTCAGCCTGTATATCCCCTCCAACCCGTTTCACTCTCTAGCCAACAATATCGTCCCGGCCGTTGTGCTTTTCAGCAGCCTGCTGGGAATCGCCCTGATCGGCATCGATCGCAAGGAACGGCTGATCGAGGTCCTGCTGGTGATGGAACGAACTCTGGCCAGGGTCAACCGCATGGTGGCCCGATTGACCCCTTACGGGCTGCTGGCCATTGCCGCTTACACCGTCGGCACGGCTAATATGGAACAGCTGGCGCGGGTAAAAGTCTATCTAATTGCCTACTCCGCCATGGCTCTCTTTTTGACGCTCTGGGTTCTGCCCGGCCTGGTCGCCTGCCTGACTGGCATCCCTGCCTGGCAGGTGATCAACCGTACGCGGGATGCCTTGATCACTGCGTTTATTACCGCGGACCTGTTTATCGTTCTTCCCGTGCTCATCGACCGGTCGAAGGATCTCCTGCGCGAGCATGGCTTGCCCGAAGAGGAGGCCGGATCCCCCCCGGATATCATTGTCCCGGCCTTCTACAACTTTCCCCATGCCGCCAAGCTGCTGTCCCTCAGCTTTATTCTTTTTGCCGCCTGGTATTCGGAGACGGTGCTGAACCCGGCGGACTACCCGCGGCTGGCTTTCACCGGGATCGCCACGCTGATGGGCAGCATCAACGTGGCCATCCCGTTCCTGCTCGACCTCCTGCACATCCCGGCCGACACCTTCAATCTTTTCCTGGCCACCGGGGTGGTCAATTCCCGTTTCGGGACCCTGACCTCTGCCATGTACATGATCGTTCTGGCCCTGGCGGGATCCTACGTATTGACCGGCAACCTCCGCTACTCCCCCTCTCGTGTTCTGCGTTACGCGCTGATGACGGCAGGATTGGCCGCTCTAACCCTGGTCGGTCTTACCGTAACCCTGCGGAGCCTTGGTACCACCGGGTACGATAAAGACCAGGTCGCCCTGGGCATGCGGTTTCTCTGGCCCCCGAAACAGGCAGCCGCTGTCCTGCCTGGCCTTCCCGAAGAGCCGCTCCCCCTGCCTCCCCAGGGATCCTCACTGCTCGAGGCGGTGCGGACGCGGGGACGTTTGCGGGTGTGCTATCCTCCCGAATATGCCGCCCCGTACAGTTTTGTCAATTTGAGCGGCGAACTCGTCGGATTCGATATGGAGATGGCCCACGCCTTATCGTCGGAGCTGGGGGTCGCCCTGGAATTCGCCCCGATACCCCGCGATAATCAGCCGGAAATCCTCGATGCCGGACGATGTGACTTGATCATGGGCGGGATGGTGGTGACCGCCCAGCGGGCCAGCCGGATGGTGCTCTCCCCACCCTACCTTTACGAAACCCTGGCTTTCATCGTTCCGGACAACCGTCGCACGGAATTTTCAAGTGCGGAAATGATACGTGCCGGCAAAGGTTTGCAGGTTGCCGTGCCCAATCTGCCCGGAGTTACGGAATTGGTACGACGGGAATTTCCCAAGCTGCAGATCGTCACGGTGAAGGATGTGGGATTTCTGAGCGGACAACTTCCGGGAGTGGACGCCCTGGTCTGGACCGCGGAGCGAGGATGTTTTCTTACACTGCTGCATCCTGCATTTTCCGTGGCGGTCCCTCAGCCGGTGCGCATCCAATTCGCACTGGCCTATCCGGTTGCACGCCACGACCTTGAATTCGCCCGCTTCCTGGGAACCTGGATCGACCTCAAACAGAAGGATGGGACCATTCAAGCCCTTTACAACTACTGGATTCTGGGGCAGCCCCCCCGCGGATGACCGGAAAGCGCTACCTTCCCGGCATTAGCGGGGAAAAAGGAAATTCGTCTGGAAACGAAATCTCCATTCCGGTCCGCCTTCCGGGCTGGTCAGGGTCGGACCGGCGGCCCAGGTAAAATTCACCGGCTGGCGGCCGAGAAGCGCTACTTTACTGACCGCAAACAGCAGGGGTGCGGTGGTCTTCTGCTCCGCCTTCCAGTTCGTAGTGATTTCCGAAGAAACTCCGAGAGCCAGCCCCTTCCCCAGGTTGTAGCTCAGAAACGGCTGCCCGTACGACGTGTTGACATCCGTGCGCACCTCGGCGCCTGCCGCCGACCAGACGTGGTTGAAAAGGATGCCGACCGTAAATTTGCCCGGCTGGACCAGCGCGACCGCGGAAGGGCCAAGGCCGAATTTTTCGGAGCCGATTGCCTGGTGAGTGGCGACCGGCAATAAAAAGGCCGGGCCGATTCCCCAGATGACCTTGCCGGTCTTTTGCGGCGAAAAGAAAGCCGTCATCAGGATATCCCCCAGGCCGTTAATCCGTGAACCGTCCGACGCCGGCTGGGAAGTGACCGGCAGGATGATGCGAAGGATGAGGTTTGTGTTCCGGGTAAGCGTGAAAGGCAGCACCGGCTGGATATTGAGCGTGGTGCCGACCGCTTCCCTGCTTCCCAGGCCGAAATCCCAATTGCCCTGCAGCGGCACGCTGATCAGGGAGGCGACCGGGTTCTGGGTCTGCCTGGCCAGATCCGTTTCGCCTGTTGCCGCCGCAGAGCCCGCCGGTTGGGCCAGGCATACCGGCCCAATCAGGAGCAGGATTGTCAGCACGACCGGCAATGGCGGCGCAGCGTAATCGGTTTTCTTTACCTCGCTGCGGAAAAGGTATATGCATCTTTTCATTGGACCTTCCGACCCCCGTGTTGGACGTGCAAGAAATTGTGAACCCCAATGGGTTTCCGGATTTTTTGCTAAGCCATCCCTTTTGAAATATACGGATAGCTTCTTTCTTCCTTCCTTCCTGATCTTCCCGTCTTCCTGTGAAATGATTGGCTTCACAGGAAGAAAGGAAGAGCAGGAAGAAAAGCGGAGGGGCTTGTCGGCTACTGCCGGGCCATGGCGATGCGGATGGCATCCTCCGGATCGATCCGGTGAACCTCGCTTTCCGCGGCGTCGGCAATGGCAAGATGCACGCCCTTTACCACACCATTGAAAGCATTGCCGTGGGAGGAATAATCCGGAGATACCGGCGCACCGGTGTCCTCGCCGACATCGCAGCCGTCGTCAGCGGAGAAAACCATGGCCTGAGTCATGGGAATTTCACCCTCACCGACCTTCCGGCCATCCACAAACAGGGTCGCCTTGCCGCCCTTTCCCAGACCGCCTCCGGCATAGGCAAACTCCATTCGGACCTGATGCTCGCCCTCGGGGATCGGGACGTTCCCCTCGACGAAGAACTGCTTCACACCGCCCAGGTTATAGCAGTATTTGAGCTTGCCGTCCTTGGCATACAGACTCCAGCCGCCGATATTGGCCCCCTGGGCAATAATGACCCCCTCGGCCCCCTTCTCCGGAACCACGATCTCGGCGGTAACGGAGTGCGACTTGTTCTTCAGGTTGAGCACGCAGTTTTCCGACAGACGGCCCATGCCGCCGAACAGAATCTGGGTTTTCCCCTTGACGAACACCGGCCGGCCGGCCAGGTCGGGATTCATCTTCTCCGCCACCCGATCGTCGATGGGCAGCACCTTGTAGCGGGTCGCCTCGATCAGCCAGAGACGCTGCAGTTCCTTGAGCTTCTCCGGCATTTTCCTGGAAAGATCATTCGTCTGACTCCAGTCGCTGGCCGTGTCATAGAGTTCCCAGACGTCGTCATCCAGGGGCACGGTCTTGCGCCCCACGAGAATCCAGGGCGTGCCGTGCTTGGTTACCGCCGCCCAGCCCTTGTGGTAGATGCCGCGGTTGCCAAACATCTCGAAGTACTGCGTCTCATGCCTCTCCGGGGCCCGGGCCTCGTTAAAGGAATAGAGCATGCTGACTCCCTCGATCGGATCCTGCGGCACGCCGTTCACCGAGACCGGCTCAGGCAGCCCGGCTGCTTCGAGAATTGTCGGAGCCACATCGATCACATGGCAGAACTGCGAGCGGATCTCGCCCTTGGCCTGAATTCCCTTCGGCCAGTGAACGATGGTGCCGTTGCGCGTTCCACCCCAGTGGGAAGCCACCTGTTTGGTCCACTGGTAGGGAGCATTCATGGCGTGAGCCCAGCCCACGGCGTAGTGGTTATAGGATTCCGTCCCGCCCAGCTTATCCAGGCGTTCCGTCAGAAACTCCGGGGTCTCGATCGCGCCGAGCCCGTTGAAGTTCAGCATCTCGTTATAGGTGCCGTTGATGGTTCCCTCGGCGGAAGCGCCGTTGTCGCCGATGATGTAATAAACCAACGTGTCCTCGAGAATGTTCAGCTTTTCCAGAGTGTTGATCAGCCGGCCGATGTGATAATCGGTGTATTCCAGGAAGCCGGCATAGACTTCCATCTGCCGGCGCAGGACCGGCTTGAGCGCCTCGGGCATTTGCTCCCACGACGGGATCTCCCCATGGCGCGGTGTAAGCCGGCAGTCCGGGGGAACCACCCCCAGCTTTATCTGCCGGGCCAGGGTTTCCTCGCGGAGCTTATCCCACCCTCCATCGAATTTACCCTTGTACCGGTCGGCCCACTCCCTGGGAACGTGGTGGGGAGCATGGGTCGCACCGGGCGCGAAGTAGACGAAAAAGGGTTTGTCGGCCGCCAGGGCCTTCTGCTGACCGATCCAGGCCATGGCTTTGTTGGTCATGTCCTCCATAAGGTGGTAGCCCTCTTCGGGCGTCTTCTCCGGCTCGACCGGGGTGGTGCCCTCATAGAGAGTCGGGTACCACTGATTGGCCTCGCCGCCGATAAAGCCGTAAAAGTACTCGAAACCTCCGCCGCCCGTTGGCCAGGCGTCGAACGGACCGACCGGGCTGGTTTCCCAAACCGGCACCTCATGGCACTTGCCGAACTGAGCGGTGGAATACCCATTCAGCTTCAGGGTTTTGGCCAGGGGCGACATGGAGTTGGGCAGCACCGAGCTGTATCCCGGTGCCCCGGTGGCGATTTCGGTGATGCCGCCCATGCCGCAGGAGTGATGGTTCCGTCCGGTCAGCAGCGCCTGGCGGGTCGGCGAGCAGAGCGCCGTGGTGTGAAAGCGGTTGTACTTCAAGCCTTCTGCCGCCAGCTTCTCTGCGGTTGGCGTGTGGCAGGGTCCGCCGAAAGCGCTCGACGAGCCGAAACCGGCATCGTCGATCAGGATGATCAGGACGTTGGGAGCCCCCTTGGGCGGGCGCAGCAGCTCGATCGGCGGAAACTTCGTATCCGGATCCTTGGCATCGTAGGTGATCAGGCCTTGTCGCGAAGTGTTCCGCATGGGCAGATGCGTGCGCAGTTTACTGTCTTGCGTGGTCATAACATGTTCCTTTCTGGCAGATATTCCGAATTCCCGGGAACCCGCCCGTCTGGTTGTTTTGATCTGACTCGGGGATGGAGAGTGAATCAGAAAGCCTCTCCAATGCCCAGGATAAAGGCGTGATCATCCCTGCCGACGGCATAATCCGCCCGAAGATTGACATGATATTTGCGGCTCAGCTGGTAGCGTAAGCCGGCACCGCCGGCCGGAAGGAACTTCCGGCTGCCGTACAATTGCGTTCCACCTGGAATCGCCTCGCCAAGACCCCCGAAAGCCACCGCTCCGAATCCCTTGGGAAGAACCTGTCGAAACTCAAGCTGCGTGGCCACCAGGTAGCGGGTGAAATACTTGCCCGCCGTGTAGCCTCTCAGCTGGTTGTTGGTTCCATAGATGCAGTTCGCATAGAACGGGGGCTGCCCGCCCGTGGCGCAGAAGTGTCCGTTGTATGCCAGGACCTGATCCTTATTTAACTCCCAATACTTGGTATAGGTCGCCCTGTACCGTTGGAAGGAATACTTGCTGCCCAGCCCTTCCGAGAAGAAATCCGAAGTGAAATTAATGTAGCTGCCGCGCGTCGGGTAGAAACGGTTGGGGCTGGTATCCCGGCTCAGGCGCAGGCCTACGGCGGTCAGGTTGGTCTTCAATCCGATATCCGGGGGAATGGTCACATCACTGTCCTCTCCTTGTCGGAGGCTGAGAACGGAATTCCCCTGTGTGAATCGGGGCCCCAGGAAAAACTTCCAGCCCAGCCGACGCTGGAACTCAGCAAAGAAGATCTGGCCCTTCTGTTTGAGGGGCAATCCGATGGCCTCCGTCCTGCCCGAACCGTATATGTCGTAGTTCACATTCCCGCGGGCCCAGGCAGTCATTAACCGATAGCGGTCCTCCTTGAAGAAGAGCTGGGCCCCGAACGCCAAACCGCGGCTGCCGTTGTTGGTAAAGAACCCGACGGCTCCAATCGCCGAAGGCGGAGATATCTTGTCTTTTTTGTTTAACCGAAAAATATAGCCCAGGACCGGAACCAGCCCTGTCCCTACGGCAGGGCTTGAAGTCGGCAGAGGGGCCACCACATAGGAACTTGTTTTAGCGGACTTTCCCTGCGGCTCGGCCGTTGTCGCGGGTCCGGAAGGCTGGACAGAGGATCCGGCCTTTCCGGGCTCCGGTTTGGTCTCCGTCTTTCCCGCGGCCTGCCCTTCCGTCTGGCCGAAAGAGCGGGCGCTCCACAGGGCGCAGCCCCCGATCGTCAGTACCGTCCATAAGATCAGCCGGCCGAGCGTTCTGGTCAGGAGAATGGTATCGAACTTTCCCAACGCGCTGCATTCCGTTCTCATATCAATTCTCTTTCTTTTGGTTCCGTCATGGACGAATGGTTGGACGTTGACGGGAGGGTCGGAGATCCTTTCTCCCGGGTGGAAGGGAAGGGCCGACTGCCGAAACCCTGCCAATCGGCGGTTCCGGCAATGGTTCGGTCTTCCTCCTCCGCGAAGGATCGGTTTATGGTGCGCTGCAGGAGCGCCTGCTCCTGGCGAAGTGCCGCGGCGCGCGCCTCGGGAACGATCGGCAGCAGTTTTTCAAACAAAGCCTGAAGCCGCCTGGTCACCTGCGGGTTTCCGGCGCCGTACGTCCGGATTTCGGTTACCGCCAGAGCGACATAGTCCTCCCAGCCGGGGACCCGGTAGGCCAGCCTCACCCGGCCGGAGGAATCACGTATCACTCCACTGTCAAGCTCGCGGCCGGCGAGCAGGTGCAGGAGAGGATGGAGCTGATCGATGACCAGGGCGGCCGTAGTGGGATCATTAATGGCCGGCGAGAGGGCTTTGCTGGCAATGTCCACCAGGATGCGGAAGCCGAACGCCGGGTCGTGATCCAGGATCCGCTCCGTCCCCAGGGCGACACAGCAGATCAGATCCTCGTCCGACGCAATGCCGGTGAAATCCCCGTAGAGCTGAAACAGCTCTTCTCCCGTGGCCAGAAAGTCGCCCACCTGGGGAAGAAGCACAATCCTGCCGTCGGCCCGCCGGGCATAATCCGCCAACTGGACGGCATGAAAGGCCAGCACCGTCCCGGAAGGTCCGCCATAGACAACGGTTCGATGCGCCGGGGCGACAGGAAAATCGGAAGGGGATTGACCCTTCCGGTGCGGGGAAAATGGCTCCGGGTAGAGGGCCTGAATCACATTCCGGGTATCGTCGCCCACACGGGTCAGAATCATAATCGGCCGGACATTCCGTCCGGCCGTCTGGATCAGGGAAAGAAACAGGGCGACGCTGAGCAGGCTGGAGAGAACGGCGATCAGCACGGGCAATTGAGGGACGCGCTCTTCGATGCGGCCCAAGGCCGCCAGGGAATAGACATAGGAAAACACAAAGGCGCTCACCGTCTGCCTGGTGAGACGCGTTTCGAATATCCGGGCAATGATGCGCGGCGTGAGCTGGCCGCCCGCCACCTGGACCAGAAGCAGGATTATGCTGAAGGCGAAGACGATGAATGTCAGCAGGGATGAAGCGAGGGCCCCGACGACCAGTCTTGATCCCTCGAGCCCGAAGCCCATCAGCGTCCATTGCATACGATCATCGGCCAGGCGAATCAGGGGTGCGGCGAGGAGCGCGGCTGCCATGCTGACGATCGCCGGGACGCAGAGGGAAGAGCGCAGGAACATCCTGCACCGAAAACGAGTCCTCCAGCTCACTGAGATCTCCCCGGCGGACATGCCCCGCAGCCCGTCGATCTCCTGCTGTAATTCATGGCGCCATCACCCGCAAAAGAAGGTTGCATTTCAGGATCTTTGCCATGGCCAGCGGCCCTCGACCTCCACGGTCAGCGTCCATCCCAGGAATGTCCGTACGGCCACCAGGCAAGCCAGCAGCCCGATGTTCAAAAGGGTCATGTCCAGGGCTACCGTGCGGATGATATCGGCGGCCACCAGGAGCTCGAGACCGATCAGCAGGGTTTTGCCCAAAACCAACCGGTAATTCTCGTAGGCCGCCTCGAACTTGCTCATGGAGTGCCACAGCCAGCGTGCGGTTCCGAACAGGATGAAAAAGATCATAATCACCACGGCCAGAGCCTCCAGGCCCACGGCAGCTAATTCCACCCCGTTGTGAATGATCTCCATCCTTCTACCTCAGTTGTCCTGCAGCATGCACCTTATTTGAACCGGACCAGTCGGAAACCATGGAGGTTGTAGCGGCGGTTTATGTCCAGCCAGTCGCGCTTGGCTGACCGGCACCTCCAATCGAGGCCAAACCAGCCGCCGCCTCGAACGACCCGCGTGGAACCCGAAGCCGGCCCGGTGGGATCGGTGACCGCTTCCGGCGAATAATCGCCGTACCAATCCTGCACCCATTCCCAGACGTTTCCGTGCATGTCGTACAACCCCCAGGCATTAGGCTGCTTCTGGCCCACCGGATGCGTTTTTTCCCCGGAATTCGCTTTATACCAAGCCATGGCATCCAGATCCCCGGCGTAATCGCCCTTGGTTCCGGCACGGGCGGCATATTCCCATTCCGCCTCGGTCGGAAGGCGGTATTGCCATCCGTCTTTTTGCGCGTTGAGCTTGGAGAGAAATGCCTGCACGTCGAGATAAGAAACCGTCTCTACCGGGCACCGGGAACCGCAATCCTTAAAATGCGCAGGGTTGCTGCCCATCACCGCTTCCCACTGGCCCTGGGTGACTTCATACTTCATGATGTCGAAGCCGAGGCTCAGGGTCACGCGGTGCACGGGCTTTTCGTCCGGATAACCATTCTCGGCGCCCATCCAAAACTCGCCGGCCGGAATGGAAACGAAAACCGGCTTCCCCTCCGGCTGCGCCAGGCAAACGCAGCCGACCTGCAGGAGAACCCACAGGATAAAACAGTTTCGAGGTACAGACATATTCAATAACCCTACAGACTTGCTTCCGGATTTTCTCGTCTTCCTGTGATAAAAATCCCACAGGAAGAAAGGAAGACCGGGAAGAAAAGAGAAAGAGCCTTTCGGGAAATGCTCTACTTCCCGGCCGGGGAGGCACTATAGGGCTTATACGCCTTGTCCGCCCGCTCGGCATCGGATCCCGCCAGCTCATGGGACGAGTCAAGGAATTCGCGCACTCTCGCCGCCCACTCGTCGAATGCTTCCCGGGCCGCGGCGAATCGCTCGGACCGCGAGAAGTACTGCGCCCCTACATGGGCCCCGGCGCCAAGCTCCGACTTGTCCACCATCGCCGCGATCCGCTCGCCCGTCTCGGAGTCTACCAGCTCCATCTCCACACGTAGCTTTCCGATGTTCAAAAGGCGATCCAGCGGCCCGATATCGGCAGGCAGATCGGAGGCGGGCACCTCTCCGCCGACATCCACGCCAACCAGCGCGGCCCGCAGGCGCAGCGTCAGCGGACCGGCCGCTTCCACTACCGGGAAAGCGTCGGATACCGCCTTCTTCAGGGCGTGCTCGAAGTAATTCGTTACGGCCTTGCGGGAGGTTTCCGAAATCTTCCCCTCATCGGCGTCCGTGGCCACGTAAACTTCAATGGGATCGACCATGATCGCAAAATAGCTGCGCAGGTTTTTCTGGGCATCCTCCCGGACAAAGGTCAGGGCGCTCTCCACCCTGGGGTTGGGCTTCAGCGCCGAGTAATCTTTCAGAAATCCGGAAAACTCCTGACCGGTCGGGATCTTCTTCAGGGCGGATTGTGGCGCCGCGGGGGATGGGGATTGGGCGGGCTGGGTAACCGGCGAGCAGCCCATAGCCAGAAATACACATACCACGGCCAGCCAGCCGGTCATATTTTTCAATAAAACGTCTTTATGTCTGATCATCTCTTCCTCCATTATGGTAAAAGCCACCGCACCGCAATTCAGTTCCTGGCCTTTTCGGCAGACGGCTCCACGCGCAGCAGGTTGAACACATGAAAGGCCATCGGCACCGAACCGCATTGTATGTTGGCGATGTCGGCATCGGATTGGCTGGATACGTTCCCCAGCAGGATGATATTGCCGTTCTTCACAATAATCTTGATATCCGAACCGCTGCCCCAGAAATATCTTGACAACAGCCGCTGCAGCCTGGCCCGCGCACCTGCCCGGATTTGATTATCCATGGAGCCCAGCGGCAGGACCTCGATGTTATTGATGATCTTGTCAACGCTTTCGATCGACTTGACGCGGTTATAGGCTTCGCTGCGATTCGTCTCGCGGACGGTCCAGCCGGTCAGGATGACCTCGCTTCCCACCATGGTGAAGGAGATGAAGTCGAACGTACTGATGTAAGGCATCATGGCCAGTTCGTGCCGGATCTTTTCGAAGATTTTCGGCCCATCTTTGACCTGGAACGTTCTCACATCGAGCAGTTTGCGGGCCGGATCGCCCTGCGGGATACTGCTTGCTTCCTCGGGTTTGATAGACTGCAGCTTGATGGTTCCGGAATTCACCTTGGCCTCTCCGGTGGCCTCGGCCAGCTTGCCGACATAGTCTTTCACCATCTTTTCCTTGTTGACTGCAAAAACCGTATTGTCCTGGAGGCGGACCAACACTGGATTCGAGCCTTCCTTATGGGTCTTCAGGCTGCACTCGATCCGCGCCGACGTAATGGGACCGAGCATGAGCCGCGCGCAAAGGTCCGAGTCCACATAGGAATGAAAGGTCAGGACGTCCGCACCAAGGCAAACGCTGCTGCCCAGAAGCAGCAGACTGATCAGGATCATACATGTGTTTTTCATTAATCCTCCTATATTGATTCGACGTGCTTGATAGGCATACGCTTCAGCGATCGCCAGACCGATTCCATCGGGAAATCCATTGAGAGGAATCGGGAGGCTGGCGCTCGGATGAGCTGTTGCGAACTTTGGCAATGTATTCCAATCCGCGGGTCTGCCAGTTGAACCAGAACTCCAGCACCGGCGGTTTGGGGGAGCTTTCCATGATGGACAGCAGGCGGGTGAAACGGTCCGACCGGATCTCCCGCTCCAGATCTTTTTCGGTAGCCCACTTCTCGACATAGAAAAAGGAATTGGACTCCGCCGAATCCGTATAGAGATGACAGCCCAGACACCCTCGGTCCAGCTGGATCGGCAGCATCAGGGAGTTCAGTGCCTGAATCATGGGCTGAATTCCCTTCGGATCGGCATATATCATTAAAGCTAGGTGGATCATGGTAAAGATGATTGGCATGTTTTATGCCAGAGAATGGCAGCCTGGCCGTAATACCTTTAACTTATAGGAGAAGAAGCCCTTGAAGGGGGACTGGGGCAAAACCCTGTTTCCATGGCACAGCGGTTTCTGCGGCGACGGGTCGCCCATGGCGCGAAATATCGCTCCAGATGGAGCCGGAAAACAGGAAGAGAAGGCCACAGAGCGGAATCCACTGCCGTTTCCCTGTCCAAAGGCTCCGCTCATTTCTGCACTTCCACAACCGCTTGGATCTTCTTTTGCCGGATGGCACGCACCAGAGCCGCATGGTCTTTTTCATTCTGATCGGCATACGCAGCCGAGAAGCCCACCATTGCCTTTTCGAAGAGGTCGCTCTTGCCCATGTAGCCGCTGAGCACCGCCGACAACCCGGAGCGCGCATGGGAGAGCGCCAGCGCCCGGCCGCACCAGGTAGCGTAGATGTCCATCTCCGGAGCGCCGAATGTCTCCACGCGGATGCTGATTTTGATATCCTTCAGCTGGCGGATGAAGTAGTGGCGCCTGGGCCCCTGCATCCATCCGAGGAACATGTCGCCCGCAGGCTGCATCAACCGGTACCCGTTCACCACACGCTGACCGTGGTTGGCAAAGGGGCTGGCCCCGGCGTACGGTTCCAGGACCGAAGCGCGCGCTTCTTTGACCTGAAGAAAGAGGGGGTCGTTCTGGCCGGCCATCAGGAGGAGCACCCAGCAGGAGGTCCCCACGCTGCCAATTCCGACCACCTTGACGGCGCAGTCCCGGATCTCGTATCGATCCAACAAAGACTGATACGCAGAGGGCAAGGTACTTCGATAGCCGGCAAACATATCGAGAAGCAGCTTTTGGACTACACCCGGCGGATAACCTTCGGCATGGAAAATCGTCGGCAGCTGGTCCTTGATTACAGGCATTTCCCCTTGCTGTTCTACCAATTTTGGGAAGAGGTCCTCGGCAATGCTGTGTGCCTTTTCCTTTTGAAGGCGCTTCAGGGCCCGGCGGCGCATGGTGGGATCCAGGATAGCCGCTACCAGCTCATCGGCCCCCAGAGCGTAATACCACAGTTCCAGGGTCTTCATCTGGCTGAATTCCGCCATGGACTCGCGATAAGTACGAACGGCGGTCGAGACACTGTCCCTGGCGGTGGAATCGCTGAGTCCGTTGTCCCGGCATGCCACCAGGAAGCTGGCCGCCAGGCGTTTGACATCCCACTCCCAAGGCGCGGAAAGGGTTTCGTCCAGGTCGTTGATGGCGAAGATAACCCGCCTCTCCGGAGTGGCAAATCCGCCGAAATTGCACAGGTGGGCGTCCCCGCAACACTGGACGCGGACACCCGATACCGGCATGCTGGCCAGGTCGGAAGCCATGGTAAGAGCCGCGCCCCGGTAAAAGGTGAAAGGCGACCGGGCCATTCGCCCGTGCCGGAGCGGGAGCAATTCCGGCATCCTTCCTTTTTCTGCCGCTAATACCAGCTGCACCGGGTCCGGTCGGTTCCGGGGCACCTTCCAGACCGCCTGAGAATCTCTGGAGCAGGCATCACGTAAGGCTTTGCCGATCTGGTAGCGCTGCGCGCGTTCCACCCGATTAAACTCGGTCTGTGTAATTTTCCTCCAGGAATGGGTGCGGTCCTGTATTTCCATTGGCTTCGCATCTTTCGCCTTCATTATTTCCTCCTTGGTCTTCTTTCGCCGTGCAGACTGTTTTGCCACTTCCGGCAAAGCACATTTAAGACCACAAGGCAGCATGGGCAATTGGGAAGCTCGCCTTATTACGGCAGTGTTATTCACAGCTCCACCGGGCCATCCAAGGAGCGATATTTCGCACCTGGAGCGGCCTGTCGCCGCATCCGGGGCGGGTTTCCCGAGAAACCGCTAATCCCCGTGCCGGCCGCAATATCCTTGTATTCCTTGGAATAAGCGACCGGAGGCCCCGCTTCATCCGGATGGCTTGAAAAGTGCTAAATCTTCAGGTCGTGGTTAACCTGTCCGCGAAGGTTGTGTCTTGAATGACAAATTCGTAAAAAATTACCGTCTCCTGGCGACAGGCCCTTTCGCCTTTTTTCCTGCTCTTCCTTTCTTCCTGTGAGTCCTGTCTTTTCACAGGAAGACGGGAAGATCAGGAAGGAAGAAAGAAGCTATCCGTGTATTTCGGAAGGCAACAGGGACTTATTGCCGGGCCATCTTGAATGGGAGGAATATGAAAATTATCCGGGGAATGATGAAACCAATCGGCTGGCTCGGGAGCTTTTTTCTGGTCTGCAGCGTACCCTGTGCAGGCCAGGATCTGACCCCACGCGCTTACACGATTACTCCCCTCCATTCCAATGCGATCGTAGTGACCGACTCATTCTTTTCCGGCAATCTGATGTTCAACGGGGCGGTGCCCATAACCGACGCGACCGCAATCGCCAACGTGCCTATCCTAAGTTTTTATCACTCCTTTCGCTTCTTTGGCCGATCGGCGAATATAACCGCCTCCCTGCCTTACGGGGTAGCCGACTTCGAAGGCAAAGTCATGGGAGCGGAAACAACCGCCCGGCGCTCAGGGATGTTCGATTCGGTGTTCCGCCTGGCCGTAAACCTGAAGGGCGGACCGGCGATGGCCGTCAGCGAATTCCGAAAATACCAGCAAAAGACCTTGCTCGGCGTCAGTCTGAGAGTGGTGGCACCCACCGGGCAGTACGATCCCCAGAGGCTGATTAACCTGGGCGCCAATCGCTGGTCCTTCAAGCCGGAGTTCGGCTATTCTCGAAGGATGGGCCATTGGGTCTTGGACGGTCATGCCGGGATTGTATTCTATACCCGTAATCCGGAGTTCTTTTCCCGCAATCAATATGTACCTTATGTCCAGGCGCAGACGCAGGAGCCCATCGGGGCGTTCGAGGGGCATCTGAGCTACGACTTGAAACCACGACTCTGGATATCGATGGACGGGAATTTCTGGTATGGCGGCAGAACCAGCCTGAATGGAGTCGAAAATCCGATTACGCTGCAAAAAAGTTCGCGCCTGGGAGCGACCGGCTCGATTCCCCTGAGCCGTCACCAGTCCGTCAAGGTCAGTTACAGCAAAGGTGCCTACGCCAGGTTCGGCGGCAACTTTCACAACCTGAGCGTGGCGTGGCAGTACTCCTGGCTGGGGCGACCGAACTGAATAGCGGAGGCAGGCGCCGGAGTCTTATTTATCTCCGGAAGGACCAGCTGAGGCCGGTGGTAAAGCCGTAGTCGTTTTTCGCAGCGGTGGCCGACGGAGGCCTGCTGTCGAAGCTGTCAAAGAAGGTAAAAGACACAAAAAAATCCTTCAGCAGCTCGATTCGGAGCTTGCTGTTGAATTCCGCCCGCAGCCGCCCCCAGGTGGTGAAATTGGGTAAAAAGACAAGCTGGTTGACAATGTCGAACTTCGGCGAGTAGAGCTTGAAAAACTGCGTGTCCAGCCCGATAAATCCCTCCGCATTTATTACCAGATCCTGGCCGTAGTAGCTTTCACGGGTGAAGGCGGTGGCCCCGATCACGGTAACCAGGGACCGGTTGCTTTGCGCAATCCGGTAGCCGGGCCCGCCGAGAAAGGAAAACCGGCGGTCCAACTGCAATTGAAAATTCTTTTCGTGGCTCATCTGCGAATAAACAAGCCACTTCCCTTTGATCTGATGTGTCCCGGTAATGGTGGTGATTTTGCGGTCGGCGTCTTTTTCCCCATTGGACGTCCCCAGGGTGGAAGTGTAGGTCAGCTGCCCCGAGTAGACTTCGGTGCGATAGGCAAGATCCCCTGAAAAATTGAACTGGGTGCGGTCGCTGGCTTTGGTATAGTCATATCCCAAATCCGCCGAGCCCGAAAGACGCTTGCTCCAGTGCCCCTCAATCGCCTGGATGGAGACGACGTTGGAATGCATCAGGCCGTCGGCGGGCTTCGATCCGGTCACCTTGACCTGCGGAGACCCGTCGATGGCCTGCAAGCTGCCGACATAGGTTTGCCCTTGGCTGTCCTGAAGGGTGAACAGAAATGTGCTGTCGATGCTCACCACGTCCTGCCACTTGATATCCACCGTGCTCATCGAATCGGTCTTCACGGTCAGCATGCCCCGGGCCAGGCTCTTGATCTCGCAGCGGATGCGGTCTCCATTCTTCAGTACCACCACGTCGGTCTTCTCCCTGGCCGGCAGGATGGGAGTCAGGGAGATTACCGGGAGCAGAAGGAGGAACCAGCGACCGAAAGGCCATCCCTTCCGGTCACCATGGGTCCCCCTCCACCGCGAGCTTACACCCATAAGCGCCAATGAAAAGCTCATTGTATCGTTTGTCCCGTCGGGATTCCGCAGCGGGCTTACGGAATCAGGGGAATCTCGGTACCCATCTGCAGGTCGACCATGTGGTCCAGCATGGCTTCCGTCTGCCAGAAGCGTGCAGCGACACGTGCTCCCAGCACGGCCTTGATCTTCCCGTAATAGGTGTTGCGGATCTTGGAACGCTGCGCGTCAATATCCATGGCCTTCATGGCGATTTCGTCGGCCACCGCATCGTTCATTTTGGGATAATTGTCGGAATACTTTTTAATATTGGCGAATCTCTGGTCCCAAAGCAGTTTTACCTCCTCCTGGTACTTTTCGTACACCGCCCAGAATTTTGCTTTGTCGCCCGCCTCCAGTCCCATGGCCTGGTCGACAACGCTCTGCTTCTGTGTGCGAACGTCCTTGCGTAGGATTTCCAGATATTCCTTCATCTGCTGTTCCGGGGATTTCTGATCCTGCGCCCGGACTGTCGAAAACAGAAAACAGCCCGCGGCTGCCATAACCATCATCCTTCTGCTCATTCCCATAATTTTCCTTTTGCCAAGTGAATAAGATTTAGATTGTTCTTCGGCTATCCTCTCGTCCAGCCATCGGGCTCCAGCTCGTCTTTGACCAGACCCACGGACATCCTTCGTCTTTCCATTACGGCATTTTTCATGCCAGAAAGCCTGCTTCTGCCCGGGGCTTTTCTAACCCTATGAGGAAGAAGGCATTGAAAGGGAGGAAAGGGAAGATGCGACGATACCCATCCGCGGCTTTTGAGGCGACAGGCCGCCCAGGGTGCGAAATATCGCTCCTTCTCTCCTGCCCCTGCGGCAGGCGATTTTGCGGATGCCCCGGCAAGGTGGCGCGCACACCGGATTCTTAACTGCCGAGAATATTAATGGCCCGTGCCGCAACAACGAGAATCGTGGCCAGTGAGATCATGCTTTCCAGCATCATCAGAACCTTGGCACGGGTAGTCAGAGGCAAGGCATCGGTCGGGCTGAAGGCAGTTGCCGTCGAGTAGGCGAGAAAAAGGTAGTCCATGAAAGCGGGCTGCCAGTCGGGCGGCGCCTCCTCGGGAACTCCGGTTTGAGGAAAGAGCCAATCGGGCCGGATCTTCTCGCTATTGGCCCTGGCTCCCGGGCCGGCGCGATCCAGCTGCCAGTAAGCCAGGGAAAACAGGAGCACATTGGTGACCCAGACCGCAATACTCGAGGTGAGAAGCTGCAATCCGCTGACGCGATCCGAATACCGGAGCATCATGCTGATCATGTTCCACAGGTTGGCCAGAGTGCCGAACATCGAAAAAATGGCGAAGAGCAGGGTGACGGTGCGCTCGATCTGCAGCCATTGCTTTTTACCGCGGGTGAGCGCGGCGCCGGCGATCGGGACCAGCACCACCAGCGCAAGAAGGTAGGACACCAAAGCGGGGAACAGGCGGATGCGCCCGGGAAGTATCTGAAGCAGGAGGAGCACGGCCAGGATCGCCAGCACGGCGGGCCAGCGCGGTTCCTGTCTGATTTCATTTTCCGGTTCGTTTCCCATACTCCTTCCCCATTCATTCGTCCGTCCGCCCGTCGGGTATCGTCAGACTCACAGGCCAAGGGGGGCCACACCATAGACCCGGGCCAGTTCGTTGACCCCGGTACGCAAAACGCCCCAATATCGTTCCGCCTGGGTCCCATAGTTGCCGCGGACCATCACCTGGTTGATTCGGCGGGCATCCTCGACCACGGCCTCTACCTGGACTTTGGTTTCCATCCAGGTTTCCGTAGCGTTAAACTTGCGCCGCAGCCGATTGGTGGAACGGTTCAGGTCCGAAAGGGCGTCATTGAGATCGTCTTTGGTGTTCTTGGCCTGGTCCTTGCGCGCCTGACTCACCGAGCGGCGAGGCGTGACCCCGCTGCTTTGGGCGGCTTCCGCGCGTCCTCTGGCTTCATCCCCGCGATTTTCCGCCCATTTGCGGAACTCGTCCACCCCGTCCTCCACTTTGCGAATGCGATCTCCGACATAGGCTTTCGTATATGCTACTTGCGCCAGTGCGGACCCTAAAAACGATAGCACCAGAACAGACATCAGCAGAATTCCAATTTTTTTTCGACTCATATACTTTTCCCTTTCCTCGGCTTTGATTCCCGTCCGATTCCTGCCGGGCCCGGCTGTGCTTCTGGCCACAGCCGGGCGATCTTTGGTCCGCGTCCGAATTAATATCGGCGAAGACGCCTCAGCCCGAAGGAGAGGCCCGTGCACAACAGGCCCAACAATCCGATCCAAGGCATCGCGCTGCCGGTTTTCGGCAGCTTCTCCGGGGCCGGCGACGGGGCCGGGGCGGGAGCCGCTTCCCTGGATACGGCCGCCGCTACCGGTTCAGGTTTGGCTACTTTTTCCAGGATCAGAAGGGCGCCGTCCATGGGCGGGGTGGGCGGGGGCGGCGGCGGCGGCGGGGCGCTGCCGGTCACCTGGCTCTGCTGCGAAACTTCCACCACCGGCACGGTTACGACACGAGTCGCGGTGATTTTCATCCCCGGCTTCAGTTCGAATGCGGTCTTGGCCTGTCCGTCGATCATGAATTTCTGGTCTTTCGGAATCTTGTAGCGAGAAACCGAGTCATCCTCGAACCGCACGGTCACATAATTGGGAGCCTGGACATTGACTACGGTTCCCGTACCGGCCCGGACGGTTTCCACCGTCTTCGGCCGGCTGGTGGTAGTAATTGTTTTTTCCAGCTTCATTCCCACCTGCAGGTCCTTGAGGGTGATCTCCTTGCCGTCCACGATGGCTTTGGCATTATCCGGAACCGTAACATGCCGTACTTCGCCGCTTTCCATCTTGAAGATGACCTCGTTGCCGGAGATATAAACAACTTCCCCCCGTTCTACCGTAACCTGCCGGGACGCCTGCCCTTTCTGCTCCGTAGTGGTTTGCTGGACTTGAGCCAACATCATCGCGGTGCACGCCAGCCATAGAACCGCTCCCGCGGCCGGCTGAAATTTCCAAGTGGTCATGAAACGCATTTTGTGCCCTCCTGTTGGTTGGTTGGTTCGACTTCCTTCACGTCCGGAATCATTTTCCGGGAATCCGATTAAAATTCTGTGGTGGATGCATGTACAATGAATCGCTGCGGAGCGCTCCCGATGTAGTAAAACGGATAGCAGGTGACCAGCGTCAGCGCCGGATTTCGCCTGGGAGCCAGCACACCGACATTTTCCGGAAAAACAATGTCCATGTCGTCCACACGGTAGGTCTTCTTCCCGTTCGGCGTCACCAGCTCAATACGGTCGCCGATCTGAATATCCTTCAGACAGCGGAAGAACCCGTCCCGGTGACCCGCAATGCCTACGTTCCCCGCTTCTCCCGGCCGGGCGGTTTGCTGAATCCATCCCACGCCCCGGTTCAGAACCGGCTCTTCGGTCCCTTCGAACACCGGAACCTTGAGAGCCAGCTTGGGAATGGCCAGCAGTGCCACGGGGGCCGTAAACCGGGCGGCCAGGCTCTGGCGATAAGCCTCGATGCGCTCATCCGACCACAGGCTGAAATCCACGCCTTTATCCGCACTCGGGCTGCGGTTCCCGCCGCTCTCCGGGCCGAGGCTTTTTCGAGCCTCAAACATCCATAAAGCCACCCGGCTGCCGATGATGCCGTCCAGACGAAACACGATAAAAATAGCCAGGAGTGTCAATCCGGCCGCCAGCAGAACCGTCTCAAGATATCGCAGCGTTCGCTTTGGTATTCTCGAGCCGGTTTGGCGGAAGGAGGATCCGGCGGTCGTACTCTTTTCGCTTTGTGCCGACGAGTCACTCTCCTGATGCATATTGTCAAACACCGTACCGGACCGGCAGCAGCCGACCGCTGGGGGCGGATGCTGTTTTTATCCCATTCTCAACCATCGTTTTTTTCGCCTGCTTTCGGCGAGATGCAAATGCACCTGTCGAGAAAAAGCACAATTCATGCCAAAAGGTCGGAGGTCAGGCAGGAATCGCCTAAATCATTCAGGCCTAAGGCGTTAAAAAGGAAGGAGCGCCCGCCGGACCGGAAGAGGGTCCTACCGGCACGGCGATGGGCCGCTCACAGAGCGAAATATCGTCTCAAAAGGGCCGGCGGCGATAATCCGCAACTCCGGTTAAAAGGAGTATTGGAAGAAGATGTTGACACGATTGTCCGTTCCCTGAGGCAGGTTCTTATAACTCGTTATCCAGTGCAGGTAATCGGCGCCAATCAGAAATCCGCCCCCCAGGCTGAGGCGGTTGGCAAAATACAAGCTGCCGTTGCGGATACGCCCGCCGGAAGCGACATCCTGATCGACCGGGTCATCCAGGGTGTAACCCGGTGCGAGGGTCCAAAGCCTGTGGGCCTTGAAATGGAACTCCGCCCAGCCTCCGCGGCTGCGGATTGCCACGCCGGTTGCCGTGTTGATATTCTGCCCGATACCGCCGCGAAAGTCGCTCATGTTGCGCCCCCACCAGCCTTCCCCCCGGAGCGCAATCCTGTCATGGAAAGGAATTTCAAAATCAGCCGCCAGTCCCTGCGAGTAGAACTGCCGGCGGCCGGCAATCAGTCTGGTTGTGCTCTGCCAACCCCGGAACCCGGAAAAACCAACGCTGACCTTGGGCCCGCCGGAGCGAATGGGGTGAGCGTATCCGAAGCGGGCCTCCACATTGGGCCGCGCCGATTCCTCGCCATCCCGATAGCCGTTGGCGTCCAGGTCCATGGCGTCCACGGCGCTGGAGAGGCCAACCGATCCGGCCAGCAGGAACTGGCCTTTGCCCGCCTGAGGGCTGTAAGTGGCCTGCAGCTGAGGCCGGCGGTCGCCGACATTTCCCACGTTCCACATCAGGGTATCGGTATTGGGAGTCGGAAAAAGTGGGCCGAAGATATCCCAGGTCTGCCCACCCAGAAATGCGAAATTCCCTTTAGTCAATTTGAGCCAGCCGTGCCGGATCCGGGGGGTGGGTCGGGATTCGGAGCCGCCATTCTGGAAGTCGATTTCCAGCTGCCCGCTTAATTTGGCGTTTCCCAGCGCGGCGACCATCGGACCGGAAAAGTTGATGCCAAACCGGGTGAGCCGAGGATAAAGGGTAAAGTTGGCGAGGTCTGCCGAGCCGGCAGCACGGTCTTCGGGCAGCACCCACATGACACTTTGTGGGTTGTTCATCCGGGAGTCGTCCACGACGTTATCCACCCGCAGGAAACCGTAGAATTTGAGGTGGCTCGGCGAGGAGGTCAGTTCCGCCCAGCGAACCGTATCGTCCGCAGCCTTGGCGGCGGGAGGAGTTGCGACCACGGCCAAGGCGGAAGGGGCAGGCGGTTTGGCCGGAGCCTGGGATTCACCCGGGCGTGCCGGTTCGGACGGGCGGGGAACCGGCGAGGCAGCTGCCGCCTGCTTTTCCGGCAGGCGCGCTTTCAATTCCTGCAACATTTGCAGGATCTGCTGGTTCTGCTTTTCGAGTTCCGCCACACGCCGGCGAAGCTCGATCACTTCCGGATCCTCCGAGGCCCGCAGGACAGGCACTGCCGCCAGGAAAAGCAGGCAAAAAAGGAAAAAAACGGAATCCTTGCGCATCTTCATGGTGCCTCCTTATGGATTACCCGCTTCCGAGCGGAATAGTTAACCCGCATCCATCGTCTCCAGAATCCCCAAGGAATTCCCGGGATTTTTTGCCGGGTCGTCAAAAAAAATCGGCCGGGAGCAAGCTCACAAAAATATTCCGTATAGAGCACAGTCTTTGCCGCACTGGGGTGCGGCGCTCCCAGGACTTTTCACCGGGTCGTCATAGGAAACTGTCGACGATTTCCGCTAACCCGTATTCATGCTTCCAGCCCCATTCTTTCTGCGCAAAGGAGTCGTCGTATGATTTTGCACAAACGCTGTCAATCAATTTCTGAACCGGATCATTAATTTGGTAATCAATCTTGGCGCCTGGAATTTTGGCCTTCACATGATTCGCCAAATCCGCATGGTTCGGAATGGGTGTGGGTCCCAGGACGATGTAATTTATTGTTTTGATGTCCAGGACCGGCGCGGCAGCCAGCTCGGCCAGGGCGCGAACCGCGTCTTGAATATGCAGGACCGGGATCTTGGTTTGCGGTCCGACATAGCAGGTATAGGGGCGCCCCTTGGAACTCTCTTCGATCGTTTTGTTGAAATATTCGAGGTATCCGTGGGTCAGCGCCCCCGGTCCGATGACATTCGGCAGACGGACCCCCCGGTAATCCAGCCCGTATTTCCGTTTATAAAAAAGGCCCAGGTTTTCGGAGAAAAGTTTGGCGGCCCCATAGATGAAATCCGGGCGCGTGACGCTAAAATCGTTCAGAACCGGGTCGGACGATACGCTGCCGCTGAGCACGCTCATGGAACTGGCAAAAATGACCTGGCGAACCCCAAACAATCGGGCTGCTTCCAGAATGTAATAGGTGCCTATGGCGTTGGCCTGGATGCCCGCCTGCGGATTTTCATCGCAAGACGGAGCCAGCATGGCGCCGATATGGTAAATAGCCTTTGGCCGGTGCGTCTCCACCAGCCTTAAAACGTCCGTAAAGGAGCTGATATCGGCCCGTGCGATGTTCACCTGATCTTTCAAATCCTCCAGATTCCGGGCCGATCCGGAGAGGTTGCTGGCAACGACTTTTTTTCCCTGGCGTACAAGCAGACGCACCAGGCGAGAACCGATAAAACCGGTGCCTCCAGTGACCAGATCTACAGACTTTTCCATTCCCTCTTCTTTCCTTTGGCTAGCTTTTTTTATCTTTCCGGAGTGAAGTCTGGCTCTTCGGGTGAGAAGACGGTTGCGGCACGACGGCATTTTCCCAGAGCCGAAATCCGCCCAGGAATGCATTGGCGTTGTCGCCGGCCCGGCAACCCGCAGGCAGCTCATTCAATTTCTTTACGTTTCCCCCCCCCAGGACGACATCGTCGCAGTTGAGGACGTAAATCATGCGCTCAATGCCGAACTCGACGTGTTTCCTCCATTTCTTTTTGCCCAGGCGTTTCAATCCGCGGGCTCCGACATAGTCTTCGTAGGTTGCCTTTCTGTAGGAGAGATGTCCGAGTTCCATGGGGACCACGGTGCCGTTCACCACCAGGGCGGAGCCGAGGCCCGTCCCGAAGCCCAGGAAGAGCATCGTCCCTCCCTTGTAACTGCCCAGGGCTTGCATGGCCGCATCGTTGATGAGCCTGACCGGGCACCCGAAGGCTTTCTCAAAATCAAACCCGATCCAGCCTGAAGCCAGGTTGTGCGGTTCGACGGTAATGCGGCCTTTGAGAATCCGTCCGGGATAGCCGATCGAAATTACGTCATATTTCCAGCCCTCGGCGAGTTTCTTGACTCCGGCGACCATCTTTTCCGGGGTCATCTCCGGTCCGGAGGGGAACCTCCGGGATTCTTTCTGCCCGGTGGCCAGGATCTTAACGTTGGTTCCTCCGATATCAATCGCCAGTACGTTCATGGCAGCTCCTTTCTTGAAAAGACGTAACTCCGTTTATCGTTAATGCCGCTCCGGGATCGAGGGGCAATGGGGAATCAGAACATGGTCTCAAGCCTGGCGCGCGCGGTGTTGAACACCGCTCGCTCCGGCGACAATCAGATCGGTGGCCATTCCAATAAACAGGCCGTGCTCGACAATGCCCGCACGGCGGGTCAGGGCGTCCGCCAGCTGCCGGGCATCCGGGATGGGGCCGAAGCGGCAATCCAGAATCATGTTGCCTGAATCGGTGACGAAGGTGGTTTCGTTCCGATTCATACGAATCAGGCAATGCGCGCCCAGCGATTCGAGATAACGCGCTTGCGAACGCCAGCCGAAGGGAATCACTTCGATGGGAACCGGCCAATGGGTCCCCAGACGGGGCGACGGTTTGGTTTCATCCACCACGATGATCTCGCGCTTGCTGGCCTGCGCCACGATTTTTTCGCGCAGCAGCGCGCCCCCGCCGCCTTTGATCAGGTTCATTTCCGGGTCGACTTCGTCGGCGCCGTCGATGGTCAGGTCGAGGTCCCCGGGCAGGTCGTCAGGCAGCAGGGGGATGCCCAGCAGGACGGCTTCCCTGGCGGTGGCTTTCGATGTGGCGAAGGCCACGATATCCCGCAGCTCCCCGGTTTTCAACAATCCGGCGATCTGACGGGTCGCAAAGATGGCCGTGCTGCCGGTGCCCAGCCCGACCTTCATTCCCGACTGCACGAATTGTAAGGCCCGCTTCACGGCCTCTTCCTTGAACCGGGCTTGCGGATCGGGCAATTTTGAGATGCGATTCATAGGGACTCCATCAGGCCGTTTTCTGCAAACCGGCTGCGGCCGCCGCATCCACCAGCCAATGGAGCTCGCCGCTCCCCGGCTGGATCAATTGCGAGGGCCACACGTCGGGCTGAAAGGGACCGGTCAGCACGTTCCACAGCATCTGCGCCTTGCCGGCGCCCTCGGCCATGAAGGCCACGTGCCGCGCCGCGTTGATGAGCGGTGCGGTAAAGGTCACCCGCCAGGCGGCCATGGTTTCCACGTATTGCGCCACCACCCCGCGCGCTGTTTCGCGCAGGGCGGCGGTCCCCGGAAACAGCGAGGCGGTGTGCCCGTTGTCGCCCATGCCCAGCAGGATGAGGTCGAAGGCCGGAAACGCCGCGCTGCGGAAGAAACCGGCGACTTCCCGCTCATAGCGCAGGGCTTCCAGCCCGGGATCGTCCTCGCCGCGAATGCGGTGTATGTTTCCGGCCGGAATGGGCGAGCGGTCCAGCCAGGCTTCCCGCACCATGCGATAGTTGCTGCGCGAATCGTCCGGAGGCACCGAGCGCTCATCCCCGAAAAAGATGTGCACCTTCTCCCAGGCCAAACGATCCCCGTAATCCCCGGCCGCCAGCCGCGCGTAAACCGGTTTCGGCGTTCCTCCGCCGGACAGGGCTATGGTACATCGACCTCGCTCGGCAATGGCCTCCGAGGCCCGCCGGGCGATAAAGTCCGCCGAACCGTCCACAAAGCCCAGGTGGTCCGGGAAAACGTGCAGGTTCTTCATGCTTTCTTTCTCCATGGGCGCCCGGTTACTTCCTGCCCCGCATCTTCCGATAGCGGCGGATCAGCGCATTGGTGGAGCTGTCGTGGGCCAGGCCGACCGGCGACCGGCTTTCCAGCTCCGGGATGATGCGCTTGGCCAGCACCTTGCCCAGCTCTACGCCCCATTGATCGAAGGAGTCGATGTTCCAGATGACGCCCTGGGTAAAGACGCTGTGCTCATACAGGGCCACCAGCCGGCCCAGCATTTCCGGCGTAAGCCGATCGGCCAGAAGGATGCTGCTCGGGCGGTTGCCCTCAAAGACGCGGTGCGGCACCAGCCAGTCCGGCGTCCCTTCGGCCCTCACCTCTTCGGCGGTCTTGCCGAAAGCGAGCGCTTCCGCCTGGGCGAAAATGTTCGACATCAGGATGTCGTGGTGGCTTCCGAGCGGATTCATCGTGTTGGCGAAGCCGATAAAGTCGCAGGGGATCAGCTTGGTGCCCTGGTGGATCAACTGGTAGAAGGAATGTTGCCCGTTGGTTCCCGGCTCGCCCCAGTAGACCGGCCCGGTCTGATAGTCGCGGATTGCCGCGCCGTCCAGGCTCACCTGCTTCCCGTTGCTCTCCATGGTCAGCTGCTGCAGATAAGCCGGAAAGCGCTTCAGGTATTGGTCGTAGGGCAGCACCGCCACCGTCTGGGCGCCGAAGAAGTTATTGTACCAGACCGCCAGCAGTCCCATCAGCACCGGCAGATTCCTGGAAAAAGGTGCGGTGCGGAAGTGCTCATCCATGGAGTGAAAGCCGGCCAGCATGGAGCGGAAGTTATCCGGCCCGATGGCCAGCATGGTCGAAAGGCCGATGGCCGAATCCATCGAGTAACGGCCGCCGACCCAGTCCCAGAAGCCGAACATATTTTCGGTGTCGATGCCGAATTTGGACACCTCGTCGGCGTTGGTCGAAACAGCCACGAAATGCCTGGCAATCGCGGCGTTATCCTGGAGTGCGTCCAGCGTCCAGGCGCGTGCCGTCCGGGCGTTGGTCATCGTCTCCAGGGTGGTGAACGTCTTGGAGGAAACCAGAAACAGCGTCTCCGCCGGATGGAGGTCGCGCACGGCTTCGGCAAAGTCGGTACCGTCCACGTTGGAGACAAAGCGGAAATTCAGGTTGCGCGCCGAATAGGGGCGCAGCGCCTCATAAGCCATGACCGGGCCAAGGTCCGAGCCGCCGATGCCGATATTGACCAGGTTGCGAATGCGCTTTCCGGTGTAGCCTTTCCACTTGCCGCTGCGGACGCGATCGGCGAACCCGGCCATCTTGTCGAGAACCGCATGGACGTCGGGGACCACGTCCTGGCCATCCACCAGGATGTGCGCGTCGCGCGGGGCACGCAGCGCCACGTGCAGTACCGCCCGGTTCTCGGTGAGATTGATCCTTTCACCGCGAAACATGGCATCCCGCTTCCCGCGCAGGTCGCATTCTTCGGCCAGGCGCAGCAGAAGCCGCAGGGTGTGGTCGGTGATCCGGTGCTTGGAATAGTCGAAATACAATCCCTCGGCTTCGATGGCCAGGCGCTCGCCCCGCTTGGGATCCTTGCCGAACAAGGTTCGCAGGGGAACGTTTTTAATTCTCTGGAAATGGGTAGCCAGTTCCTGCCAGGCGCGGCCTCGGGCCACCGAGGGCTTCGTTTTAGCCGGGGTGCCGGCGGCGGGTTTTCGGACGGTTTTCTTTACGGGTTTTTTTTCGGCCATGATGATCTCCTCCTCCTCCTTTACCTGAGCGCCTGGGCCTTCTGAGCGACCACCGACATCATCTCCTCCCATGATTTGACGAACGATTCGGCACCTTCTTTTTGCAGCTTGGCCGCCAAGGCCTCCATGTCAACGCCCTGACGAGACATATTATAGACAACTTCCTCCGAATCGCCGCCGCCCGAGGAGAGAATCCGGCCCAGCTCGCCGTGTTCGCCGAACTTCAAGAGCGTGGCCTCCGGCATGGTATTGATCGTGTTCGGGGAAGCCAGGGCTTTCACATAAAGGTAGTCCGGAGCATGCGGATCTTTGGTGCCGGTACTGGCCCACAGGAGGCGCTGCGGGTGGGCTCCGTGATTGGCAAGCCTCATCCACCGGTCGGAGTGGAGCATATCGCGATAGATTTTGTAGGTCCGCTCCGCCATGGCAATGCCCAGGCGATTCCGGAATTCCTCATGGGTCTTCCCCGCAACCGCGCCGTCCCAGCGGCTGACAAAAACCGAGGCCACCGACTCGACAGCCGGGTTAAGCCCGGCTTCGATGCGCCGTTGAATGCCGCGCAGGTAGGCGGCGGCGGCGGCGCGGTAATGATCGGGCGAAAACAGGAGAGTAACATTCACCGGCACCCCGGAGAAGATCGCCTCTTCAATGGCCGGCAGCCCCTCCGGGGTCCCCGGAATCTTGATGAAGAGGTTCGGACGGCCCGCCTGGGCATGCAACTGTTTGGCGGCCGCCAGTGTGCTCTGCGCATCATAGGCCAGCTTGGGAGAAACTTCCAGAGAAACCCAGCCGTCCACTCCGTTGGTCCGCTCGTGAATGGGCTTGAACAGGTCGGCGGCTCGAGCCAGGTCCTCGATGGCCAGCTCAAAGAAAAGCTCTTCGCCCGATTTTCCCTCTTTGACCTTTTGGGCGACGGCGGTATCGTAGGAGGTGGAATTCTTAATGGCATTATTGAAAATCGTCGGGTTGGAGGTCAGCCCGGTGACGGACAGCTCTTCGATGTATTTTTTCAGCGTTCCGCTGTCCAGGAGGTCACGGGTAATATTGTCGAGCCAAAGGCTCTGCCCCATGCGGTACAGCAAGGCAGTAATCTTAGACATGGTCGTTTTCCTTTCTATCGGCGCAAATGATTTCGGCATCAAAGATTCACAGGGTGGTGCCAGCCACCCGGCGGTGTAACCCGCACGACCTCCCCGGGACCCCAGGTCTGCGGTACGTACGGGTAAATCGGGGTGTCCGCTTTCAGCACCGGGTCAACGATGCGCCAGGCTTCCTCCACGTAGTCCTGGCGGGCGTACAACGTGGCGTCCCCGGCCATGGCATCTCCCAGAACCCGCTCGTAGGCATCCATCTCATCGGCACCGGATTGGCGCACACCCAACATTTCATGGGACTCTCCTATCGTGGCCCCGGGCGCCATCACATTCGCCCCGATGGCGACCATGACTTCGGGACTCACCCGGAACCGGAAGTAATTCTGCTTCAGCTGAAGCCCAGGAAATACGGTGGGAGGACGACGGAGCCGCAATACGATCTCCGTGCTGGTCACCGGCAGGCACTTTCCGGCCCTTATGTAGAAGGGGACTCCCTCCCAGCGCCAGGAATTGACTTCCAGCCGAAGGGCGGCAAATGTTTCCACTGTCGACTCCGGCGCCACCCCTTTCTCGTTTCGGTAGCCCAGGAACTGCCCGCGAACAACACTTTTTTCACCCAGCGGCGGGATCGCCTTCAGGACTTTGACCTTTTCATCCCGAATGGATTCGCTGTCCGTCCGGACCGGAGGCTCCATGGCCAGGTTGCAGAGCACCTGGAACAGGTGATTCTGGATCACGTCGCGGATCGTTCCGGTTTCGTCATAGAAGGCGCCCCGGCCCTGTACCCCGAAGTCTTCCGCCATGGTGATCTGCACGCTTTCCACGTGGTTGCGATCCCAGAAGGCCTCCGCGAAGGGATTGGTGAATCGAAAGAACACCATCCTTTCCACCGGGCGCTTCCCGAGGTAATGATCGATTCGATAGATGGCCTGCTCCTCAAAGGCTCCGAGCAGGATCCGGTTGAGGTCCTGGGCCGAGGCCAGGTCCCGTCCGAATGGTTTCTCGATGATGACCCGGGCGCCTTGCGCGCAGCCCGACTTTCCGAGCTGCTCGACCACCGCCTCGAAGCTGGTGGGCGGGATCGCCAGGTAAAAGGCCGGCCGCCGGGCACTGCCGAGTTCTTTGCGCAGCGCCTGGTAGGTGGCCGGATCGCTGTTGTCTCCCTTCACGTAGCGCAGCAGGCCGCTCAGTTTATCGAAAGCCGCAGCATCAAATCCCCCGTGCTTTTCCAGGCTGCTGCGGGCCCGGGCCCGCAGCTCTTCGAGATTTTTTGCGGATCGGGCCACACCGATCACCGGCATGGTAAGTCGGCCCCGCTTTACCATCGCCTGCAGGGACGGAAAGATCTTCTTATAGGCCAGGTCGCCCGTGGCACCAAAGAAGACAAAAGCATCCGAATGTTGCGGATTCATTGTATTCTCCTTACTTTTCAGGTTTTTCGATGTGGCCGCCGAAGCCGAAGCGCATGGCCGAAAGGACCTTACGCGCAAAATCGTCCTCGCCGCGGGAACTGAATCTCTGATAGAGGGCGCTGCTCAGCACCGGGGCCGGGGCACCTTCATCGATGGCCGCCAGGATCGTCCAGCGCCCCTCCCCGGAATCCGACACCCGGCCGGCAAACTTCGACAGGTCCGGGCTTTCGATAAATTCCATGGCGCACAGGTCGAGGAGCCAGGAGGCCACCACGCTCCCCCTTCGCCAGAGCTCCGAGATGTCGCCCAGGTTGAAATCGTACTGGTAATGCTCGGGGTTGCGCAGCGGGGTGGTTTCGGCATCCACGGCGTGATCCTTCTTTCCCACGTTCGCATGATGCAGGATGTTGAGCCCTTCCGCGTAGGCGGCCATGAGGCCGTACTCGATCCCGTTGTGAACCATCTTGACGAAGTGCCCTCCGCCGGCCGGCCCGCAATGGAGATAGCCTTCCTCCGCTGTCCCGCCCATCTGCTCGCGGCCCGGCGTCCGAGGAATGGAGCCCCGGCCGGGAGCCAGCGTCCGGAAGATCGGATCGAGGTACGCCACCGCCTCTTTCGGACCGCCGATCATCAGGCAGTAGCCGCGATCCAGTCCCCAGACACCGCCGCTGGTCCCGCAGTCGACATACTGAATCCCTTTCGGGGAAAGCATATTGGATCGCCGGATGTCGTCGATGTAATAGGAATTGCCGCCATCGATGACGATGTCCCCTTTCTGGACGTGCTTGACGACTTCGTCCAGAGTCTTATCGGTTACCGCCGCAGGCACCATCAGCCAGACGATCCGGGGCGGTTTAAGGCTGGCGACCAGTTCGGCAATCGAGGAGGCCGCAAAGGCCCCGGTCTCCCGGGCGAACGTTTCCCTCGTCTTTGCGGTAGCGGAGTATACGAGAACCTCGTGCCCCGCGCGCATCAACCGCCGCACCATATTTCCGCCCATTCTCCCCAGACCGATCATTCCGAGTTGCATGTGAACTCTCCTTTCTTGTTGCCTTCCGAATTGAAATGGCGTCTGCCTGCCGCCCGGCAGGAAAGACGCCGTACTATTTTTTCTCCCTGCATGCTGTCCGCATGGTCTGGAGATTGTTGTCCAGCATGTGCCCCATACCATCGATGTGCAAGCCGGCCGGCCGGCTGCCGACCTGCCGGCTGGTCTTCCTTACGGCCGGCGGCACCCAACGGCCATCCAGCGCTGTAGCCTTCGGCGCATAGAGCCGCAGGGTCAGCGACAATTCGCCGGATGGAGGTGCGGGCAGCCAGTTCGATTCCTTTTTCGCACCCGGTGTCCGGTGCTGGATATAGATGTCGAGAGAGCCGTCCTGGTTGAAATGCAGCGCATCGCGATCGCCGATGGCGAAACGATTCAGCGGATTGGCCACCTGGAATCCCTGTTCGTCGTACATGGTCAGAGACCAGAAAGCATCCACCGGAGGCAGCTTATCTTTCGGGAAATGCAGCACATATTGGCCGCTTCCATCGAGCGGCAGCCCGTTGGCGTCCTGGATGCAAAGCGGATAGACCGCATCCTCCGGCTGGTTGGCCCCAAGCCCTATTTGAGCGATTATAGCGCGCTTGAGGTAGTAGTTTCCATAGACACCTATGGTGTCGGTGTTCATCTGCCAGCCATTCACGAGACGCGCCATTGTCGGCAATTTATCCTTCATGAGCTTGAGTCCGCCCGCCACCGCACGCTTGAGACCAGCCTGGACTTCGGCAGGCGCTTTCTCGAAGTCAAAACTCCGGCCTACCTCGATGCCGATCCGCTTCAGCCGCTCCAATTGCGACCAGTCCGCAATGTGTGGAGGGTTCTTTTTCATCAGCTCCGCACCATAGCCAAAGTATTTCGAAGCCGGCATGGTGTCGACCTGCAGCAGAGTCGGGGTCTTCATGTCGACAGAGGGATCGGCGACAAACTTCTGGGGCACCGTTTTCTTCCCCCATTGCGAAAGCGGAGTTACGATAAAGCCCTCTTGAACCTTGTTCACGGCCGAATAGTCGGCCGGTCCGTTGGTTTGGGTGCGCCCGATGATCCATACATAAGTCGTAGGCGCCTCGATCGGTGCCATCCCTTCGGGCAATTTGCCGTTCCATCCCCTGAGGACAACCGCCCATTGGCTCGCCTTGGTCCCGCTGGTACGCTTGCCCGGTACGGCAAACACGTCGCTCCACAGATCCAGCATCGGCAGAAGATAGTAGCGTCCGCCCGTATCCGGCACGCTTACCACCAGCGGACCTTTGCTCAAATCGAGCCATGCCAATGAGTAAAGGGTATCGAAATTGGGGCGCACTACCTCACGGAAATCCGACGTCGGGAACGCCCGGAAATGATGGAAGGCATTCATGGGTCCAAATCCATCCCTCACCCCGGCAGGAACATTGGTCACGATGCGGCGGGTCATATCCATCGAAATCAGGGGATAGAAGTAGACGTAGGCCTCGATGCCGATCTCGTGTGCTTCCTTTTCCATGATGACCGGCGATTTCCTGACGATTGACTTTGCCATAAGCTTATTTCTCCCTCTCGGTCGCCATCATGCATTCTGTTAACTTGCCAGCTGTTCTTTGGCGGCGGCAATCACATTTTCCTTGGTGAAGCCGAACTCCTTCTGCAGCACCTTCAGGGGCGCAGAGGCTCCGAACGTTCTCATGGCGAGGATGGCCCCGTCCATGCCCACATAATGAGCCCATCCCCACGCGGACGCCTGCTCCAGGGCCACCCGGGCCTTTACCGACGGCGGGAGCACGCTGTCCTTGTAAGCCTGGCTCTGGCGTTCGAAGATCTCCCAGGACGGCATGCTGACCACCCGGGCCCGGATGCCTTCGGCCTTGAGATCCTCGTAGGCCGCCACGCAGAGGGACACCTCGCTTCCCGTGGCCAGGAGCAGCACTTCCGGCTTACCCTCCGCCGCATCGGCCAGGACGTAAGCTCCCTGGAAAAGTCCCGAAGCGGAAGCGTATCGGGAGCGATCGAGAGTGGGCAAGGCTTGCCGCGAAAGGATCAGCGCCGCCGGGTGGTGGCGCATCTGCAGAATGAATCTCCAGGCTTCGACGACTTCATTCGCGTCGGCCGGGCGGATCACGGCCAGGTTCGGGATGGCCCGCAGCGAGATCAGGTGCTCAATGGGCTGGTGCGTCGGTCCGTCCTCGCCCACTCCGATGGAGTCGTGGGTGAAGATATGGATCGCCGGGATCTCCATCAGCGCGCTCAATCGAATGGCGCAGCGTGCGTAGTCGCTGAAGATGAGGAACCCGGACCCGAAGGGCCGTAGCTTCGACACCGAAAGGCCGTTGAGAATGGCTCCCATGGCGTGTTCCCGGACCCCGAAATGAAGGTTCCGCCCCCCGTAGCTGCCCGCCTGAAAGTCGCCGGCCCCCTCGAAACTGAGCCGAGTCTTGGTGGATGGGGTCAGGTCGGCGGAGCCGCCGAGAAGCCAGGGGACGTTCTTGGCCACCGCGTTCAAAACCTTGCCGGAAGATTCACGTCCGCCCATGCCTTTCGGATCCGGCGGAAATACCGGCAGGTCCTTATCCCAGCCGTCGGGAAGATCCCGCCGCTGCATTCTTTCGATCTCATCGGCCAGCTGCGGAAAAATGCGCCGGTACTCTTCCATTTTCGACTCCCAGGCGGTTCGCAGCTCGCGGCCCCGTTTGCCGATTCCCTCCTGGAAGTGTTCCCGGACGCCCTCGGGCACCAGGAATTGGGCGTCCTCCGGCCAACCGTAGCTGCGTTTGGTCAGCTTTACTTCTTCGGCACCGAGCGGTTCGCCGTGGACCCCCGGGGTGCCGACCTTGTGAGGTGAGCCGTAGCCGATGTGACTGTCCACAATGATCAATGTGGGGCGGTCCGCGGTTTTCCGGAAGGTGTCGAAGGCTCGCTCCAGCCGTTCGAGATCATTGGCGTCGCCCACGCGCTCCACGTTCCAGCCGTACGACAGAAAGCGCGAGGCGACATCGTCACGGAAGGCGACGTTTGTCGGGCCCTCGATGGTGATGCGGTTGCTGTCGTAAATCCAGCAGAGATTGCTCAGCTCGAGGTGCCCGGCCAGGGAGGCGGCTTCGCTGGAGATGCCTTCCATCATGCAGCCGTCGCCGCACAGGGCGTACACATCGTGGGTGAACATTTCAAAGCCGGGCCGGTTGTATCGCGCGGCAAGCCACCGGGAAGCGATGGCCATCCCCACGCTCATGGCCACGCCCTGGCCGAGGGGCCCGGTCGTGCATTCCACGCCGGAGGTCCAGCGATATTCCGGATGACCGGCGCACCGGCTGCCGAACTGGCGGAAGTTTTTAATGTCGTCGAGGGAAACGGCGGGGTTGCCGACTACTTCGTAATCCGGGTCCACCGCCTTCACCCCGGTGAGATGAAGGATCGAATAAAGCAGCGTCGAGGCGTGCCCGGAAGAAAGTACGAAGCGGTCGCGATTGGGCCAGATGGGATCCTCGGGATCGTAGCGCAGAAAGCGCTGCCACAGGCAATAGACTACCGGAGCCATCGCCATCGGCGTGCCGGGATGGCCGGAGTTGGCCTTTTCAATGGCGTCGATGCAAAGGGTCCGGATGGTGTGGATCGACAATTGACGGATGTTCCTATCTTCCATGGGATTCTCCTTTCCCTTTCGCGACTGGGAGGATAAAGTTTTCGACCGCATTGGCAAAGCCTTCTTCTTCACAGGAGGTGGTCACGTAGGTGGCCTGACGCCGCACTTCCTCGCTGGCATTGCCCATGGCGATGCTGAGACCGCAACGCTGGAACATCAGCACGTCGTTCGGCTGGTCGCCGATGGCGGCGATGCACTCCAGAGGAATGTTCAGGTATCGGGACAACCGCTCGATCACGAAGCCCTTGTTGGCCGTGGGATGGGTCACGTCGAGGTAGTACGGCTGAGAGCGGGCCGCCGATACTTTTCCGCCGTAAAGTCTTTGGGCCTCCGCCTCGCACCGGGCGACGGATTCCAGGTCGTCGCTGACCCCGACGATCTTCACCACCCTATCATCCAAACCGCCGAAGTCCGGAACCACCGTGGGCGGAAACTGAATGGTGGATGCTTCGCGCGCCACCCGCGGGGCCTGCGGATCGCGGACGTACCAATCGGTGGCGCCATAGATCCAGACATCGAGACCGTAAGCCCGGATGGTATCGATGATCGCCGGCACAAGGTCTGCCGGCAGTCGACGCTCATCCACTACGGTGAGATCGGAAAGCACGATCATGCCGCCGTTGAAAGCCGCCATGGGATCCTTCAACCCGAGCGTCTCCACCAGCATGCGCATGCCTCGCGGAGGACGCCCGCTGGTAACGAAGAATGCAATACCGGCATCTTGCAGCTTGCGAACGGCCTCAATAGCGCGCGGCGTAAAAACCTTGGCTTTGGTAACCAGTGTGCCGTCGACATCCGTGAGCAGCGCGGCAATCGACTGCGAACCCTTCTTCAAGGAATCAACCATGCGAATTCTCCTTATGGCTCCATGATGGAAGCATTCAACTTAATCTTCCTTCCAGTTCTTCCGATCTTCCTGTGTAAAGTTCTTCACAGGAAGTCTAGGAAGGAAAGGAAGAAAATCAGAAAGACCGAAAATAGAATTACACCTCGGCGAACTGAAGGATGACCTTGATGTCTTCCGAATTGCGAGCCAGCGCCCGGGCAAAGTTTTCGGGACGTTCGCGCTTGGTGATCAGGCGTGCCAGCCAGGAGCGATCGGCGCGCGCGAGCGCCTGGGCGGCTTTATACCAGTGCCGCTTGTTGGCATTGACGCTGCCGACCACCACATTGTTTTTCAGCACCGCGGAAGAAGCCAGATTCGCTGTAGGGATCTTGGGGATTGCACCACCGTGCCCGACGCCCGTAAGACAGACCACCCCGCTGGCTCCAATGACCGCCATCGACTCGGAGATGACCTGCCCGACGCCGGTACACTCCATGATGATGTCCGGCTCAAATCCGATTTCCGAAACGCTGCAGGAATGATAGGTCGCGCCGAGAGCGCGGACCAGTTCGGGTTTGGGCCCCGAGGTCGTTCTGGCCAGCACGTGCACCTCGGCCCCGCGCTGCGCGGCTCCCAGAGCGGCCAGCAGGCCGATCGGCCCGGCCCCGGTCACCAGCACCGTTTTCGGCTCCCAGAAGGCGCGCTGGCCCACCGCCAGAATGTGCTCCCATGCCTTGGTGACCACCGTAGCGGGCTCGAGCAGCACGCCCAGGATCCCCAGGCTGGGGTCCACCTTGATCGCGTATTCGGGCTCAATCCGCCAGCGTTCGGACATATAACCGTCGATCTGCTTGATGCCGCGTTCGGTATACTGCCCGTTGCGGCACATATCCCACTCGCCCACCGCGCAATTCGGGCAGGGGACCGGATCCGGCCGGCGAACGATGCCCACTACCAGGTCTCCCTTCTTTAATCCGCTGGTCGGCCCCGGATCGATTACCCGGCCAAGAGATTCGTGGCCCAACACCAGCCGCGTCTTGCCTGGAGGGGCCCAGCCATACTTGCCTTCGGCGATTTCCACATCGGTTCCGCATATGCCGACGGCGATGGCTTCCACGAGCACGGATCCGTTCCGGATATCGGGTTCCGGAATGTCTTCCAGACATACCGACCCTGGTTTCAGCGGCTCAACAGTGACTGCCTTCATATTGGACCTCCTTCAATTAGTGACTGTCTGTTTTGGCATTCCGGATGCGGAACCATCCCGGATAAAGGCTGCCTTCTTGCCCATATCGAGAAGTTTCCCTGCATCGATGCTTCGGAAGAGCTCAATGAGAGTGGCCACCAGGCCCGTCCAGCCGGTCTGGTGGCTGGCGCCGATCCCGGCCCCGTTGTCCCCATGGAAGTACTCATGGAAAAGGATGTGGTCCCGCCAGTGGGGATCCGTCTGGAATTTTTCCATACCTCCGAATACCGGCCGGCGTCCGTTCGCGTCCCGGAGAAAGATGCGGATGAGACGATTGGCAATCTCCTGGGCCACTTCGAAGAGGTTCATTTCCCGTCCCGAACCGGTCGGGCATTCCACCTTAAAGGAGTCGCCGTAGAAGGTGTAGAAGCTGAGCAGGGCACGGATAATCAACATGTTGACCGGCATCCAGACCGGACCGCGCCAATTGGAGTTTCCGCCAAACATCCCGGAGTCGGAATCGGCAGGCAGGTAGTTCACGCGATACTCCCGGCCCCCGGTTTGAAAAATATAGGGATGATCCAGGTGATACCGTGAGAGCGCCCGGATCCCGTGAGCTCCCAGGAATTCATTCTCGTCCAGCATGCAGGCCAGGATGCGTCGCAGGCGGTTCGGACCGACCAGGGCCATCAGGCCGCGGTCGCCGCAGCCCCGGCCCAGGTACAGTTGGTTGCGGAGCTCCGGCATTCGACGGCAGCGCTCTTCGAACAGTTTCAGCACTCCCGGCACCCGCTCCCGCTGCCACGGCTCGGTAATGCTTGTAGCGCAAATTGGCAGGAGGCCAACCATCGAGCGCACTTTGAGGCGCCTGGCGGTCCCATCGGGAAGCCGCAGGACGTCGTAGAAGAAGCCGTCCTCTTCGTCCCACATGCCGTCGGGGCCGACGTTGCTGACGGCATGGGCGATCCAAAGGACATGGTCCATGAACTTGGCCGCGAGGTCCTCGTAACTCGGGTCGTGAACGGCAATTTCTGTGGCCAGCTCCAGCATGTTCTGGCTGAAAAAGGCCATCCAGGATGTGCCGTCAGCCTGCTCGAGATGCCCCCCGGTCGGCAGCGGTGCGGATCGATCGAAGACCCCGATGTTATCCAGCCCCAGGAATCCCCCCTCGAAGACATTCTTTCCGAAGCGGTCCTTGCGGTTCACCCACCAGGTGAAATTGGCCAGGAGCCTGCCGAAGGAGCGTTTGAGAAAGGCCAGATCTCCTTCACCCCGCAGCGCCTGTTCCGTACGGTAAAGGGAAAGCGTAGCCCAGGCGTGCACCGGCGGGTTGACGTCGCTGAAATTCCACTCGTAGGCCGGGATCTGGCCGTTGGGGTGCAGGTACCTCTGCCGGAGCATCAGATCGAGCTGCTGCTTGGCGAAATCCAGGTCCACCGCGGAAAGCGTCAGGGTGTGAAAGGCCAGGTCCCACGCGGCGTACCAGGGGTACTCCCACTTGTCGGGCATCGAGATGACATCTTCATTCACCATGTGCCCCCACTCCCGGTTCCGCGTGGGGCCGGATGAGGTGGAGAAGGGATCCCCTCCGTGCTCCCGGATCCACTTGTCGACCTCAAACAGGAAAAACTGCTTGGACCAGAGCATGCCGGCCAGGGCCTGTCGCATGACCCGGGTTTCGTCTTCGGTCGCGGCGGGGGGTGTAATAGCGCCATAGAACTGATCCGCTTCGTCCCGCCGTTCATCGAAAATCCGGTCGAACCCCGCAAAAGCATCCGTCGCGGCTTCGGGAATGCCGGCGGTCAGGCGCAGGCGCAGCACCACCGTTCCTCCTGGGGCCACCTGGAGTTCGTGGTGCGCCGCCACCTTGGTGCCATAGCCGTCTGCGTTCACCGCATCCTGCCTTCCGTGGACCATGCAGTCGTTGATGCCGTCCTTGGCCCAGGAGGATGCATTTGCGGTGCCGTAGAGCCGACTGTGGTTGGTCTCGTTCTCCGTGAAAAGCAGGGGGACCTCTCCTTCCACAAACAGCCGGCTTTCGCCGAGGTCGGCGTGGGAGCCGGCGACGGTGCGCGTGCCTTCCCCTCCTTCCGTCCGACACAACACGGGCTTCGGCGCCTCCGGGGACCAGGACCACACGTTGCGGTACCAGAGAGTGGGCAGAACGTGCAAAGTGGCTGTTTCCGGCCCCCGGTTCGCCACCGTAATCCGGATAAGGATGTCTTCCGGAGCCGCTTTGGCGTACTCTACGAAGACATCGAAATAGCGGTCGCCTTCATAAACGCCGGTATCGATCAGCTCGTACTCCAGCTCCCGCTTCGAGCGCTGCCGGTTGGTTTCCACCAGATCCGCATAGGGATAGGCCCTTTGCGGGTATTTGTAGAGATACTTCATGTAAGAGTGCGTGGGTGTGTTGTCGAGGTAGTAGTAGTACTCCTTGACGTCCTCTCCATGGTTGCCCTCCTGTCCGGTCAATCCGAAAAGGCGTTCTTTGAGGATCGGGTCCTGGCCGTTCCACAACGCCAGGGCAAAACAGAGCCGCTGCTTATCGTCGGAGATGCCGGCCAGCCCGTCTTCCCCGGACCGGTAGGCGCGGGAGCGGGCGTGATCATGGGGGAAATAATTCCAGGCATCGCCGTCCTGGCTGTAGTCCTCGCGGACCGTTCCCCACTGCCGCTCGCTCAGGTAAGGACCCCACTTTCGCCACGGCGTGCCCGTTCTGGCCTCCTCCAGGCGCTTTTGCTCCGCGTTCGCTTCTTTCCTGTCCATCTCATATCTCCTTAATCCGTTCTGACGTTTCTACGATTGACGCCTCCCGGCGGCGAAAAAACAGGGTACGTATCCTGCCCTCGCCCAGCACCCGACCCAGTTCCCGGAATGCGAAAAAGGGGATGAAGGCAACAAAAAGTACAATGCAGTTGGCGAGCAGCTCATGCCATCCTTTGCTCGCGATCGTCTCGAGGCCGCTTCCCAGTCCTTTGCCCTGCACCAGACCGCGGATGGTTTTCTCCACAAGGCTGAACAGCCCCATCCACACGATAAAGACCAGCGTCCGATAGAGGGTGGATAGAATCAACGGCTTGTGCTCCAGCCCCCGGCCCAGTCGCAAAATGTCTCCCAGCATCATGACCTTGGCCAGGACCGCCGCCTCGATCAAAGGTACCCAGTACTCCTGGTATTGAATCTGGTACTCGGCCAGAATCAAGCGGCGATACCAGATGAAGGCGATCAAAACAGCGGCCAGGTAGGTAAAATTGATGTAATACTCGACGGTTTCGGCAACCATCTTCTGTTTCCACCCTGTCTTCTTCCTGTCTGCGACGCTCATCCGCCCCCTCCCTGCCGGTCAATCTCCGCCGCAATCCGCATTCTTACGGGAATCGAGCCTTTCCATTTCCTCGGCAAGAATCGGCAATCCCAGGTTGCAGGCCTGCGCTCCCTGGACGACGCAGAGCTTCAGCACTTCCATGATTTCCTCCATGGTGGCGCCCACCTTGAGCGCCGCCAGTATGTGACGGCGCGTTCCCGGCGGGTACATGTGCGTGTAGGAAGCATCGAAAGCGATGGCCAGGAGCTCGATCTCTTTGGGCGACATCACACCGCTGGCGTAAATGCCGATACCTGTGGCGAAGAATTCATCCGTCCAGGCCGGGTCGAGCTCGTAAAAAGGATCCCAGGCCACGTTCCATTGGCCGATCTCCCGCATCTTGTCGCAGGCCGGAGTTACGGCCTTGGCGGCTCGGGGAGCAGGCTCAACTCCCGCTGCCTTCGCCGCTTCCAGGAGAAGGGGAGCCCCCAGGCTGCAGGAGTGGATCGACAGCAGCGACGACATTTTGAGCACCATCAGAAGTTCGTCCCGGCTGGCGCCGGCCTCCAGTGCAGCCCGGATGTGGCGGCGGGTGCCTTCCGGGTTCAGGTTGGTGCAGGCGGCATTCAGGGCGACACCGATCAGCTCGACAAGCTTGCGCGGCAGCACCCCGCTGTTCCAGGGGTTGGTCGTCATCCGCACGCAGGTTTCGGCCCACTTCGGGTCCCACTCGCGCAGTATCTCCAGAGCCGGGCTCCACGGCCCGCGACTCATCGCCGACTCCGGCGGGTCCGCAATCGGCTTACTGTTCTTGGAAGTTGGTTCCATTTCTGATGGTATTCCCATGTTTTTTTCCTTATTATCTGGATGCCATGAGGGCCAGCATCAATTGCAGAAGCAATATCTTCATGATCGTTCCGGTAGGGAAGGTAATCGCATAAGCAATATCGGTTCGGTCGGTCGTCGCCAGTTTCGATGCAAAAACAGAATGAGCGGGATTGGCGGCCACGCCGCAGGTCGTGCCGAGGAGATCGTCCAACGGGAAGCGGAAAACGAAATGCCCGACCAGCAAATGAAGCGGCACGGCTACAAGAACAATAGCGGCGCCCCAGAGGAGGTAAGCCGCGCCTGTTTGCTGAACCGTTTCGAGGAACTTGGGGCCCGAGGACAGGCCGACCTGAGCCAGGAATATGGTGAGGCCCAGATTTCTCATGATCAGATTCGCAGAAACGGGCATGGTCCATACCCAGCCTCCGGTTCTGCCCAGCCGTCCGAGAATGAGCCCGACGACCAGCGGTCCGCCCGCCAGGCCTAGAGTGAACGTGCCCAGCCCCGGAACCGGGATCGGGAGGATGCCCAGGAGAATGCCCATGGCCATCCCAACCCCAAGGGCCACATAACTGAACTCCGTGGTTCCTTTAATCGAATCGCCGAAATGTTTGCGGGCCGCATCGCGACTCTCCCGTCGGACCATGAGCCCCACGCGATCGCCGAACTCGAGCACCAGCCCGGGACGGGGAAGTAAATCGGCGTCCCCCCGCCTGACATGCAGGATGGAAAATTCCGGCACTCCGGGAATTTTTAGCTCGGCCAGCGAAACGCCGACGGCCGCAGGTTTGGAGACAAAGAGGCGGAAATAGTCCATGTCGCCGCGATCTCCGGTGATTCGGCCGGCGGCGAGTTCCCCGATGAGCATCCGGGCTTTCTCGAGCGCTTCCTTTGATTCGCCGGCCAGCGCCACCACGTCATTGGGCGCGAGGATCATGTCCGGCACCGGGACACGGTTCTGATCCCCCTGTCGGACCACGACAATCCGAACGCCGTCCGGAAGTTCGCCGCTGATTTCGGCCAAAGGTCGTCCGACGACCCCGGGATTGCGTACCAATACTTCTTTCAGGTCCAGACCGGGCCCCACCGTTGACGGGGCTTTCTGCCGCAGCAGTCGGTCGGCAAAATACATTAAGACGAAAGGAGTGATAAAACCGAAAGGATAGGCAACACTGAAGCCGAGCGCCGGATCATTGTTACCGGCGGCGCTGATCGCCGCTTGCAGGGCGGGTGTGCTGGTCAAGGCGCCGCAAAACAATCCGACCGCTGCCGCGGGCGCCACGGAGAACCAGGCCGAAGCCGCATAACAGATGCCGATGCCGGCCAGGTGCGAGAGCAAAACGAGTCCATTGGCCCGAAGTCCGAACGAACTGGTCAAGCCGCGGAAAAACTGCTTCCCATACATGATACCCACGCCGTAAACGAACCACAGCAGGCCCAGCGAGCCAAGCAGCGGCGGCACCACCGCCTTGGGAACCAGCATTCCTACACCCAGGCCCATGAAGAGCACCGCCCCCGCACCCAGGGCAAATCCCCGGATATTCACTCCGCCCAGCGCATACCCGAAGGCGATTACCAGGAAAAGCACCAGTAGCGGCTGCTGTTCGAGAAAAGCTCTGATTACGTCCATTTTTCGTTACTTCTCCGGATTGGATCGGCCGAAGGCTTCGTCGATGATGGCCCGAAAACGCCGGACGGTTTCCGGACTCGGCGAAGTGAAGTCCTGCATCTCGTAAACGGCTCCCAGGAACTCGTACTTGCCCTCTCCGAAACGGTGATAGGGCAGCAATTCATAGTCGATTACATTCCTGTGGGGCCGGATAAACTCCAGGGTTGCCCGGATATGTTCCTCGTCGTCATTGACACCCGGGATCAGCGGGGTCCGGGCAATAAACTTGGTTTCGGGAAAGGTCTCATAGGCCCTTTTGAGATTAGCCCGGATGCGGGTGTTGTCGGCCCCGGTCCACTTTTTATGGCGTGCCGGATCGGTCAGCTTAATGTCGTGCAGCACGGTATCGACGTGCGGCAGCACTTTGGCCATGAAATCCCAGGGGACATTGCTGGCCGTCTCGATCGCGGTGTTGATTCCGCGCTCATGGGCCCCGGTAAGAAGCGCCGCTGTGAAATCGGGCTGCAGCTGGCATTCTCCGCCGCTCAGCGTCATCCCTCCGCCGGATTCGCGATAGAAGGTGCTGTCCTGCTCGACCTCATCGAGCACTTCGTCCACGGTCATTACCCGCCCGAACATGTAAAGAGCCTCCGAAGGGCACACGGGAATGCACTTGCCGCAATTGTTGCAAAGATCCCAATTGATCCTGATCCTGTCGTCGGCGCGATCGCCGGAACCGACCGTATAGATAGCCAGTTCCGGGCAGACCTCCTTCAGGCAGAATCCGCACTGCTTTTCGCCGATGCACTTGCCGGCGTTATAAGCCAGCTCGGGCTTCAGGTGAATGCTCTCCGGGTTGGAGCACCACTTGCAGCGCAGCGAGCACCCTTTCAGGAAAACATTGGTCCGGATGCCCGGACCGTCGTGGGTACAGAAATGCTGGATGTTCAGGACCAGCCCGGTGATTCCTTTTTTCTTCATGTTTGGATTCATCGATTTTTCCCCTGGCCTCCTGATCCTCAGTCTCCCAAAGAAATACCCAGCGATCGGGCGATCCGAAAGAACTCATTATCCGCCGGCAAAGTCCTGATTTTGTTGATGGCTTCCACCATGGGCACGAATTTCAGATCGGGCGGCTGGAAAACCACCATGACGCCGCTTTGATTTTCATGCAGGGCACGAACCGCTCCTGCGCCGTAACCCAATCCCAGCTGGCGGTCGACGACGGTCGGCGATCCGCCTTTGGCCAACTGTCCCAGGACAAGGGAGGAGGTCTCCCGGTCCGTCAACCGCTGCAGCTCCAGGGCGACCTCTTCAGCGGCCCGGCCGGATCGCTCGATGACATGGAAATTTTCGCCTCCGGTGGCCTGGGGTGAAAGGGCCGCCTTCATTTTCGGATCCACAGGCCGCGGACGGGCGTCCGCTCCCGCCAACGGTTTGGCCCCTTCGGCCACCACCACCAGGCCGGAGGATCGCTCCGACGAACCCTTCTCCCGGAGCTTTGCCGCCACCTTGCGCAGATCGTAGGGAATTTCCGGGATGAGCACGGCATCGGCGCATACCGCCATTCCGGATTGCAGGGCCAGCCACCCGGAGTGCTCACCCAATACTTCGACCACCGCAATGCGCCGGGCGGACTGGGCCGCCTGCCGGCAGCGTTCGAGCATCTCCGCCACGAAGCTCAAGGCGCTGTTGAATCCGAAGGAAAGCATTGTGCCGGCCACATCGTTTTCGACCGATTTCGGAATGCAGACTGTTTGCAGCCCTTTCCGGCTGAGCTTCCAGAGGATGCTCAGCGCGCGGGCTTCGACGACCGAAATGACCGCATCGATCTTCTCTTTCCGGATCAGCTCCAGCAGCTCGTCGGACCGGTCCAGCTCCTCCACCATGTTGTCCGGGGTGACGGTGCGGACATGAAAGGGATCGCTGCGGCCCGCGGTACCCAGGATGCAGCCGCCGGCCGTGGCCAAGTCCTTAACTGCGGCCGGCGTGAGAGGCACCACCCCGCCCTCGGGATAGCGTTCCGGGAAGAGCAGTCCTTCATAGCCATCGCGAATCCCGACAACTTCCCACCCCAATTCGCCGGCCGAAAGGACCACTCCGGTGATCACCGCGTTGAGCCCCAGGACATACCCCCCGCCGAAATTGACGGCGATGCGCCTTATTTGTTCCGTCATAAATGAATCCCTCCGGATGTCGGGGCGCCCATCAGGCGCCTTTTAACCTTCAAGCAAACAACTCTCTTTTTTCAGAATCGCCTCAAAGCAGATGGAGGCACAAAAAATCTGAATTTGTTTAGAGTACAGGCTTTAGCCTGCGTGGCACAAGCGAATACCTGCTCGCAGCGCGCAGCCTGAAGGCTGTACTCTAAACCGATTTCTTTTTACAGTTCTTTTCTCGTCGTTTTTCTGACTTTTTTGCGGCTTCCTCCCTATCGATTCCTTGCCTGGGCATGGCCGATACAAGGGCGCCCGCCGGGCGCCCCTACAGCTTGTTTCGGTGATTTTTGTTTGGCAAGTATCTTGGAAGGGTGATGCCTGATGTTGTATCAGTGCTTACCGCCGGCTTTCATCGCCGCCATGCGCTGGCGCACCGTTGGTCGCAGGTCCTCTCCAAACCCGGTAAGCAGCCCGCCATCGACGGCCAGCATCTGTCCGGTAATGGTGGCCGCTCGATCGCTGGCCAGGAAGCTCACCGCCTCGCCGATTTCCTCCATGGTGGTGAAACGTCCCAGAGGAACCAGTCTCTTGATGGTCATCTCCCTGTATTCCGGCGTGGTGCCGGATTCCATCAGCGGCGTGTGCACGCCTCCGGGACAGACCGTGTTGACCGTGATGTGCGAATCGGCCAGCTCCCAGGCCAGATGCTGGCTCAGCCCCGCCACACCATGTTTGGACACCGTGTAATCGAGACTTCCGAAAAAGGTCATGCGAATCGCCGCGGTCGAAGCGATATTCACAATGCGCCCCTGGCCCTGTTTTATCATCTGGGGAATGACCGCCTGACAGCAGAAGAAGACACCTTTCAGGTTCACACCCAAGGTCCGATCCCACTGCTCTTCCGACAGATCGGCGGCCAGGCAGGGAGTGCCTTCAATTCCGGCATTGTTCACCAGAATGTCGACTGCCCCGAGCTGCCGGATGGTCTCAGCGACCATTGCGGTTACATCCGCTTTCTTGCTAACGTCGCCCGCAACGGCGATGGCCTTTCCGCCAAGAGAGACAATTTTCTGAACCATTTGCTCGCAGTCCTTCGCCTTTCTTGAATTCACCACTACGGTGGCGCCCTCCCGAGCGAGAACCAGCGCGATCCCCTCGCCGATTCCTCGAGCCGATCCGGTCACAATGGCCGTTTTACCTTTCAGTTCCACAATTTTCTCCTTTTCGATATGGTTAAAAAAGCCTTGCGCTGCGCGCCTGGCGCGATTGCAGGGACTTTTGGACTTATTTCCTTTTACTATCAACAGAGCGATTCTTCCGTCCGGGCAATGATCTCCGCCTGCTGTGCGGGCGTCAGGTCCACAAAATAGGCGCAATATCCGGCAATGCGCACCACCAGATCCCGGTACTTTTCCGGATTTTTCTGCGCATCCAGCAAGGACTGTTTGTTGAGGATATTGAACTGAATATGCGAATGCTTCTGACCGCACCAGACTCGGGTGAGTTGCATGAGACGGCGGGTCCCCTCTTCTCCGGCCACGTTGGCCGGCGCCATTTTCATGTTGATAAGATCCTCCCGGTGCGTCTTGTAAAGATGGCAGGTGGCCCGGGCTATGGATTGAAGGCTCACCGTCGGACCTTTTACCTCCATCCCATGCGAAGGCGCGATGCCGTCCGAGAGGTATTCCCCGGCCGGCCGGCCGCTCGGCGTGGCCATAGTCACCATACCGCAGGGAACATGGAAGGTAACCGGAATGATGCGCATGTTAAAGGTCTGCCCGTACGGCTTGGGATGGTTGTGGCAATACTCCATGACCACGCGCTGGATGTCATAGCCGATCCGGTCCACCCATTCAATGCCGTTGCCGTATTTAGGCGCGTTCAGGCACATCTGCCGGATGGCTTCATGCCCCTGCCAATTGGCCTCCAACGCGTTCATAAGCTGGCTCCAGGACAGTTTCTTGGTGTCGAAAATAAGGTGCTTGACCGCGGCCAGCGAATCGATGGCGGTGGCGAACCCTCCGACCCCATCGATACAGCAGGCATCCAGCGCGCCAGGAAAATACTCGCCGTGCGTGTGGATATCCCGGCCGTGTTCCATGCAAAGATCATGGACCATGGAACACATGGGTGCGGCGATATACTTCGGCTTCAATGCCAGCGCCGTATACTTTTGGATCATGCAGTGCTTGACCACATTCTCCAGCTGAAGCCGGAAAGCCCGCCACAGTTCGTCATAACTTTTGAACGACCGGGGGTCGCCCGTGTTCAGGCCGAATTGCTCGTCCTTCCAGATCTTCATCTTGCCGTCACGGAGAGTCATTTCGGTGATGGCCCCGTAATTGACCGCCGAGTTGCCGGTCTTTCCGGTCTCGCGATTCGGCAAGCGGGATTCGGTGCACCCGGAAATGGAATAATCCAGGGCTTCTTTCATCGGGACGCCGTTGCTCAAAAACCACGGGATAATGAATTCGTCATTGACCAGTTTGGGTGAGCCTTTGCCGTCCTTGATGGTCTCGATCACGGCGTGCAGGAACTTTTCCGGTGTATTGGCATGGATTCTGGCCCCCAGTTCCGGGTAGCTGATCGGCAAGGGCCGCGTCGATTCAAGCAGAACATAGGAAAGCTCGTTGGTGGCATCCCTCTCATCCGAGGTCTGGCCTCCGATCGTGACCGTTTCGTGATGCGAAAATCCCTGCCGCCCCTTGGCTGCGGCCGGGGACATCTGGGATTCGATGCTTTGCATCATATTGAGCCACAGGCACTGGAAGAGCTCCTGCGCCGCTTCCGGCGTGATACGGCCTTCTTCGATATCTTTCCTGTAGGTCGGATAAAAATACTGGTCCATACGTCCCTGGCAGACCTGGCCGCCGACCATCTCCTCCAGGCGTGAAAAGAGCTGAGTGAACCACTGGGCCTGAATCGCTTCCCGGAAGGTCCGGGCCGGGTTTTCCGGGACCCAGGCGCACACGGCCGCAATCCCCTCCAGCTCTTTCTTGCGCTGCGGATTTTTCTCTTTGGCCGCCATCTCACTGGCCAGCTGGGAGTATCTCCGGGCCCAGATCGACATCGCATCGCAGGTGAGAATCACCGCCTCATAGAACGGCTTTTTATGAACCAGATCCCGCGGATGCTCCAGGGCGTCCCATCTCGCCTGCGCTTCTTCCCGGATCCCTTTACAGCCGCGGTTGATGATCTTGGCGAAATCGGGGACCCAGTTCTGGGAATGCCGCATCGAGGAAGTACTGATAACCACAAACGTCTGACTGACACCGATATTCTTGGGATCGGAACCGAAAGAGATGTGCCGGGATTCCGGGGGCAGGGCCTTCACGAAATTGGGGGTAAAATCGCGGCCGTCCCAGTAAGGAAACAGAAATTCATCAATGATCTTTTTGTCTTCCGCGGATACCGCGATCGCATCCGGGGCTCCGGCATTCCTGATGAACGCATCCGAGCCCTCCTTCAGAATGCTGCCATCCAGCTCGGGGTAAACAAGGGTGTAGCGTCCCATCCAGGTATTGGGTCTCCCCACGATCAGTTCATCGTCCAGGATAACCACCTGGATCTTTTCCGCAATGTGCTTCAGCGCCTTGGCCCAGCGGAGAACCAGGGGCTGGTTCTCGGTCTCTTGGAACGATTCGGTGAACAGAATCGCACGCTCCAGTGCGACCCGCGGCGGTCCATACCCGCGGATGGCTTCGTACATTCTCAAAACCCGGTCAGTGACTGTCCCATGAACAATCTTCTTTCCACTCTCAATGGCCTGCTCCTGGGCCGATAGGACTTGTGCCGTTTCCTTACTCATAATGTATTTCCTTTTAGTATCTGTTCTTATGATATTGATTTGTTTTGCGATATCCTAGCGGGTATGGTAGGGATTGCCGCCGAGAGCCTGGGAGATGTCGGCAATCGCCTTCTGGGCCCGCACGCTGTTGCCGGCGGCGTCGAGGGGCGGGGAAATAACTGCAATGCCGAACTTGCCGGGGGATACGGCAATCAGGCCGCCGCCCACGCCGCTTTTGGCGGGCAGGCCGGTGCGATAGAGCCACTTGCCCGAATCGTCATACAGCCCGGCGATGGCCATGACAGCCAGAATCCCCGGGATGTTTTCGGGCTTGATGACCTGCCTGCCGGTCACCGGGTTCCTGCCGCCATGGGCCAGCGTGCCCGCCATAACCGCCAGATCTTTGGCGTTGACATTTACCGAGCACTGTTCCGTGTAAATATCGGTAGCGCGCATCGGCTCCGATTTGATGAACTCGTAGGCATACATCAGGTACCCGATGGCCTGGTTGCGCTGATTGGTGGCGCTCTCCGATTTGAAAACTTCCTGGTTCACCGCGAGCGGACGTCCTGCACAGTCGGAATAAAAGCCCAGCAGGCTTTTCCAGATGGAATCACGGTCGGCGCCCTGCAGCATGCTGGTGGCGGTGATCGCCCCGGGGTTGACCAGCGGGTTGATTTCCGGCCCGCCCATCAGCTTCTGGGCCCATTCCACCGCCACGATGGAGTTGAACCGCATCCCGGTCGGATCCACGCCGATCCTCTTCTCGATAGCCTCCAGCCCCTGCTCTTCGATGACCTTGGCCATGGTGAACACTTTGGAAATCGACTGAATGGATACTTCCGACCGTATGTCCCCGGCTGTGTAGACCTTCCCGTTTCCGGTCACCAGGGCGATCCCGTAGATTCCCGGATCGACTTTGGCCAAAGCCGGGATATAGTCGGCATTTTTCCCTTCTTTCAGATCCTTGTATTTCGCGTAGGCCGCCTGCAGCGCCGCATTGATTTGCGCCTCGCCGATGCCCGCCTGGGCCGGGGAAGCTTGGGACGCGGCGGCAGCGCCGGGGGTCAGGAGCAGCGCGAGGATTCCCGTGCCGATGAAACAGATCGTGCGTGGAGCCATGACTATCCTCCCATCGATTTTTTAAAGCTGAACTTTGCCGAGAACTGGATTCGGATGTCGTCCGTATTCCAGCCGTCCTTGTAATTGGCGCGCCTTCCCCACTGGACCTCCGGCCCCAGGAAGAAGTTGGATACCGGGTAGTAGAGCAGATTCACCAGGCCGTATTGCCCGCGCCGGAATGCATTGGACGCCTGGCCGTCTGAGTTGCCGATGTCAACCAGCGAGTAGCCGATGGTGCTCGTCCATTTGTCGCTCCAGGTCCGGTCATAAAAGGCAACCACTCCTAAAACCGGCAGAGCTTTGCCCAGAATCGGCCGAACCGGATCGGAAAAGTTGTTTTCGATCCCGATGTCCACGGGTGCATCGTTCATGTAGTTCTGAATCCCATGGCCATACACCACGGAGGCGCGGATGGTATCCTTACCGACCTTTAAGTTGGTGCTGAGGTTCACCCCCCACCCGGTCTCCTTTCCCGAAAGGTCGTACTTATCGGCCAGCATGTCGTCCCACTGGATGCGGCGCACGATTCCGGCGACCTGGAAATGCCCCCACTGGCCGCTCTGGCGGAGGTTCCCGGAAAGATCCGGCATCGGGAAGCGCGCCTTGATGTTCTGGAGCTCCACGCGGTCGGAGTAGGCGCCCTGGTCGCCGCTGGCCCCCGGCCGCTCGGCGGCGACGGTCACGCTGGTATTCCCCCGCAACGGCATCCAGCGGAGCTGTACGTTGCGGAAGAAGACCATGCCGTTCGGACCCCAGTATTCGAGCGAATTGGGGAACACGTCCGGGTCCATGAACGGGCTCCAGGTCTGCCCGGCTCCGAATTGCCCCAGCTCTCCGTAGGCGTGACGGAGGCGAAAGGTCGTCTGCCCGGCGTCCGCACCGGTCCCGAACAGCTCGAATTCGAAAACCGTCTTGATCTCCCCCAGCGAGGTGGGTACGTAACCCTTGACCCCCAGGCGGCTCTGCCGCACGCCGGCGAAAAAACTGCCGTCTTTTCCATACTGATTTTCGTAGGCAGCAAGCTTGGTGGGCCGCACCACATCGAACCAGTTCGGGTCGTTCTGGCCGGCGTTATACCCTGTATCCAGCATGGCTGCCCCGTAAATTTCCATCCGGGACGGATCCTTCGGTGCGGGGTTCGATGCGGCGGTTCCAGGCGCCTCCTGGGCCCGGGACAAGGGACCGGCCACCAGGAGCCACCACCCCGCGACCAGCAACTGCAAGCCGGTCATTCGTCTTCTCCGGAAGGCTTCTCTCATCTGAATTCCTTTCATGGCCCTCCCTGGGTGCCGGAACGTATGCCGAAAGGACAAGATGTCACCGTTTGTTCTTGTTGTTCTTGTCGTTCTTGCGGCTCAAGGAAATTCCATTTTCACATAACAGATATGGAAGGACGCCGTTCTGCCCTGCACCAACCCGTTTTCGTGACACGTACAATTTGCCTTTCCAATATTCGGATCACGGAGGAACTAGCACGATGAATGCCAGAAGGGTGCAAACGTGTTGCCGATCGCTTAAGTCTCAACAACAGAGTATTTTTCGGGAGACCGGCAGACCCTCCTGCCAGGTTCCATCGCCTTTTAACGGGCGATATTTCGTTCCGGAAACGACGGGCCGCTCCGCAATTCCACTGCCATACCAAAAAATTCTATAGTCCGGCACGTTAATTCCTTTAATTCCAAAAGGCTTAGCGACCGGCTTTGCGGCCCGATGCTCCTGGCACGATAAATGCTGCTCTTGATACCGTTCCCTATAGGGGCGCCTGGCAGGCACCCCTTCAGAAGACTTGTTGGCAATTAAGCAGGACAGGAGCAAACTATGGAACTCATAAGCATTCGGCAAAGATTTCACACGCAAAGGTTTCGGTGCCTTATGGCGCTGTGCTGCATCGCCCTGCTTGTTCCGGGCGATTCCTACGCTTCCCTGGGATGGTTCGAACCGCAGGAGGCGGCTTCCGGGGATGCCCCCCGGATTCCCAACGACCAGTTGGACGCCCTGGTGGCGCCCATCGCGCTCTACCCCGATCCCATGCTCGCGCAGGTGCTGGCCGCCGCAACTTATCCACTGGAGATCATCCAGCTTCAGCAGTGGTTGGACAAGAACAAGGGTCTGAAGGATCAGGCACTGGTGGATGCCGTCAAGAAACAGGACTGGGATCCGGCCATCCAGGCCATGGCGGCGCTCCCCGATGTCGTCAAGCGGCTCGCAGACGACATCAAGTGGACGACGGATCTGGGCAACGCTTTTCTTGCGCAGCAGGGCGACGTGATGGATGCCGTGCAGCGGATGCGCAAGAAGGCCCAGGACAAGGGAAATCTGCAAACCACCGAACAGCAGAAGGTGGAGGTCAAGGTAGTGGAGAGCAAGCAGGTCATCGTAGTGGAACAATCCAACCCGCAGGTGGTCTATGTTCCCAGCTACAATCCGACGGTGGTCTACGGACCGCCGGTTTATCCTTATCCGCCCATTGTCTACCCGCCGCCGCCCCCGGTTGGAGCCGTCGCAGCCGGCATGGCCATCTCCTTCGGTGTCGGTGTGGCCATGGGGGCCGCCTGGGGCGGAGGCTGGGGCTGGGGTTGCGGATGGGGTCACGGCGATGTAGACATCAACGTGAACAACAACTTCAACCGGAACACGAACATCAGCGGCGGCAATCGAGTCAATAACATCAACAGCGGCAACCGGAATACCTGGCAGCACAATTCGCAACACCGCGGGGGGGCTCCCTATTCGAACAGCGCCACGGCAAGCAAGTACGGGGGCACGACGCGCGGCGCTTCCGCATCGGCGCGACAGGCCAGCGCGCGCCAGCAGACGGCCGCCCGGCAGGGAGCGGGGGCCCAGGCCGGCACGATGAACCGCGGTGCCTCCGCCGGCAACATGGGCGCGAACCGGAGCGGGGCCAGCGCAGGCACGATGGATCGAGGAGCCGGCCGCAGCGCAGCGGGCCCAAGCGCCATGAGCTCGAGCCGGGGCGGCGGCGGGGACAGCATCGGGAATCGAGGCGTCTCGAGTTCGTCCGGCGCCAGGAGCAACAGCGCCTTCGGCGGGGGCGCGAGCGGGAGCGCGGCCCGGGCCAGCAGCAGCAGAGGAGCTTCCAGCATGGGAGGATCACGCGGCGGCGGCAGATCGGGCGGCGGACGGAGAAGGTAACGGGACCACGACAAGGAGAGAGATCATGAAATCAAAATCACCGACAGGAATCGTTAAAGGGATCCTCTTCCCTTTCTGCGCAGCCGCTCTTCTTTTTACGATGACGGCCTTCGCTACGGCAGCATCGCAGGGGAAATCCGAGGCACCTGCCTCAAGCCCCATGCAAAAGAGTTTTTCCACTCCCGGGGAAGCCGCAAAAGCCCTGATCCAGGCGACCGGGACCTTCGACCTGGCCGCGCTCAAGGAAATCCTGGGGCCGGACGGCCACGATCTGGTGAGCTCGGGAGACCCCGTCCTGGACCGCAACAATGCAGCGACCTTCCATGCACGGGCGCAGGTCAAAAATGTCGTGGCCCTGGACCCGGAAGACAAAAACCGCGCCATCCTCTCGGTCGGCGATGAAGATTGGCCTTTGCCGATTCCCATCGTAAAAAAAGGAGGGAAATGGCATTTCGACTCCAAAGCCGGCCGTACCGAAATCCTCAACCGGCGGATCGGGGCCAACGAACTGGACGCCATCCAGGTCTGTCGCGGATTCGTCGAGGCGCAGCACGAATACGCTTCCAAGCCCCGGGACAATTCCGGAATCCATCAGTACGCACAGAAGCTCCTGAGCTCCCCGGGGAAACAGGATGGTTTGTTCTGGAAAAATCCGGACGGCACACCCGGGGGCCCCGTAAGCGAGGGAGTAGCCAAAGCGATCGAGGAAGGCTATTCCCTGGCCCCGGGTTCCGCATACCATGGCTATTATTTCAAGCTTCTCAAGGGCCAGGGTCCTGCGGCACCTCTGGGGGAACTGGATTACATCATCAAGGGTATGATGATCGGAGGATTTGCGCTGATCGCCGTCCCGGCCGAATACCGGGTGACGGGTGTGCAAACCTTCCTGGTCAGCCATGACGGCATAGTCTATCAGAAAGATCTGGGGCCCGACACGCTGAACATCGCCAAAAAGATCGACCGCTACAATCCCGACAAGACGTGGCAGCGCACGGACGATGAATGGCCGGACTCCGCATTGCCGTCCGGGAGCTGACCGACTCCCCCCGATCGCCGTTTTTCATCGGCACATTCGTCCAGGCGGACAATCTCGCACAAATCGGTTTTTTGTCCGGCTCCGCCGTCCCTGCCCGGGGTAAACGCGAAGCGCGCCAACCCCGGGCTGTGTTACGAAGCCCAATAAGGGCTTCCGCGAGAACTGGCGACTGTTTGCAAAACCATCCAGACTGCCTTGCCCGCAACGAAATGGATTGTGATCGGCCGGCCTGCGGGGCCTGGAGGATGTACCGCGGGGGGCGGAAGAGGGATATCGCTGTGCAGGGACGTACTTTGTCCCGTCAGGAAGCCGAAGCCCCCTGATCCGAAAGGGCCGGCAGGGCCATATGGAACGTGATGCCCCTTTTAGGATTGTTCTCCGCCCAAAGCCTGCCTTTATGGGCCGTCACCAGCGTATGGCTCAAGGGCAGCCCCATACCCAGGCCGGACTTTTTGGTGGTAAAGAACGGTTCAAAGATCGAACCGAGTCTGTCGGCAGGAATGCCGGGGCCCGAATCCGACACATCCAGCACCACTTCTCCTTCCTCCTGGCGCGTCAGCAGAATCAATTCCCGCGGTTCCGCCACAGCCTCCATCGCCTCGAAGGCGTTGACGACCAGGTTGAGGATCACCTGCTGCAGGTGGGTGCGGTTTCCTTCCACCAGGGAAAGAGAGGAGCCGAGATCGAGGACAATGGAAATTTTCTTGATGAGCGCTTCATTCCGAACGATCGGCATCATGTCCGTGAGCAGATCGTTCAGGGAGAGCGGATGAAGTTCACCGGCTCCGTTCTTGAGCATGGACCGCGTGCTGCGAATCACGTCCGCCGCACGCCTGTTGTCGGCGACAATGTCCTGGAATATCTCCTGCAGCTCCTCCAAGTCCGGCGCCCCGCGCTGCAGGAGGTGTAGGGCCGCCTGGGCGTTGTTGAGGATTGCCCCAAGCGGCTGATTGAGCTCGTGGGCAATTGAGGCGGTCAGTTCGCCGATGGTGGCGATGCGCGAGAAGTGGGCCAATTCCTGGCGGAGGCGCTGCGTTTCCATTTCCGCTCGGCGCCGATCGGTGACATTGGTGGCCGCGCCGCGATACCCCAGCAGGTGCCCGGCTTCGTCCAGGATTGGAATACCGCTGACCTCCAGATCAACAACATTTCCGCTCTTGCTGAGGTTGCCGCTGGAAAATGCCTGAAAATTTCGCTGCGCCTTGAAAACCTCATAGGCTGCAGTCTTTAACGTTTCGAACTCCTCCGGAGCGAACAGGTCGTAATAACGCACTTTCCCGACCAGCTCATCGGGACTATAGCCAAGGATCCTCTCCACGGAGGGGCTGGTATAGGTATAGAAACCCTCCGCATCGATTTCCCAAAAGAAATCGCTCACCGTCTCGGCCACCTGCCGGAACCGCTCCTCGCTTTGCCGGAGCGCTTCCTCGGCACGCTTGCGATCGGTAATGTCCTCCACCACGGAAATGAAGTACCCGGGAGCGCCGGTGGCTTGCCGCACGACAGAAACGGTCAGGTTGATCCAGACCACGGTGCGGTCCTTGCGGATATAGCGTTTCTCCATCGAGTAGGTTTTGATCTCGCCGGACAGGATTTGGCACACGAAGTTGAGGTCCTTCTGCAGATCTTCGGGGTGGGTAATGTCCTGGAAGGTCATCTGCAGCAACTCATCGCGCGAATAGCCGACGATGGCGCAGAGTTTGTCGTTGACATGCAGCCATCGGCCGTCGATTCCGACGTGAGCCATACCTACCGCCGCCTGCTCAAAAGTGGCGCGGCTTTCTTCCTCCCTCACCCGCAGGGCTTCCTCTGCCAATTTGCGGTCAGTGATATCCTGAAGCACGCCGTCAACCAGCATCGCCTGCCCCGCAGCGTTACGCTCCTGCACGCGGGACAAGTGGCGGATCCACCGGAGCCCCTCCCGGGGATGCCGGTAGCGGTATTCGGCTACAAAACTGTTCCGCCCTCCTTCCAGAACTTCCCGGGACATCTCCAGCACCGGCGGGAGATCGTCCGGGTGCAAATGCTCCAGCCAGTATCCCCTCGTGCGCGGTTCTTCGCTCGGCGGAATGCCCAGCAAGGCCCGAAAGCGGTCGTCCATGAAGCCGACACGGAAGCCTTCTTCCAACTGGTAGAAACCCAGTGCGGCAATATTGACGGCCGATGCCAGCCGGGATTCGCTCGCGTGGAGCGCCGCCTCGGCCTGCTTTTGCTCGGTAATATCCAGGGAAACGCCCATCAGGGAGTCGGGCTCCCCCAGCATATTGCAGCGGACCGACCCGCGCGATGAGATCCACCTCAGGCTTCCGCCAGGCTTAAGGATACGGTATTGAGCGAAGCCTCGGCTTTTCGACTGCACCAGGGCATCCACGGTCTCCTGGACCGACTCCCGGTCCGCGGGATGGACCAGGCTCAGGAACCGCTCAAAAGTCACCGTTTCCCCGGGGGAAATGCCGAACAGCTCCCGGCATCGCGGCGTGAGCCAATACGTGCTTGCTTTGAGATCCAGACTCCAGAGACCGGCTCCCGCCGAATCGGCCGCCAGTTCCAGTTTCGCTTCGCTTTCCCGCAGCCTCAGGTCGGCATGTTTCCGGGCAAGCACACCCGCAAATATCCGGGCCACCACCTCAAGCAGATTCACCAGTTCATCCGTCCAGATTCGCTCCTGCCGCGTATCATTGAAAGACATGGCGCCAAAAGACGGCCCGCCCCCCGTTGATAAAGGGAAAGTCAAATTGGTTTTAACGCCGAGCTGGCGAAAAACCTCCCGGTCGCGGGCTGCTTCCGCCGGAGACTGGTCCAGGGAGGAAAGGACAACTGTTTTGCCGGCCAGGATCTGGCTGTGGCACCAGGGGAAAAACTCCTCCGCATCCATCTTCTCGGGAAGCGGAGGGAATCCCGGAGGCACATGGGTATGGGTCATCCGCAGCGAACGGGAGTTTTCGGCCGCCCATTGCCAAATGGAAGAGGCATCCAGCCCCAGGCACTCGCAGACGCAGCGCTGGGCATCCTCCACCTCTGAATCCACCCGGTCGGAAGGCACACGGGTAAACCGCGCCAGCAGATCCGCCAGAAGCTTAACAAAATCGAGTTTCCCGGCCGGCACGGCAGCGGCTGGCTGCGGGTCGGACATGCCCATGCCCTCCGGGTGATTGCCTCCCCTCATTTTTCTGCCGCTTCTCCCTTAGTTACTTTGCCCAGCAGTTCCAGCAAAGAAATCAAAGACTCTTCGCCGAACGGTTTCTGCAGCAGACCCAATGCGCCCTTCTGCAAGGCAATTTCCCTGGTATTTTTTTGGGCGTGTCCGGTGATCATAATGAAACGCATGCGGTAACGCAGTTCCCGCATTTTATCGACTGTGGCAAAACCATCGCACTCCGGCATCCAGATATCTACAATGGCACACCCGTCGGCATGAGCAGGAACGGTGTCAAAAAAGGACCTGGCGGAATGGAAGAGATCGGCGGAATATCCCTCGGCAAGCAGAAGCCTCTTAAGCGACCGGCCGAATGATTTGTTGTCGTCGATGATATAAATGTGCGGTAAATCTGAGATACGACCCCCTAAAATACCAGCATTATGGAAAAAAGGCACAATTTAGTGCTGATTTCCACCTTCTGGGATCCCGCAATTATAGAGCGGAGTCGGATCGAAATCAAGAAGAACAGCCAGCCGGAAAAGCGGTACTCAAAGCGGCTTTCGTTTGTTGGTTGACGGGTCCGGATCTTCCGTTCCGACGGGATTTGCGTGTGCACCGCACGGGGCGAAACAGCAGATACCGTAACGTTGTGCCCCGCGCCGGGCTATCGGCTCCAGGAAAGGACCCGAACCTCATAAGGCGGAACCTTCATATCCGCAACCACCGCACCCTGAGGATTACGGGTGAATGATATTTTTTCCCGGGTAAGCAACTCCTGACAATGGACCATGTCGGATTCCGCCGCATGAAGCGCGACGGCTCCCTGCCATAACCGGTCGCTGTTGTTGGACAACACCACGTTGACCGCTTCGGCGCTTTTGGTGGTCAGGTAGGCAATGGGCGGTCCATTCACGACGGCAGGCTGGACCTGGGCCATGACCCGATCCAGCAACTGCCAGACAGCTCCGCTCAAACCCGCGTGAATTCCTTCAAACCAGGGGATCATGCAGGAGATCAGCTTGCCCTTGCCATGCGACTTTTCGATCAGAATCGGCCAGTCGCCCAAAGTGACGGCCCGGGCCTTTCCGTCCGTCAATCGAGCGCGGATATAGCGAAACGGTTCATGGTTCATCTTTTCCCCGGAAAAAGCCCAGGCCTGTCCGACGCGCAACTCCCGATCCATCCCGGCGCCGATCCATTCCGCGTGTTCGGGTTGGAGCACCCCGGCCGCGCATAAGACCGTAGATCCGCCGGCCATCGCATACTGCAATTTGGCGATCAAGGCCGAGTCCATCTCCACCTGATCCAGCAGCACGACCACCTTATATCGGGAAAGCACTTTTTCGCTTACCCGGGTGGTAAAGACATCGAAGATGTCACCCCAGCGGGAGTCGCCCATGGGACGATAAGGAGAAGTTTCGACCTGTCCGGCTGCCAGATCCATCCCCGCCCTTTTCCGGTTTTCATATCGGCCGAAGGGAACCGGGTATTCCGCGGAAAAGACGTCGGCCGGGTTCGGCGCAAATTCCGGTGAGATGGAGGAAAGGGCAAACGGCGAGGCCGGCGGCGTTTCCGTGGCGAATTTCCCCAGGGAAAAAGGGTCCATATAGAATGTGCTGCCGGGAAAGGCAGCGGTAAAGAATCCGTCCAGCGCTTTTTGTCCCTGACGGTAGGGAATCCGGGCGTAATTCCAGACGGTGGCTTGGGTGCTCCAGTAGGGCGGGGTCATCCAGCCGTGATCTTCCGGCAGCACAACGGCTACCGGAGCCAGAATTTCGCCCCGCTCATGGGTCTGGATGAACGCTCCGAATTCATCCAGGCATTGCGTAATGCGGTTGGGCCGCAGGGTGGTCTTGTCAAAAAACAGCTCACTCCCCTCGATGCGAAAATGCCCGGCGCCGGCATACCAGGACACAAACAGGTGGCGCTTATGATACAGATACGGAAGATCCTGAACGCAGCCGTAAATGCCGCCCCACCACAAGGATAAATCCACACCCCATATTTTGTGGTACTGCCGGGCGGCCCCCCGGTAAAAGGCGATGCCGGTTTGCAGATCATCCACGTCGTCATTGGCCCGTTCAATGGACAGCAGGTCGATTTCCGGTTGTTTGGCATAAAGGTGCGCGGTAGCGGCATAGCCGGCCACACCCCAACGCTCCCGATCGCCATAAACCAAGGTCCGATCAATTGCCTTGCGCAGATAGCCGTCCAGCATGGCGTACGCTTGCCCGTGGGATTTCGGCTTGCTGCGCATCAGCTCCTGGGCAAACCCCACGCCGCAGGATTCATCTTCCAGCAGCAGCTGCCAGATCGCCTTGCCGTCGGTGGCTCGCAGAAACTTTTTTGCAACCGCATCCACATCCGGGACGGCCCGTTTTTTCTGATGGTAGTAACGGGTTACCGTCTCGGGATGGGACAGCTGATAGAGAATAATATTCCAGCCTTGCTGATGCAGCTTTCGGATGGCCTCCTCGGGGACATTGTGCAGCAGCTCGATACCCCAGGCGTACCCCCCTTTTTTCATCCAGTCGAGCAACGGCGTCCTGGATTCTGCCTCGCTCCATCCAAACACGATGCGACAGGGGTTATCCTTTTTTACCGCATCCGCCTCCGAACGTAAAAAAACGTTGCCGGGGAACAGAACCGTAAGCAGGATCATTCCCGCCCTTAGGAAAACCGTCTTGTTTTTCATCTTTTTCTCCTGCCGGCATCCATTCTTTCTATTTGTTCCGAAAGACGGGTGAAATCACTACCGCTATTCGGGGATCCAAGTAAAAGAATCTTACCTCAGTGGTTTGAAAAAAACATCCGGCGATCCACCGGCGGCGGCATGTTCGGTCTGGAAGGATTGTCGGCCAACCAGCCTGAAAAATGCCTCCGGATGCGCCCGGCCGGTCCGATACCATCACAGGGCCCGGGCCCGGGCGCGTTCCTGATCCAGGCGGCTCTCGAATTCCAATTGAAGCTCCGCGGCCCTCTGCCGCGAAAGACCGGGGGCCTCGAACCCGGTGACCATCGGCGCCCGGTCGGACGCGGCCGACCGGGCCAGCGAGGCGATTCCGTAGCGGGCCGGACCGATGCCGACCGGCGCACCCGGAGGAACGGCGAAGAGGTCGTAGTGAACGCTGGAGATCCCGCTTGTGCGGACGAGGCCGAGAACCCGGTCGAAGGTCTCGGGGGCCTCCGCCTCCGTCTCGGTGGGGAATCCGACGATCCGGTAAGCCGTCACCGGGAGTCCGGCCCAGGCCAGCTCTCCGAGACTTCGCGCGATCAGCCTTCGATTCAGGGCCTTTCTCATCAGGCGCAGGAGGCGGTCGCTGAACGACTCCAGCCCGAGGTAGAGCCGCAGGCAGCCGGCATGACGGAGCAGCGCCCCCCATTCCAGGGTCATCGCCGGGTGGATCCGCGCCTGTGCCGTCCAGCAAAACCGGACCCCGTCCTCCAGGCAGCGTCGCGCCAGGTCCGCCAGGAGGGTGCTGTCCGCCTCGTCGTCGCTGAAGCATGTCGTCGTCTCCCCTCGCCCGACCAGCTCCTTCACGCGGCGGAAGGCCTCGGCGCCTGGAAGCCTCTGCCGCGGGAAGAGCCCGTCCCTCCCGTGTTGCAGAAGTCGCACCGGCCCCAGGAGCATCCCCGGGAGAGGGAGAGCCGATGGAACGGATCGTCGGGGCCCGCGAGGTAGGCGCCGTGGGGAAACACGTCGGCCGGGACGGGGATCCCGACAAGGGGAGTCGGCGGAGGGAGGGGATTGCTCCGGATCGTTTCGCCCTCGAGCCAGGTCATCCCGGGGATTCTCTCGGGGGCGATTCCGCCGGCCCCGGAGGCGAGAAGCATGGCCTCCAGAGGTCCCTCACCGTCCCCGGCCACCATGCCGTCGACGTGGCGGAAGAGGTCAGGATTCCCGGCATGCTGCAGGTGGAAACCGACGAAGTTGCCGCCGGGGCAGACGTGCAGGCCGAGACGGACCCGCTTGATCGCCCGGGCGATCCGCAGCGCGGGCTCGCACTGAGAGGCGAACGGCACGGAGATGCCGGCGAAGAGGTAGTCCTCCTCGGGGCGAGCCGGGAGGAACTCCTCGAAGAACTCGTCGAGGATGCTGCGCCGCTCGAGCGCCTCCAGCAAGCTCCGGCTCGAAAGGAAGTTGCCCAAACCCGGGTAGAACACGCCCGCGGAGGTGAAGTTCACCGTCTCCGAAAGGCCGGAGGCACCATCTATCAGCGGGAACGCCGTGGCGAACGCGATGTTGGCGAAGCGGATCCGCAGGAGGCGCTTCTCTTCCGCCTCGAAAACCGAAGGTCGAAATCGCCGCACAGGGTTGCGCCGCACAGGCGGGGTTGCGCCGCACAGGCGCTACCCCGGGTAGACGGCTTTGTTCGAAACCCAGCACTGTAAGGGCTTTCCCCAACCGAAATTCGAAGATGTAGGACTTTCTGCCGGGCCAACATCCGGGGCTGGCGGTTTTTCCGGCATGATTCCGACGAGTCTATCCCGGAGGGGGGCGGGCGGCTAAAAACCCAGGGCCACTCCTCCGCGCCGCGGATCGGCGGATCCCTGAAAAACGCCGTCGCCCGGCCTGGCCAGGATGATTTGCGCCCCTCCGAAGAACAGGTCGAAATCGCCGTACAGCTGCAGCCTGTGCCCCTTTTTCTTCATGGCCTCCTGAACCTCCGGCCGGAAGCGCGCCTCCAGGGAGAGAACCGGATCGGACTTCTGGCACAAAAACCGCGGAGCCCGGTTGGCTTCCTCGGCGTCCATGCCGTAGTCCACCACGTTGACGATCAGGGTCACCACCGTGTTGACGATCCGGGCGGCACCGGGAGACCCGATCACCAGGAACGGCCGGTTGTCCTTGAGCAGGATCGAGGGGGCGATGGAGCTTCTCGGCTGCTTGCCGGGCTGGATGCAGTTCACTTTATTCCCGGTCGCGAAATTGGACATGGCGTTGTTCAGCAGCACGCCGGCGGCAGTCACTCCCGATCCGAAAAAAGTCCCCAGGGTCTGCGTCAGAGAAACCATATTCCCCTGCCGGTCCAGGATCGAAATGTGCGTGGTGCTGCCGGCCAGGGGCTCCGGATCGCCAAGAGAAAAATTCGCCATGGCGTCCGCCAGCGAAGGGAAGGCGCTGGAAAAAGCCGCTTTCCCCCTGGTCTCCCCGGCTCCCTGTCGGCCTTTCCCCGGCACGGCATCGAACGGGGCCGGATCGCCGGAAGGGGTTCGGCGGTAGTCGGGCGGAGTTACGGCCTTGGGATCGATCTCCTGGAAGCGTTTTTTGGCGTAGAGCTTGGAAAGCAGCCCCTGAACCGGGACATACTCGAATTTCGGATCGGCCAGATAGGAGGTGCGGTCGGCGTAGACCCGTCGTATGGCCTCCGCCAGAAGATGGAACGATTCCGCCGATTCCGAGTAAAAGCCCATCGGCTTGAGATCGGCGTTTTCCAGGATGTTCAGGGCTTCGATCACCATGGCTCCGGAATGCGGCGGAGGGGCGGAAAGCACCTGATACCCCCGGTAGGTGCCATGGACCGGGGTGTCAAAGGTGGCCCGGAAATTTTTCAGGTCGGCCAGGGTCATCCGCCCGCCGGCCCGGCTGGTTTCGTCCACCAGGGCCTGGGCCACGGGCCCCTGG
>CAINFC010000274.1 GCA_903847975.1 uncultured Acidobacteriota bacterium | reverse complement strand
ATGCACCGCAGGTGGAAGAGAAAATCGAGAATTTATGTAAGGAATTTGAAAACCAAAAAGGCTACCTTCTGGACCTGTGGAATGCAAGACAATGCAGAAAACAAGACCAGGCCGGACATTCCCTGCCACAAGACCGACTTCCGGTCCCGGATAACCTAAAGGAGGCCTAATCATGTGGATGGCATTAAAAACAATTATGGAAAAGGCTTTGGATCGTCTTTCCCAGCAACTTTTGGAGTATCTGCCTTCCTTGCTGGCCGGACTGATTATTTTTGTCGGGTTTTACCTTTTTGCCGTTATCCTTCGCTGGATTTTGCGCAAAATCTTCAAGGGCCTGGTCATCGACCGCTTTTTGCTACGAAGCGGCTTAGCTTCTCTGCTGCACTTGCCTCAACATGCAAAATCAGCCCAGATGGTGCCGGAGTTTACCTTTTGGCTCGTCCTGGGGACCGGGGGATTGACGGCATTGGATGCACTTGATATCCAGTGGACACACGCGTTGGTGGAGTCCGTGGTGAGGTTTCTTCCGAATCTGGCGGTCGCTTGCCTCATTCTGCTGGCAGGTTACTGGATCAGTCAATTCCTGGGCCGCTGCGCTCTGGTTTGGGCCGTAAATGAAGAAATCCCGGCCCCTCGACGGCTAGCCGCCTGTATGCGGTCTCTGGTTCTCTTTGTGGCGGTCGTCATAGCCGCAGACCATTTGAACCTGGCTCGAAACGTTTTTCTGGCTGCCTTCATTATCCTGCTGGCCGGAATGGCTATTACCATTAGTCTGGCTGTCGGTTTAGGCGCTCGGGAAGCAGTGAGGGATTACCTGCTGAACCGATGTTTGAAAAAGACGGATAACGAGGGAGAGCCGCGCCCAGACAGAACGACGTGGAACCACTTGTAATAGACCGGCTGTGCTGGATTTGCTCAGAGAAAAACCATACAATAAGCTTTTGAGAGGACACTGACTTTTTTCTCCTTATCAAAACTTCCATGGACAGCAATGCAGCCGATGCTTTTGCCCCGCCCCATTCGCCCCGCCGAGTACCATTAATTCTGGGCTTTGGCGGCTTACTTCTACTGATTGTCTTTTTCACCATCAGCACCGCCCATCAGGCGATGAAAATCTACGGTGAAATGTCTAAGATCCACGAGGAATTCCGAAAAAACAACGAAACGATGACTTCCATTCGGATGAACATTTACCTTTCCAGCATTTTGCTTCGGGATTATCTGCTGGATACTTCCTTGTTTGGAGCTTTTTCCATTCGCCAGGAACTGACCCGAACCCATTCGGATATTTCTTTATCTCTCGATTCCCTGGAGCGCCGCTTCGGCCAGGCGGATGCCGCTGCCATTAGCCAGTTTCGGCGGGAATTGAACGCCAGGATGGAAGCCTTGAATCCCATTTTTTCCTGGACAATCAAGGATAAACAAAGCAAAAGCAGCTCCTTCTTGCGAGACACGGTGATGCCCAGACGCGAAAGAATCCTGCGCCTGGCCCAAGACATTAGCGAACTGAATCAATTCAACTTTCAACGCCAGGTGGGGAGCATCCGCCGCCAACAGGAAGAATTCAGCCAATATCTTATCCGCCTGATGCTGGTAACCATTCTGGCCGGACTGCTGGTGGCAGGCGTCAGCATGCTTCGGATCCTGAAGCTGGAGCGGCGCACCTCGGAGGAGTATCATCGGGCGGAATCGGCAGAACGGGAGATGCGACTTCTTTCCCAACGTCTGGTTAAAGCACAGGAAGAAGAAAGAAAAGCAATTTCTCGCGATTTGCACGATCAGGTCGGCCAAATCCTTACTGCCTTGCGGTTGGGGTTGGGCAGTCTGGAAAAATGGCGTAACGGTCCAATCGAAAAATTTAATGAGGTTCTCATGGAGAGCAAACAGCTTGCCGAGCAAACTCTTCGGCTGGTGCGCGATATGTCCATGGGATTACGCCCTTCCATGCTCGATGATCTGGGGCTCGAGCCTGCATTAGAGTGGCTGTCACGAGATTTTTCCCGGCGGAGCGGTCTGACCGTAACCACGGAATTCGACGGGATTCTGGACCATCTTCCCGAGATTCATCGGACTTGTATTTACAGGACGGTACAGGAAGCATTGACGAATTGCGCCCGGCACTCTCAGGCGGAAAAGATCCGCATTGTTCTGCATGGATCCGCTTCAT
>CAINFC010000273.1 GCA_903847975.1 uncultured Acidobacteriota bacterium | reverse complement strand
TTTCATAACTCCTTGAAGTTGCTTGGAATTTATGAAAAAAATTCTCACTACCGATTTTCATTGTCGTGTCAAGAGGGAAAAGCTCCTTTTTTAATATTTTCTTACAGTTACGTACGCAACTTTCTAACCGGACAACAATGATTTTTATTAAAACATCAATCCATGTGACATATTGTAAGAAAATCCGACATAAACATGGATAAATAGTTTATAAATCTATTTATATACTTTATTTTCTTACGTTTACATATATCGTAATGGATTCCTACTATTTTCACCTAATTACACACGGGCAACAGCGGATCCGATCCGACTTGATCCATCCGATCCGCTTTTTCCGTGTAACCATATCTTCTTTACCTGGATGGGTTTTGCTTTTATAATCCAGGCGCCATGCGATTCGCTCCGTCACGGTTTTTTGCCCTGGTCCTGGCCCTGCTGCTCTGGGGGGTCTCCTTCCCCGCGCTGAAACTGGCGCTCCACGGGAATCACCCGCACGCCGTGCTCTTTTATCGCTACAGCATCGCTTTTCTGCTGATCCTGCCCTGGTTTTTACGCCGCTGCCGCCGGGTTTCCCTGCTGCAGACCTTCCCGGGAGTCCTGGTGCTGGGGGTGGCCAACTGGGCCGGGTCGCTGCTGCAGTTTGCCGGGCTGCAGCACACCACCTCCACGAAAAGCGCCATCCTCACCCAGTTGATGGTGGTGGTGGTTCCGATCCTGGCGGTGCGCATGCTGGGGGAGCGGCTCAACGCCTCGCGGATCGTAGCCATATTCCTGAGCCTGACGGGTGCCGTGGTCCTCTCCACCAACCTGGAGTTTCCCGATTTCGGCCGGAACGCCACCCTGCTCGGCGACGCCCTGACCGTGGCCGCGGTTTTCTTCTGGGCGATCTTCATTATATATACGCGCCGCTACGCGCAGAAGACAGACAGCTTCCAGCTGCTCTGGGGCAACTGCCTGGCAACCACCCTGCTTGCCGCCCTGACCGCCGCGGCCACCGGCGAGACGGCCATCGACTCCTCCGGCATCGGGCTCTCGTTTTTTCTGGCCATTTTCTGCACCATCTTCCCCACTCTGCTTTATAATTTCGCCTTGAAGGAAGTGGATGCCACCACATCGGTGATCGTCGGCCCGCTGGAAACCGTTTCCGCGGTGCTGGTCTCTTTCTATGTGCTGGGCGAGGAGCTGACCCTCCTCGGCGCCCTGGGTACGGTCACGATCCTTTTTTCGGTATACCTGGTGGACCGCGATTAGACAAGGCTCGGGCCAATTGCCAGGCCGGGAAAGCCATCCGCACTCGCCGAGACATTCCCGGCTACCCCCTGTGTAAAGATTTCCGCGCGCTTCCGGGTGGATCTCCCTGATGATGCAGCACTGTTTTATCCGTTATTGACATGGCTGTCGTCATTTGGTATGATATTTGACGATTATGGCGACAGTAACCCGTGCTCCGGACTTTTCTTACATTCCGCGCGCTTTGGATCTGGCAGCTTTGCTCGACAGGAAATCTGTTTTTTTATTTGGACCCAGGCAGACCGGGAAAACTTCACTTATCCGGCACACTCTCCCGAACGCCAGGGTTTACGACCTCCTGGATACCGGGCTTTTTCTGGCTTTAAGCCGGGAACCGGGACGCATCGCCCAGGAACTCAACGACCGGGACAGGGTGGTCGTGATCGATGAAATCCAGTCGCTGCCGATTCTGCTCAACGAGGTACAACGGCTTATCGAGGAGAAAGGAATACGATTCCTGCTCACCGGTTCCAGCGCCCGCAAGCTTCGTTGCGGAGGAGTAAATCTGCTGGGCGGACGAGCACGGACCCGACACTTGCATCCTTTAACGTATCGGGAGCTTGGTCTGCAATTCCAACTCTCCCGGGCCCTGGCCTGCGGACTGATCCCTTCTCTCTACTTTTCGGACGATCCGAAAGCCGACCTGCAAGCCTATACCGACTCCTATATTCGTCAGGAGATTGTGTCCGAAGGCGTAACCCGTAACTTATCCGCCTTCAGCCGCTTTCTGACCGCAGCCGCCTGCTGCAACGCAACCATCGTCCATTTCACCAAGATAGCCGCCGATGCCCAGGTTCCACGAACGACGGTCTATGAGTATTTCGAGATCCTGAAGGATACCCTGCTGATCCATGAACTCCCCGCCTGGCGGATGTCCTTGAAACGGAAGCCGCTGGCCTCCTCCAAGTTTTATTTCTTCGATGTCGGGATTGCCGCTCAGCTGCAGGGACGTCTCTTTCAGCCCGGCACACCGGAGATGGGCGAGGCTTTCGAAACCTACCTGATGCATGAGCTGAGAACCTTCGTCGATACGGTCTCTGCGGAGCCGTTGAGCTATTGGCGCTCCACCTCGGGGTTCGAGGTGGATTTCATCCTGGGGGATCACACGGCCATCGAGGTAAAGGCCCGGCCCAATCTTACCGCGCGGGAACTTAAAGGCCTTCATGCCCTGGCAGAAGAGAAGAAACTGAAGCGATATCTTATCGTAAGTCTGGAAGAACGGCCGAGGAGCGACGGCACGGTCACCATGCTCCCGTACCGTATGTTCCTGGAGGCGCTCTGGAGCGGGGAATATAATTAGACAATCAGATGGTTACACGGATCAAGGCGGATTGGACGGGCAACAGCGGATCCGATCCGATTTGATCCGCGTGATCCGCGGTTTCCGTGTAACCCAATCTTTTTTTCGGCTGTTTTCTGCACCCTCTTCCCCACTCTGCTTTATAATTTCGCTTTGAAGGAAACTTATGGAAGATTATCCGGATCGATTCAGCAACGAAGGGGAGCTCGATGAATTCCTGACCCGGCCGCGGCCGGAGCTGGTGGAATTCGTGCGGACCCTGAGCGGCCCCCTGCTTCTCCTGGGGGTAGGCGGCAAGATGGGCCCCACGCTGGCCATCCTGGCCCGGCGCGCGGCACTGGCCGCCGGCCGCCGGCTGGAAATCACGGCCGCCAGCCGCTTTTCCCAGCCCGGGCTGCGCCGGCTGCTGGAAGAATACGACATCCGCACCATCCCCTGCGATCTCATGGAAGAGAAGTCGCTGGCCCGGCTGCCCGACGCCGAAAACGTCGTCTACCTGGTCGGGTTGAAGTTCGGAACCACCCAGGATCCCGCAGCCACCTGGGCCGTCAATACGCTGCCGCCGGCCCACACCGTGCGCCGCTTCCCCGAAAGCCGCATCGCCGCCCTTTCAAGCGGCTCGCTCTACCCCCTGGTTCCGGTATCCGGGGGCGGAGCCCGGGAGGACCACCCCCTGACCCCGCTCGGCGAGTACTCCAACGCCTGTGTGGCCCGCGAGAGGATTTTCGGTTATTTCAGCGCCCGGAACCAGACCCGGATGGCGCTGCTCCGCCTTTTTTACGCGGTGGAAATGCGCTACGGCGTCCTGGTGGATATCGCCCGGAAAGTCTGGAACTGCGAGACGGTCGATCTGGCCATGGGATATCTCAACTGGATCTGGCAGGGAGACGCCAACGAGCTGATCCTGCGCTCGCTGGACCTGGCCGAGGCCCCGGCCGCCGCCTACAATCTCACTCATCCGCAGCCGGTTGCGGTAAGGGACATCGCCCTGCGGTTCGGGGAACTGCTGGATCGCCCGGTGCGGCTCGACGGGACGGAAGCTCCGACCGCTCTGCTCGGGGACCCCTCGCGGATCTGCTCCCGGCTGGGCCCGCCTCCCACTTCCCTTGATCGAGTCATGCGCTGGATCGGCTGCTGGATGAAGCAGGGCGGAGTTCTGCTCGGCAAGCCCACCCATTTTGAAGTGCGCGACGGAAGGTATTGAAGCCAATGAGCCCGACCGTTTTTCGTGCCGGCGGCTTTCGGTTCTACTTTTTTTCCCGTGAAGAAGCAAGAATGCACGTCCATGTGCAGGCACAAAGCGGCGAGGCAAAATTCTGGCTCGAACCCAAGCTGGAATTAGCCCAATTCACAGGCTTATCCCAAAGGGAAATCAACGAAGCGCTTCGCCTATTGGAGGAACATAAAGATGATGTTCGCAGTTCCTGGAAAAAACATTTCTCCCGTTGAAGTGACCTGTATTTCCTGTCACGGCTTCTGGATTTTGCTGGACGAGGAAGAGCTGTTTCTGCCTTTTTCGGAATTCCCCTGGTTTCAGGATCACACCGTCAGGGAAATTTCACAGGTCGAACAGCTATCCCCGGATCATCTTTACTGGCCCATGCTTGATGTCGACCTGACCGTGGAGTCCATCCGCAATCCCCGGAAGTTTCCATTGATCAGCCGCTTTGCCGGTTGAATGATCCTCTCACCCATTTTGAAGTGCGCGACGGAAGGTATTGAAGCCATGAGCCCTTTCCCCATGCCCCCCGAACAGGTGCTGGCCGATCTGCGGCACGGCCTGGTCATCCCCGCCCACCCCCTGGCGCTCGACGGACGCCGCCGGCTGGACGAGCGGCGGCAGCGGGCCCTGACCCGCTACTACGCCGACGCCGGCGCCGGAGGAATCGCCGTCGGAGTGCACACCACGCAGTTCGAAATCCGCCGGCCGGAACATGGCCTGTATGCACCGGTGCTGGAACTGGCCTCCGCAACCCTCGACGAGTGGGAAAGCCGGTCGGACCGCCGCCTGGTGCGCATTGCCGGAATCTGCGGGCAAACCGGGCAGGCCCTGAACGAAGCCCGCACGGCGCTCGATGCCGGGTACCATGCCGGGTTGCTTTCGCTGTCCGCCTGGAAGGAAGCCGACGACGACCGGCTGATCGGGCACTGCCGCGCCGTGGCCGAAGCCATCCCCCTGGTCGGCTTCTACCTGCAGCCGGCGGCCGGCGGACGCCTGCTCCCCTTTTCCTTCTGGCGCCGGTTTGCCGAAATCCCCCATGTGATCGCCGTCAAGATCGCCCCCTTCAACCGCTACCAGACCCTGGATGTCCTGCGGGGAGTGGCCGAAGCCGGCCGCGCCGGAGACATCGCGCTCTATACCGGAAACGACGACCATATCGTCGCCGACCTGCTTACCGAGTATGAAATGGAGGGCCCCGAGGGAAAAGTGCGCCTGGGCATGAAGGGCGGCCTGCTCGGGCACTGGGCCTGCTGGACGCGGCGCGCCGTGGAGCTTCTCGCGGAGTGCCGGGCCGCCCGGGAGCAGGGGCAAATCCCATCCGATCTGCTGACCCGGGCCGGTCAGGTCACCGACGGCAACGCCGCGCTGTTTGATGTGGCCCACCAGTTTGCCGGATGCATCGCAGGCATTCACGAGGTTCTGCGCCGGCAGGGCCTGCTGGAAAACATCCTGTGCCTCAATCCCGAGGAGACCTTGTCTCCCGGCCAGGCCGCGGAGATCGACCGCGTGATCCGCTGCTACCCGCACCTTTGCGACGACGGCTTTGTAAGCGAGAACCTGGACCGCTGGATGCGGTAGGCGCCGGTCCCCGAAATCAGGCCGCCACCGTGCGAATGCGCGGCTCGATCGCCGGCCATCGTGTCCGGCAGTACTTCCGTATATCGTAATCGCTTTGCAAATCCAGCCAGATCTCCGGGGAAACTCCAAAATATTTACCAAGCCGAAGAGCGGTGTCGGCCGTAATCGCCCTCTTGCCGCGAACGATCTGGCTGATCCGATTCGGAGGAACGTCAAGGTCCTCCGCCAGCCGCCGAATACCGATTTTCATCGGTTTCATGAATTCTTCCAGGAGAATTTCCCCCGGCGGAACAGGTTCCAGTTGCTTACGCTTCATAGGATATCCTTAATGGTAATCGACAATTTCCACATCCAACGCCTCGCCCTGGCTCCAGCGAAAACAAATCCGGTATGGGTCGTTGATACGGATGCTGTACAAACCCTTCCCGCTCCCCGGCAAAGCCTCCAGATGGTTGCCGGGCGGAGCCGCCAGGTCCGACAGGTTTCTGGCCCGATGTAAATAAAGTAATTTTCTTCTAGCCGGTCTCTCCACGGCCTTCCACCGGGCCACGAACAGGTCATGAAACAGATCCTCGGTTTCCCTGTTTTTGAAGGATTGGATCATGGACGTAGCATATAGCGCGAGACGTCACACGTCAAGAATGGAACCGCCGGCAAGACCGAAAAAATCATCTCTGATTTTGTTTTTCCGACTTTTCCGAATGAACCGCATACCGGGTCGGCCCGAAGAAAGAAAAAACTTGACAGGAGACTTCTATTGCCCGGGGGGATTTGTGGTAATATTGGGGCTTTATGTTTTCTTGTCGCCTCAGAGTGTTGGCAATGGTGCCCATATCCTCTCGCGTGCGGCTCCCATCCTTAAGGAGGATTCATGGGTAAGAAACTGTATGTAGGAAATTTATCTTATTCCGTAACCGACCAGATTCTTTCGGACACCTTTTCCCAGTGCGGTACGGTCGAATCGGCTAAGATCATCACCGACCGGGATACCGGACGAAGCAAGGGTTTCGGTTTTGTCGAAATGGCTACCGAGGACCAGGCGACCGTCGCCATCAAGAAGTTCAACGACGCCAACCTGGAAGGCCGTCCCATGACGGTCAACGAGGCCAAACCCATGGCCCCTCGCAACAACCGCTTCAACAACCGCTACTGAACGGCACCGTTCTCTTTTCTCATTTTCCTGATGGTCCGGTTCCCCGCCCAAAACGGGGAGCCCCGATTTTCCGGTCCGGCTTTTTGAAGGCGCGGCGCGCCAGTTCGTGCCGCGACCATAACAGTATCGGTTTGTCTTTTTTTGCCTATGTCCAGGACGGCTGCCTACCCTTCCACTGCTTCCTACCGGCGGCTGGTGCTCAAGGTCGGATCCAACGTTCTGACCAACGAGCAGGGCCTGCCCGATGAAGCGCGCATCGCCCACGTCTGCAGCCAGCTGGCCGAACTGCGCGGGCGGCAAAAGGAAATCCTGCTGATCACCTCCGGGGCGGTGGCCTCCGGCCGCAGCCTGGTTCCCTCCACCGCCCGGCCCGATCCGGTCATCCTGCGGCAGGTCCTGGCCGCCGTGGGACAGGTGCGCCTGATGAAGTTCTACAGCGAGCAGCTGGCCCAAAACGGCCTGCTTTGCGCCCAGATCCTGGTCACCAAGGAGGACTTCCGCAGCCGCCGCCATTATCTCAACATGCGCAACTGCTTCCGCGCCCTCCTGGAGCAGGGCATCGTGCCGATCGCCAACGAAAACGACGCCATATCGGTTACCGAGCTGATGTTCACCGACAACGACGAGCTCGCGGCCCTGATCGCCTCCATGATGGACGCCGACGCGGTGGTGCTGATGACCAACGTCGACGGGATTTTCGACGGCCCTCCTTCCGATCCCCGCTCGCAGAGGATCCCGGTGGTGCACCACGCCCCGGCCCACCTGGAATCGTTCCTCCAGCCGGAAACCTCGCGCTTCGGGCGCGGCGGAATGCTCACCAAATGCCGCATGGCCCTGCGCCTGGCCCGCATGGGGATCGCGGTGCACATCGTCAACGGCAAGCGCGACGGGATCCTCACCCGGCTGCTCTCCGGCTCCCCCGAAGGCACCGCCTTCCCGCCGCGCCGCGACGCCTCCCCGCTGAAGCGCTGGATCGCCCACTCCGAAGGCTTCAGCAAGGGAACCGCCACCATCAATGCCGGCGCGGAACAGGCCCTGGCTACCCCGGAGCGCGCCGCCAGCCTGCTGCCCGTCGGCATCACCCGGCTGGAAGGGGATTTCCAGAAGGGGGACATCATCCGCATCTGCCGCGAGGACGGCCGCCTGGTCGGCCTCGGAGTGGCCCAGTACAACTTTACCAAGGCGCACTCTCTGCTGGGCAGGAAGAACCAGAAGCCGCTGGTCCATTACGATTACCTTTTTCTGAGCGAGGCAGGATGAAAGCCCGGATACTCGAAAATTTGAAGCACGTCCAGGACGCCTCCCGGCAGCTGGCCCTGCTCCCCCCGGAAACCGCCGACCGCGTAATCCTGGATCTGGCCGGGCGGCTGATCGCCCAAAGCGGAGAGGTGCTCCGGGAGAATGCCGCCGACCTGGAGCGCATGCCACCCGACGATCCCCGCTACGACCGGCTGCGGCTGACCGTGCCGCGGCTGGAAGCCATCGCCGGAGACCTCCGCCAGGTGGCCCGGCTGGCAAGCCCCCTGGGCCGTATGCTGGAGGAGCGCACCCTTCCCAACGGACTGCAGCTGCGAAAAATCTCGGTTCCCCTGGGTGTGGTCGGAATCGTGTACGAGGCCCGGCCGAATGTCACCGTGGATGCCTTCGCCCTGTGCCTGAAATCGGGCAACGCCTGCGTGCTCAAAGGCGGCAGCGACGCCCGGCAGTCCAACCGGGCGATCCTGGCCCTGATCCGCCAGGCCCTGGAATCCTGCGGCCTTCCCGCCGATGCAGCCTATCTCCTGCCCCCCGACCGGCAGTCGGCGGAAATCATGCTCGAGGCCGTCGGGCTCATCGACGTGGTGATTCCCCGCGGCGGGCAAGCCCTGATCGACACCGTGCGCCGCCTGGCCCGGGTCCCGGTGATCGAAACCGGCGCGGGCATCGTGCACACCTACCTGGATCGCAGCGCCGACCTGGAAAAGGCCCGGCGGATTATTTTCAACGCCAAAACCCGCCGGCCCAGCGTCTGCAACGCCCTGGACTGCCTCATTCTGCACCGCGAGCGGCTCGATGATCTGCCCTTCCTGGCCGAACCGCTGGGCGCTTCCCGGGTGACGCTCTACACCGACCTGCCCGCCTTCCGGGCTCTTTCCGGAAGCTACCCGCCGGAGCTCCTGCAGCCCGCAGCCCCGGAGCACTTCGGCACGGAATTTCTGTCCCTGCAGATGGCCGTCCGGACCGTTTCCGGACTGCAGGAAGCCCTGGAGCACATCGCCCGCTACAGCTCCCGCCACAGCGAGGCCGTCTTGGCGGAAGACCCGGAGGTGGTCGAGCAGTTCCTGCAGGCCGTGGATGCCGCCGCGGTCTACGCCAATACCTCCACCGCCTTCACCGACGGGGCCCAGTTCGGCATGGGGGCGGAAATCGGCATCAGCACCCAGAAGCTCCACGCCCGCGGCCCCTTGGCCCTCCCGGAACTGACCAGCTACAAGTGGCTGATCCGCGGCGACGGCCAGGTCCGCCCGGCCTGAGCGGGCCCGGGCGGAACAAATTTCTTTTTCCGGTCCGGCGCTCTACTTTTCCACCCATTTCAGGTATAGTTTCGGGTGGACAGGAAAAGATCTCGAATATTGCAGTGGGTTGGCTGTTTCGCTTGACAGGAACGTTACTCCTTTTCGGATGCTCATGATGCTTGCATGGCCCCGTAACCCGGTGATTTACGAAATCAATACCTGGGTCTGGCTGCGGGAGCTGAGCCGCAAATACGGCCGGGCGGTGGATCTCGGATCCGTTCCTCCCGACGAGTGGGATCAGCTCTCTTCCCTGCACTGTGACGCCGTCTGGCTGATGGGCGTCTGGCAGCGCAGCGCCGCCGCGATCCGGCAGATAGCCGCGGACGAAAACCGGCTGAACCGGCTGCGCCAGGCCCTGGAGGGCTTTACTCCGGAGGATCTGGTGGCACCGCCCTTCAGCATCCGCCGCTACCGGGCGGATCCGCTGCTCGGCGGGCCGGAAGGCCTGGCCGCCGCCCGCGAGCAGCTTGCCCTGCGGGGTATCCGGCTGGTGCTCGATTTTGTCCCCAACCATGTGGCCCCCGACCACCTTTGGGTGACGGAACATCCGGAATTCTTCCTGCAGGGCCGGGATGAGGACCGGCACGCCAACCCCGGAGCCTTTCTGAACCTGGAAAACGGGACTTTCGCCTGCGGGCGCGACCCCAACTATCCCCCGTGGCAGGAGACCCTCCAGCTGAACCTGTTCCACCCGGAGCTGCGCGCCGCCACCGGGGAGCTGCTGCTGGAAATCGCCGGACAGTGCGACGGGCTGCGCTGCGACATGGCCATGCTGGCCATCAATGAAGTATTCGAGGAGAACTGGGGGCATCTGGCCGGCCGGCCGCCGGAGGAAGAATACTGGCCGGGACTCCTTTCTGCAGTGCAGTCCCAGATCCCGGGCTTTTTATTTATCGCCGAAGCCTACTGGAGCCGGGAGGTGGAACTGCAGCAGCAGGGATTCCATTACTGCTACGACAAAATCCTGTACGACGTCCTGCGGACGGGAGACGTGGAAGCGGTGCGCACCCACCTGCAGACCATCTACGCCCACCAGCAGAAGCTGATCCGGTTCGTCGAAAACCACGGCGAGGAGCGGGCGGCCGCTGTTTTTCCGGGAGCACGGAACCAGGCAGCCACCCTGGTCGCGGCGCTCACCCCGGGAGCCAAGCTGATTCACCAGGGGCAAAGGGAGGGGCGCCTCCGCAAGCATCCGCTGCTTCTGGGCAGGTGGGCGGAGGAGGGGACGGACGAAGAACTGAAAGCCTTTCACGAGCGCCTGTCCGCCGCTTTCCAGGCCGAGGAGATCCACAGCGGAAACTGGAGACTATGCGAACTGCAGGAAGACGCAGACCATCCCGGCTCGCGTAATATTCTGGCCTGGTGCTGGTGGTGGGAGGATCACCGCTTTCTGGTGCTGGTCAACTTTTCCGGGCTTCCTTCCCGGGGACAGGTTCTCCTGCCCTGGACCGACCTGGAGGACCGGGTTTGGAACCTATTCGACATGTTCAGCAACCGTCTTTACACCCGCACCGGAGCGGAAATGAGCCAGTCGGGGCTTTCCCTCGACCTGGCCCCCTGGGAATTTCACCTGTTCCGCTTTTACAACCTATCCCCCTGGTAGGAATTCTTTCGCCAGGCAGAAACGGGCGCCCTGCCGGCGCCCTTTTTCAGAACGATTCCTACCACTCCCGACGATGGCCGCCATCCGGCCGGCCTCCGCGGCCGGAACGATGGCCCGGGCCGGAGCTTCGGCGACCCATGCCGTTACTCCTGCCGCCTCCTCCACCGCCGCCGCCCATGCGCGGACGATCGGCCCGCGGCTGGGCTTCGTTGACAACCAGGTTGCGGCCCTGCATCTCCTTGCCGTTGAGCGCGGCAATGGCGGAATTGGCCTCGCCGGCGTTCGGCATTTCCACAAACGCGAACCCGCGGGGACGCCCCGTGAACTGGTCCTTGATCAGTGAAACCGTCGACACTTCCCCATGCGCGCCAAACGCCTGCCGAATGTCGCCCTCCGTGGCGTTGAACGACAGATTCCCTACATAAATGTTCATCAAAATCGGACTCCTAACTAATTATTTTTGACTCAGCTGAAGAACAACGGCCGCGCTTTCCGGCATTGTCCGGGCGCAAACAGCCGCCTTTCCCATAAATCGAAAACCGAGAAGCCCCGACCTGCGGCTGCCTCCCCAATGCCCCCGTTGGGCTCGAAACCGTTCTGTCCCGAGTGGGTTTCTCTGTCCCCTAGGTCCGCCGAACCGTAACGATTATGGTATTCCTCACAGCTATCAATAATACCCTCTCGGAACGGAAAAGCAAGAAGAAATCGCGGCGATATATAATTACTGCGCTTTCAAAAGGAGATTTCATGACTCGAAAACAGATCGCGGCCGCAGCGCTTTTGGGCGCGCTTGTGACAGGACTGCAGGTACTTCGGGCAGAGGAGGGGATGTTCCCGATCAGCATGGTCCCCTCCCTGAACCTGGCCGCCAGGGGATTGAAGATCCCGGCCGGGGAGATCTTCTCCCCGGAGCGAGACAGCCTGATTTACGCCATCCTCAGCGTGGGAGCCACCGGCTCCTTCGTCTCTCCGCAGGGCCTGTTCGTGACCAATCACCACGTGGCCTTCGGAGCGGTGCAATCAGCCAGCACCACAGAAAAGGATTACCTGACCAACGGATTCCTGGCCCGCAGCCGCGGCGATGAGGTCCCTGCCAAGGGGATGACCGCGCGGATTACCGAATCGTTCCAGGATGTGTCTCCCGAGGTGCTTCGCGCGGTCCAGCCCGGCCAGTCGCTGGCGGAGCGCACCCGGGCCATCGAAAAGCGCATCAAGGAAATCGTCACCGAAACGGAATCCCGGTTTCCCGGCAAGCGGGCCGAAGTGTCGGAAATGTTCATCGGCCGCACCTACGTGCTCTTTATTTACACCTATCTCAAGGATATCCGCCTGGTATACATCCCTCCCCGCTCCATCGGCGAATTCGGGGGAGAAACCGACAACTGGATGTGGCCCAGGCATACCGGCGACTTTTCCTTCCTGCGGGCCTATACCGGCCCGGACGGTAAGCCCGCGGACTATTCCCCCCGGAATATCCCCTTTCAACCGAAACGGCACCTGAAGGTCAACCCTGCCGGACTGCAGGAAGGCGACTTTCTATTCCTGCTTGGATACCCCGGGCGGACCTACCGGCATTTCCCGGCCGGATACCTGGCCTATGAAGAGGAAGTGCGGATGCCATACGTGGTCGAGTGGTACGGGCGCCAGATCGCCCTCATGGAAAAAGCGGGCGAGGGGAACCCGGCGGTAGCCCTGAAGCTGGCGGCCCGCATCAAGCGGCTGGCCAACACCATGAAAAACTACCAGGGGAAGCTCCAGGGTATGAGAAAAATCGACCTGGTTCGCAAAAAAGCGGAAGAGGAAAAAGAGCTGCAGAAATACATCGACGCCGATGCCGGTCTCCGGAAGACCTACGGCGATGTTCTGCCGGCCCTGGCGCAAAGCTACCGGGAGCTGCGCCGGATGTCCGACCGCGAGCTGATCCTCGAACACCTGCGGTCGGGGGTGCAGATGTTCGAATTCGCCATGGCCGCGGTGGAAGCCGCCGCCGAGCGGCAGAAGCCCGATCTGGAGAGAGAGTCCGAATACATGGACCGGAACTGGGCGCAGACCCGGCGGCGTCTGCTGCTGGCCCGGGCCGGCTTTTTCGCCCCGGTGGACCAGGAAGCCCTCCGGGAGCTTCTGCGGCGCGCCCTGCGCCTCGGCGAGACCGGACGGCTGAAGGCCGTCGATGCGCTCTTCGCCTCCGACTCCTCCGAAAAGGCGGTCGACGCCTTCGTTGCCGAGTGTTACCGAAAAACGCAGATGGCCGACGAAGCGTTTCTCGATGCGCTGCTCGGGAAAAAGCCCGCGGAGATTGCCGCTCTCCCGGATCCCTTCCTGAAGCTGGCCGCCGACCTCTATCCGGCCTACCGGGAGCTGGCGGAAACCAGGAAGGCGCGCAAGGGGGCCCAGGACGGCCTCTTCGCCCGGCTGGCCGAAGTCCGGGAAAAATTCCTGGGGAAGAATTTCCTGCCGGACGCCAACAGCACGCTGCGGTTGACCTTCGGGCATATCCGGGGGTACGAGCCTGCGGACGGGCTTTACTACAAGCCTTTCACCACCCTGGCCGGCGTGCTGGAGAAGACCTCCGGCGAAGATCCCTTCCGCAGCCCCGCCCCGCTGGCCCATCTCTGGAAGGCGCGCGACTTCGGCCGCTTCGAGCACCCCGCGCTGAAGGACATCCCGGTCTGCATGCTGTACGATACCGATACCACCGGGGGAAATTCCGGCAGCCCGGTGCTCGACGCCCGCGGGGAGCTGGTAGGGATCAACTTTGACCGCACCTTCGACGCCACCATCAACGACTATGCCTGGAGCTCCTCGTACAGCCGGTCCATCGCCGTCGATATCCGCTACGTCCTGTGGCTGGCGGAAAAATTCAGCGGTGCCGGCTTTCTTTTCGACGAGATGGGAATCCGGCAATAAAAGCAAAGGAGCAGAGCCCGCCATGAACACCCTGTCTTCCAACCGGCGTCGTTTTCTGGCCTACTTTTCACAAACAGGCCTGGGCGCAACGCTTCTGCCCGGAGCGCTGCTGGCCGTCGCCCAGGATGCCCCGCGGATCACCGCGGCCATGGTCCGGGAGGCAGCCGCAATCTCCGGCCTCTCCTTTTCCGGGGAGGCGGTGGAAAAGATCGCGGAAGGGCTGAACCGCAGGAACAGCCTGGCCGCGAGCTACCGGGCGCTGCGCGGCATGAATCTCGGCAACGACACGCCGCCCGCTTTTCTGTTTCAGCCCCTGCTGCCGGGAAGGAAGATCCCGGCCGGGCGCGGGGTCTTTCGCCCCTCGCGGCCGGCAGTGCGCCGGCCGGCCGCCGATGAGGAGCTGGCCTTTCTGCCGGTGACCCACCTGGCCCGGCTGGTCGAAAAGCGCGAGGTCCGATCCGTCGATCTGACCCGGCTCTACCTGGAGCGCCTGAAGCGCCTGGATCCGGTCCTGCACTGCGTGGTCACGGTGACCGAAGATCTGGCCATGAAGCAGGCCGAGCGGGCCGACCGGGAGATTGCCTCCGGAAAATACCGCGGCGCGCTGCATGGAATTCCCTGGGGAGCCAAGGATCTGCTGGCCGTCAAGGGATACCGGACCACCTGGGGCGCCTCCCCCTACCGGGAGCAGACCATCGAGCGGGATGCCACCGTGTATGAGCGGTTGACGGAGGCCGGGGCCGTTCTGGTGGCCAAGCTGACGCTGGGGGCTCTGGCCATGGGGGATCGCTGGTTCGGAGGCCTGACCCGAAGCCCCTGGGATCCGGGCAACACTTCGACGGGCTCCAGCGGCTCCTCCGCCGGACCCGCTTCCGCTACCGCGGCCGGTCTGGTCGGCTTCTCCATCGGCAGCGAAACCCGGGGCAGCATCCTGTCCCCTTCCAGCCGCTGCGGCACCACCGGGCTGCGGCCCACCTTCGGGAGGGTCAGCCGGTACGGGGCCATGGCCCTGAGCTGGACCATGGACAAAATCGGGCCGATCTGCCGCAGCGCCGAGGACTGCGCCCTGGTGCTGAAATGCATTGCCGGGGCCGACGGCAAGGACAACCACGTGATCGAGGCTCCTTTCGACTGGGACGTACGGCGGGATGTACGCAGGCTGCGGGTGGGCTTTATCCCCTCGGACTACGAAGGGGAGATTGCAGAAGATCCCAAATTTCCGGAAAGGGCCCAGAGAATACGCGATGCACGGAAAGCCAACCGGGAGGCCCTGGAGGTCATCCGGGGATTGGGCGTGCGGCTGCTGCCCGTCGAACTGCCTAAGATGACCAGCGACGCCATGGACTTCATTCTGACGACGGAAGCCGCCGCGGCATTCGACGACCTGACCCGCAGCGGCCGGCTGGATCTCATGAGCGCCGAACCGGAGCGCAGCGCCTGGGTCGAGTCCTTCCGATTGCACCGCATGGTGCCGGCCGTGGAGTACATCCAGGCCAACCGGGCCCGCTACCGGCTGATGGAGGAGTATGACCGGCTTTTCGAGGGAATCGATCTTTTCCTCGGCAGCTCGCTCAGCGCCACCAACCTCACCGGCCACCCCGAGAT
>CAINFC010000272.1 GCA_903847975.1 uncultured Acidobacteriota bacterium | reverse complement strand
CCTTGCAGGGCTTTCGCGACTTTTTGCACCTTCATCTTTCATGATAATTTCGCTAAAAGTCACACATTTCAATTTCCGGAAAAAGCCAAGGGACAAAGGCCCGGCACACTATTGCCTGGGGTGGAGCGAAGCGCAGCCCCAGGTGCGCAGTCAGGTTATACATAAGGGCGGAAAGCCCGAGACATTCTTCCGTCCTATTCCCAAAGGAAGGTCCCGGACAAAAACCGTTGTAAAGGATCGATCCCGGAGGATGGGTCTCAGGCTTTCCGCCTTTCGAACGTAAGGCAAACCGACCTGGGGCTCCGCTGCGCTCCACCCCAGGCTATGATGTCAGCGTGCCTTCCGCCCGCCTTTCTGAATACAAATCCTTGACGGCCCACACGTCCTCCCCCGGAGACAGAAAGGCCTCTTCCGGAAGGCACCTGTCCGATTTTTTGCGAAGCCATCTTTCATGATGGCGCCGCAAAAAGTCCGAAAAATCGGAGGAAGAAATCAGATTACAAATCTGTTTTGATTTCAACCTGAAAAGTGCGGCTACCTGGCGGCGGCGGCCGGCTTCCCGGATTGAGGCAGCCGGGAGCGGGCGGCGAGAATCAGATCGTGCTCCTCGCCTTCCTTCGCGCCGCTGTAATAGCCCACGCGGGTTCCCGGCGCAAAATAAAACAGGGCCCCCTCGCGGGACGGGTACCGTGCATCCTGCCCGTCCTCGGTTTTTCCGGCCACCATGTCGCCGCTGCCCCGCAGCAGCAGGTAAATCTCCTCCTCTGCGGCGTGGCTGTGCGGCTTGTTGGTTCCGCCCGGGGAAAAGTCCATGATAAACAGGCTGGACATTTCCGAGGCGGTGGCCAGCCTGTCGCGCTGGCTGGTAGTCTGGCCCATCAGCAGCTTGAACTGGGTGGTGGGCCCATGGGAAGCCAGCACCTGCAACCCTACGTCCGCCGCGTTGGCCAGCGGCAGCGCGGCGTGGCGCGGCGCATCGAGGCCTTCGGGGATCCGGTAGCCCAGGACCAGCACGCGCAGAAGCCCGCTGCCCCGGTTGGCCACCGCGTGGGCCTGATCGGGCGGCAGGTAAAGAAAGTCGTCCTTGCGGATGTCCGCCTGGCGTTCCCCGTAAAGCAGCGTCCCGCTTCCTTCCAGGACGTAGTAGATCTGCTCTTCGCGGGGATAGCGGACCGAGGCGCTGGCGCCGCCGGCTTCCAGGGTCAGCTCCCCGCAGCGGAGTATGGCCTGGAGCCGGCCGGCATCCCGATCTCCGGCTCCAAAGATCGGCTTGTAGCGGGCGCCTTTGGCCCGGGCGGTCAGATCGTCGGGCTGCGGCTCGATTTCCGAGAGCTGCCGCCGCAGGAAAAAGGGGTCCGAGGCCAGGCAGGAAGCGGTCCAGAGCAGCAGGATGAGCCGGCTCAGCATGCGTGTGAAAATCATGGTCTGTTCTCCTAATTGTCGATGACCGGCTTGCCCTCTCCATCCAGGTGCGGATAGGGGCCTCCGCGTCGGAAGTCGTCCAGGATGTACTTGTCATACTGCGGCGTAGGCTCGAAATAGCCGGGAACCCGCAGGTGCTGCCGGCAGACCTCCTCGTTCAGCTCGACGCCCAGCCCGGGCGTGTCCGGCACCTGGATGTAGCCGTCCCGGATCAGCGGATTGGGAACCCCGCGGACCAGGTCGTTCCACCAGGGGATGTCCACGGCGTGGTTCTCCATGGCCACGAAATCCTTGATGGTGGCGATCATGTGCACCGAGGCCATGCAGCCCACGGGCGATCCGGCAAAGTGCACCGCCGTGGGTATGCCGAAGAGCGAGGCGTAATCGGCGATGCGCTTGGTTTCCCGGATGGCGCCGGAAGTGAGCGGATCGGGGTGGATCATGTCCACGGCCAGGTTTTCAATCAGCGGCCGGAATCCTTCCTCCAGTCCGAAGAGGCTCTCGCCGGTATTGATGACCGTGGTGGTGGCTTCCTTGATTTCCTTGTAGGCGCGCCAGTTGCGGGGGGCGTCTCCCCAGCCCAGGGTGCCGGTCTGCAGCGGGTCCTCCATCCAGGCCAGGCCGTACGGCTCCAGGGCGCGGGCGTAGCGGATGGAGTCGTTGACATGCAGCGGACCGAAATGATCGGCGGCCAGAGGCTGGTCCCAGCCGATGTTGTCCTTCACCGCGGCCACATACTCGCAGAGCATCTTCAGCCCCTTCTCGGTGGCAATGCCGCGGCTGTCCACGGCTCCGGGGACGTGCTGCACCAGCGAGGTTCCGAGGTCCATCTTGAAAAAGGTAAAGCCCATTTTCTTGCGCCGCAGCAGCCGGTCGGCAAAGAGCCTGGGATCCTGGGTCTGATCGGTGTCGCAATAGATGCGGACGCGGTCCCGGTACTGCGAGCCGATCAGCCGCCAGCAGGGCACACCGTACACCTTCCCGGCGATATCGTGCAGGGCGATGTCCAGGGCGCTGTAGCCGCCCCCGAAGCGGCGCTGGTTGGCGAAATTGCGCACCCGGTCCAGGATCGGCTCGATCTGCAGCGGATTGCGCCCGACGATGTGCGGCTTGAGCACCAGGGCCATCCCCTCGTTGCCGGCATCGCGCACTTCGCCCAGCCCGTAGACTCCCTGGTTGGTGTCGATGCGGATGATGGGGTAGTCGTAGTTGGAGGCGATGCGTATGGCCCGCATGTCGGTGATTTTCAGCTGGCTGGGGGCGGAATTGCGGTTTACTCCGCCGGCGGCGATCGGCTGGGCCGCAACCGGCCGGTCCGTCCAGCGCAGGGCCGCGGCCGCGGTCGCCCCGCCCAGGATGTGGGCCATCATCTTTCGTCGGTGGATCAACGGCGTGAAACTCATGGTTTGCCTTCCTTCCTTGTAATAATTATTGATCGGCGGGCGGAGGCTGCGTGCCCCACTGCCGGTTGGGCGATGGGCCCATTTCGAAAACCAGCTCTCCACCGGCGGCCACCTCCTGGTGGGAAATCCAGCACCGGTTGTAAGGCTTGCCGTTGAGAGTGGCCGACTGAATGTAAACGTTCTCCCGGGAGTTGTTACGGGCCTTGACGGTGAAGGTTCTGCCGCCGTCCAACCGGATCGCCGCCTCGCGGAACAGCGGGCTGCCGATGATGTAGCGGTTGCTGCCCGGAGCCACCGGATAGAAGCCCAGCGAGCTGAAGATGTACCACGAAGACAGAGAGCCGCTGTCTTCGTTGCCGCACAGCCCCCCGGGCCCGGTGCGGTAGAGGGTGTCGCAGATGCGCCGGACCATGGCCTGGGTTTTCCACGGCTGGCCCGACCAGCAGTAGAGATAGGCGATATGGTGCGACGGCTGGTTGCCCTGCACGTACTGGCCGATCGTTCCGACCGTGCCGACATATTTGTATCCTTTCTCCATCGGCGGCAGGGAAAAGAACTCGTCCAGTCGCTCGTTGAACCGGTCCGCGCCGCCCATCAGCCGGATCAGCCCGGCCGGGTCGTGCGGCACCGCCCATAGATAGGGCCAGGCGTTGGACTCGGTATAGGCGCGGTTGGGCATGCGCCCGATGACCAGCGGATCGAAGAAGGCGTACCAGGTGTGGCCTCCTGCGCTTCGGGTCTCCAGGATGCGATCCGGGCCGGGAGCCAGCTCGAGGAACCGGCCGTCGGCCTGCCGGGGCCGCATGAAGCGGGTTTCCGGGTCCCAGAGATGAGCGTAGTTTCCGGCCCGCTTGCGGAAGGCCTGGTAATCCTCGGTCCTGCCCAGCTCCCGGGCCAGCTCCGCGATGCACCAGTCGTCGTAGGCGAACTCCAGGGTCCCGGAAACGGATTCGGCCGCCTTGTCCACGGCCATGTAACCCAGGCTCAGGTACTCCTTGAGGCCGGGTCGGGCCGCGCCGGCCGGGATGGGCGCCGGGGGAAACTCCGTGGCCTTTTTCTTCATGGCCTCATACAGGACCTGGATGTCGTAGTCCCGGAATCCTTTCCGATAGGCATCGACGATGATGGGCACCAGGTGATCGCCGATCATCCCCTGCCCGAACATATTGCCGCCATGCTGCGCCGGCAGCCAGCCGTACTGGCGCACCTTTTCCACGATGGAGCGCATCGTGTCGTTGACGTGCTCGGGGGCGATGAGGGTCAGCAGCGGGTGCTGCGTGCGGAAGGTGTCCCAGGCGGCAAACTTGGGGTAAAAGTCGCCGGATTCCATCCGGTGGACCTTGCCGTCCATGCCCATGTAATTTCCATCGACGTCCTGAAAGATAACCTGCGACAGGCCGGAGCGATAGAGCGCCGTATAGAATTTGGCTTTGTCCTCTTCGCTGTCGCCCTCCACGCGGATGCGGCCCAGCTCCGCGCTCCAGGCGGCGCTCGCTTCCTGGCGCACGCGGTCGAAATCCCAGTGCGGCAGCTCCGCTTCGAGGTTTTTCCGGGCCCCTTCCAGGCTCACGTAGCTCAGGGCCACTTTGACCAGGATCGGCTCCCCGACGCGGGTACGAAACTGCAGGAAGGCGCCGATTCTTTCGCCGCTTTCCCCGCTTTTGTAGGGGAACACCCCGGCTCCCGTTTCCGGGGACTGGTAGCCGGCGTCGAAGGTGCCGTAGTAAAGGCAGGGCTTGCTAAGGCGGATGACGAAGTAGGTGCCGCCCGGGCGGTCTTTGCCCTGCACGCCTTCGATCGTGGATGGGTCCACGATGCGCAGCTCGCTCGAGGCCGGAAAGCGGGGCCCCGTGGCGGTGGAAAGGTCCAGGAGAATCCGCGAGAATTCCGAAGCGGGAAAGGTGTAGCGGTGCATGACCACCCGGCGCGTGGCGGTCAGCTCCACATTCACCCCGTAATCCTCGAGCCGCACCCGGTAATACCCGGGAGAAGCGGCTTCGGAGCTGTGGCTGAAACGCGAGCGGTAGCCTTCGTCCGGCTTGTTTTTATCCCCGGGGACAAACTGAATTTCCGGGTGCACGGTGGGCATCAGCAGCACGCCCCGGCCGCGCCCCATCAGGTGGGCATGGGTGAAGCCCATGATGTTGGTGTCGATGTACTTGTATCCGCCCCAGTAGTACCAGCCCTGGTTGTGGGTGTCGGGGCTGGCATGTACCATGGCGTAGGGCAGGCCGGGCCCCGGGAAGGTGAGCCCGTAGAAATCGGTGCCGACAAAGGGGTCGGCGTAATCGATGGGTTTTTTCTCCGGCGCCTGAAAAGACAGGTTCAGAAGAAAAAGACTGCAGGCCAAAAGGCGAAGCACGGTAGAGTTCATAAAATATTTTTTCCAGGTAAAACGGTATCGGTTCATGGACGGCATGATCGCTCCGAATTCTATCCCATCCGGCGGCCGGTTCGAAACCGGCCCTGTTCCCGCCTGCCCGTCATGGGTTCATGGTCAGAATTTTCACCGGTCCGAAAAGGCCGGAGGGCTGCAGCGGGCTGTCGGGCCGGTAGGGATTGACCGGACACCAGGTCGGACGCTGATCCGCGGGCAGGCGGCTGTCCCCGATCAGGCGGTTGACCCAGGTGTTGACCACTTCGATCTTCAGCTCATTTTCTCCCGGCCGGACCAGCCCGGTGATGTCCACCCGGTAGGGGGCCGTCCAGGCGCCTCCGGCATAGCGGCCGTTGACGGTGACCTTGGCCATGGCGGTCAGCCGGCCGAGGTCGAGGTACAGCTTGCTTCCCCCGGCCTGCGCTTCCGGACGGAAGGCGCAGGTGTACGAAGCGGTGCCTGAGTAAAAGCGAATGCGCTCATCGGCCGAAGCGGACCAGTCCTGCAGTGCATCGAAAACCACCGGCGCGGCCGGTCCGCGCATGGCCGCTTCGAACTGTACCGTCCACGGGCCGCGAATCTCGACGGAGGCCGCCGGCTCGGGATAGTTGGCTTCGGCCCGGGTGGCTCCTGCCCGGGCTTCTTTCCGGCGAAACACGACGAAGGCGCTTTCCCACGGTTCCAGGCGAAGCGGCACGGAGGTGCTGCCGGCGCCGTATCCGAAGGACGGCAGAGTGCGGATGGCTCCGGTAACCGCTTCCCAGAGCTCTGGTTGCATCCCCCGGACCCGAAATTCGGCGGTGAAGCTCTGCCGGGATGCGGTCTGGTTGGAGAGGAAGTAGATCTCGCCCTCTGGCAGGGTGCGGTGTCCGTAATGGATGGAGTTGTCGGCCGGCAGCCGGCAGTCCGGCGACGCGCCGATGCGCTCCAGCAGCTCGGGGAGGGTCATTCCGCAGGCGATCATTCCCTTACCGGCCCTACGGGATTTGACTTTCAGTCCGTCGACCTCGCCCCACAGTTCGGCAGCCAGGGCGGCCACGCGGCGGTCGGCTTGCGGCTGATTCTGCTGGCTGGGCGAGCGCTTGGGCGCAGGCCCGAGAACCACACCGCCGTCGTAAACCAGCCGGCGGATTTTGTCCAGCAGCTCGGGCCGCATGGTTTCCAGCTTCGGCAGGACCAGTACCCGGTAGGAGGTGCCGTGGGGCAGGGTGAGCCGTCCGTCCCGGACGGTCATCGACTGCCCGATCACCTCGGCGTTGATGTAATCGAACTGGTAGCCCGTCGGCAGCGGGGGATCGGCTACTCCGGTCATTTTAGGAGCGTCTTCCCCGATGAAGTAGGCGACATCAGCCACGTTCTGTCCCTGCTGCAGCAGGAAGTTGGTGCGCTTCAGGTACTGAACATAAACGTCCATCTGGGAAAACCAGGTGTTCTTGCGGTTGAACTCGTTTCCGAACCAGGCATTGACTCCGGGATTCCGGTCTTCGTAGGGCTGGGTGATGTAGACGTGCAGCAGCGTGTTGTTGATCCCCTCGGCGAAGAAGCGGTCTCCGCGCTGCTTGATCACCGCCGGGTATCGGGCGAACGGCCGTCCGGAGCAGGTATTCGATTCCGCCGAAATCCGGGTTTTCCCGTAAATGTGCCCGCAGGAGGTGGCGGCGCGGTTTTCGATGTTGCCCAGCTCCCCCTCGCTCCAGAACTCGCCGCTGATTTCGTCCGACTGCCCCCCGTACATCAGGAACTCGCTGGGAAATCCCCAGTGGCCGTAATTTTCCAGCCAGGTGCGCAGTCCGTGCCGGTGGCTCACCTCCCGCAGGCCGCCCACGTAGTCGTAGGCCACCTTGTCGGCGATCAGGCGCCGCAGGTCCCACAGAAAACGGTCCGACTCCAGGCGGCTGCCGACCACCTTGCCGAAATACACCGGCAGATAGGGAAGCGGGTCGTAGCCGTATTTTTTCTGAAACTCCTCGAGGAAGCCGTCGGTGAAGTTCTGCCCGCCGGTCTCGTAGCTGTCCTGGACCACCACCTTGAAGCTCCTGCGGTCGGCCTCGGGAATCCGCTTCAGTATTTCTCCCATATGTCCGTAAAAATGATCTTCGGCGTACTGCCGGCTCATCTTGTCGACTTCCAGCCCGGTGGCTTCCGGTGAGGCCGGGCTGTTGGTCGTGCCGGTGGGGGTCATGCCGGTGCGCAGGATGACCCATTCTCCTTCCGGAACCTGCCAGTTCAGAGTTCCGTCGGCCTGCCGCTGCCGGGTCAGGTCGAGCACCCGGGACGGGTCCACCACCCGGGAGCGGTCGTCCACTTCCGGCTGCACCGGCCACTGGTAGTCTTTCCAGTAGGGCAGGGGAGTGGGGTGCATCCGGGCCAGGGTTTTTTCGCTGAACCGCTCCACGAGCGGGGCGGAGGCCAGTTCCACTTCCGCCAGACCTCCGGTGGTGCCGCGGTTGGCGACGATGAGCCGGAAGGCGGTGGCCGCGGTGGCGGGGAGGCTGATCACCACCGGGGCGTAGGGTTCGAAGCCCACGTTCAGGGCCGGGTTGGAACGGTTGATTTCAAACTCCGCCAGCGTGCGGTACCCGCCCTGCGCATCGAGAGTCTGGAGGCTGGCCTGGGCCAGGAGCTTCTGCTCGGCGGGATAGACCGAGAGGCTGCGGGCGGTGAAGGGAGCAGGCGACTCGAAACGGATAGCCAGTTCCGCCTTGGAGGGCAGGGGGATCCAGGTCTTGCGGTCCCGATCCGTGATTTTTTCCAGGCCGGGCATAGCGGGTGCGGAAGTCACCTTTCCGTTTTGTGCGCCCAGGGTCAGAAGGTCTTCTTTGGGCGCGGGAAAGGCGATGATCCGGACGTCCTGGAAGTCCTGGCGCGGTGCGGGCAGCCGTTCGGACAGCTTTCGCGGCCCTTTCACCCGCATCTCGGAGGCTGCCAGGTAGCGCATCGCCTTGCCGGGGCCCACCCAGGGGCCGCCGGACTGGCTCCAGCCGGGGGAGTTGAAAATGCCGATATCGATATCCAGCTCCGTCGCCGTCTTGAGGGCCTCATGCAGGATTTTCCACCACTCCTCGCTGAGCATCTTCACCTTGCCGTAGGGCACATCCTGCAATCCGATGTTGCCGATAAAGGCCCGGTTGATTCCCGCCCTTTTCATGGCCTGCAGATCCCGGACCACCCCCTCGGCGGAAATGTTGTCGGAAATCCAGTACCAGTAAACACTGGTCTGGATGGTGTCCGGGGCGGTACGGAACACCGGCTCGATCCGGGAAAACTCCGGTTCCTCCTGTGTCAGGGCCCGGGGGAAAAACCATATGCCGCCGAAAAGGAAGAGGGAGAACAGTAGAACGGATTTTCCTGTCGTTTTGAGTATTTCACTGGTCATCGGACTGCTCCTTGGTTTTTGTGTGCCCCTTGATTTTGCCACAAGGGAGCCATAAACTAGGGGGGGTGTAAATTAAAAAAATCACCAATCCGCCGCTCCCGCTCCGGAGACCGGACAGGTGCAGCCTGACCGGCGCTGCCGCCGCCCGGTGGAAGCGAATGACACACAAAAGACGGGAACCATCGATATGCCGAAACCGAATCTGACCCGCAGGGAATTCCTGGCCGCCTCCGGCTGGATGTCCGCCCCGGCGGTCCTGGCCCGCGGAGGGGAAGCCCAGCCGAGGAGCCGCCGCAACGTGCTCTTCATCTTTTCCGACCAGCAGCACAAATTCGCCCTGGGCTGCATGGGAAACCGGGATGTACGCACGCCTCACCTGGACCGCATGGCCAGGGAGGGAGTGCTGTTCCGCAACTGCTATTCCTCCAACCCGGTCTGCGGCCCCTACCGCTGTTCGGTGCTGACCGGGCGCTACGCCAGCACCACCGGCTGCTGGAACAACGGTCAGCCGCTCCCCGGGGACGGGCGGAATCTGCCCGAGGTTCTGGAGCGGCACGGAATCCACACCAGCTGGGTGGGTAAGTGGCACATCGGCGGCAACGGGAACAAGCCGATCCCGGCGGAACTGCGGGGCGGGTTCACCGATTTCATCGGCTACCAGTGCTACAACGGCTTCCACCAGAATGTCTGTTTTTACGACGAGTCGGGACAGGAGCACCGCTTCGACCGCCACCGCACCGAAGTCACCACCGATCTGGCCATCGAGAGGCTGGGAAAAGCGGCCGCCGGCGGGAAGCCGTTCGTTCAGCTGGTCAGCTACCAGGCCCCGCACTACCCGGTCCAGCCTCTGCCGGAATATGAGTCGCTCTACACCGGCAAACCGATGAAGAAACGGCCCAGCTATCAGCCGACCGAGCCCTACACGCCCACCTTCGATCCGCCCAGCCCCAAGCCGCCCGGGAAGGATCCGGATTACCAGCGCTACGGCGGGAACATGGACGAATACATGCGGCTGTATTACGGCATGTGCTCGCAGGTGGACGCCGGGGTGGGGCGCATCCTGAAGGCCCTCGACCGGCTGGGGCTGGCCGGGGACACCCTGGTCCTGTTCTCCTCCGACCACGGCGACATGCAGGGCTGCCACGGCCTGAAGAACAAGACCCTGCCGCACGAGGAGTCGGCCGGCATCCCCTGCATTGCCCGCGTTCCGGGCGGCCACCAGGGGAGGGTCTGCTCCGTTCCGGTCGGCAGCGTGGATGTCTATCCGACAATTCTCGACTGGTGCGGCGTTCGGCTGGAAGATGCACCCTGGGCGGAAGGCCGAAGCCTGGCGCCCTACCTGAGCGGGAGGAGCCCCCTGGCCGAGGAGCCGGTCTTTTCCGAGTGTAACAACGAAGGAAGCCGATGGCATTCCGTGCGGGTCGGCAAATACAAGCTGGCCGCGCGGCGGGCCCGGGAAAGCCGGGAGCTCAAGCCCTGGCTGCTTTTTGACCTGGAAAAGGACCCTTACGAAATGAGCAACCTGGTGAATTCCGAAAGCTATGGTCCGAAGATCCAGCAGCTGATGAACCTGCTGGGCCGCTTCGCCTGAACTCCCGCTGCCCTCCCCGACGGGTCGATCCGGCTAGCGCAGCGTATCGGGACCGTTCCTCAGAAAGGGTAGATAGGTGAAAAAGTTCAGGCTCGCGGAACGTGCGCAGCCGGTCCACCAGCAGGGATTTTCGGCGATGAACTGCTGCAGGGCGTTCCACTTGGGGCTCTCCGGCTGATCCAGGTATTCCAGGACGCCGAAGGAGCCCAGGGTGGTGTTCTGCCCGACGTTGAAGTAGTGCATGAAAATGTGCCCGCCGCGGGCTTTCCATCCGGCCAGGTAGTCGGCGTATACCTGCTGCATGCGTGCATCCCGGGAGGCCTGGCTGAACAGATTGCTGACGGCTGCGTTGCCGCTGACCGATGCCAGGTGGCTGCCGCCCTCGTAGGCGGTCAGGTAAAGGCCGCGGGCCGCGGCCACGGCGGCATGACCGTCCATTTCCTGGAAGGCCCGGGCCAGGGCACCGCCGGCGGGCGCGCCGCTCAGCACTCCGCCGGAGGTCACTTCCGCAAAGAGCTTGGCCAGGCCGCCATCCGCATCGCCGAGCCAGCCGAGCACCTGGGTCTGGTAGGTAGAGGTGCCGAGATACCATCCGAAATAGGGGCCGATGGCCACGGCGTCGATGCCATGCCGGTAGCAGGGGGCGCCTTCCGTCCAGAGCGGGCAGTCCAGGGCCTGCGAGGCAGTCCACGGATTGCCGCTCTGGGCTCCCATCACGCAGATTACCCGGGCCGAATCGCCTGCCCAGGCCGCTTTCCATAGGTCGCACATCCGGGCGGTGCGCATTCCGTGCCAGTTGATCTGCTTGGTGAAGTCGGATTCCGGACTGGCCGGCCACCTGGATTTTCCCTGGCTCTGGACCCACAGGCTCTGCGGATACTCGTACGATCCGTTCCAGACCTCGTTGGAGTATTCCACATAGACCTTTAATGCCGGGTGGAGAAGCCCTTTCACCAGCAGGGCGTACCGGGTCATGAAGTCGTCGTCCGCCTTGTGCGGCATGTTGACCCAGAGGTCCTGCTGCAGCCGGTTGGCCAGAGCGACCATCAGCTCCACCGGAACCCCGTAGCCGTGGTTGTTCCACCTGGCCTGGGACATCCGCGTGCGGGCGCTCCAGACCTCCTGGGCCGAGCCGTTGGTTTCCGCCCACTGCATCGGCCGTACGGCCCGGTAGTTGGTTAGTTTGGCTAAAAAATCCGGGTGAAATACCTGGCTGGCGTAGCTGTCTTCCGACCCCGGCATCAGCACGCGGATGTTGCGCAGGTAGTTGCCGGTGCGGTGGGGGTCGGTTGCGGCGATGCGCAGGTAGATGCCGTTGCCCGTCGGGGTCACATTCAGGACATCCCTCCCGGAGGCGCTCAGGGCATTGTCCTTGACGGCATCGAAGCCGTAGAGGATGGTCCCTTCTCCCTCGTAGAGCACGATGTACCGGCCCGCCGGGTAGTGGGCGCCAAATCCGTCGAGCATCAGCGTACCGACCGAGGTGAAGACGGGCGCATCGGCCGGGGCGGGAAGCGAGCGGACCCAGCCGTCGGCATCGAGATCCAGGAGGGCGGATTCCCCGGTGTCCCAGGTGGTGGGCCAGCTGTCCATGTATTGGGTTATCCACGGACGCGAGGATTTAAAGGCATCCACCAGGGGATACTCGCTGACCCAGTCGCGAAAAAACCAGAGATTGGTTCCAAGGGGAGAGGCAGCATTATCCGGATAAGCCGCTGCAAGCCGGGGAAGAGAATAGGTCCAACAGGCGAAAAAGATCAGAATATGCAGCAATCTGCGCATCGAGCCTCCGGAGATCCATTGTTGAAATAGGAAAAGCAATCATAATAAAACAAGTACCAAAAAGATGTGATTTACGTCTTACCGCGGAAGGTTCACTAATTTTTTAATGCCAAGGTCTTGCGCTCGAGCGGGAGGATGGGTTCGAAAAGGTCATTCGCATACGGGAAAGCCAGGTTGCAGCACGCAACCTCTTCGCTGACAGCCTGACGGTGAACGGACTTATTTCATTGACGGGAGCGATTGCCGCAGGTAGAATTGCATCATATTGTAAGGCAGAAAAAGCAATCCGATCCGGCAGTCAGGCCATGTCCCTGTTGCCGAGGCGGATGGATCTCGGACCGCGGTTTTCGGTGATGATCCGGAAAAAGCTAAGCCAACAAGCTCTCTTGGGAACTTTCGGCAAAGCGGGCTGCCGCTGCCCTCCGTGTCTCTTCTTTCATACCCTGCGGGAGGAATTCCAATGAGGAAAAAATCCTGTTTTTTTTTCGTCCTTTTCTGGCTGCTGTGTGTCAGCGCCCCTGTGTTTGCGCAGGACGCGGTGTCCGCTACGCTGCCGGCTCCCTGGACCTCGCATCTCGGCGGTCAGCTGATTTATTTTTTTGAAGACGGAACCGTAAACGGCGGAACGCCCAGCGGCAGCCGCGGCACCTGACGGTCCCTTCTGGTTCTAACCAATGTGCATCCCTCCGCCCGGGTCAAAATTCTATTTCAATTTTATGACCCGCTGCTGAACCCGGTTTTCGATTTTGTCGACGATGTCGCCGCCGGCCAGCGGGTCCTGATCGATCCGCAGAACATCCGTCGTCCTTCGGACAACCAATTCCTGGGCAAGGTTTCCAACGGAATCTACGTCTGCACCGCTACCCCGGTCGACCAGGATTACACCCCCTCGCTGGGCCGGGTGATCCCGTTCAACTGGCTGGCCGGCGAATTTACCCTGCACGACGAAGTCAACGGCAGCCATGCGGTTTACAACGCCGTTCCGCGAATGGCGATCTACGCCGACGGCAGCCGGATTCATCCGACCTATACGACCGTGGCCGGTTCCGCGGGGGCAGCGCTTTTCCTGGACGGGAGCACGCGGCTTTTCCAGCAAATCCGTCCCAACCTTCTCTTCCTCGGCAACTTTATTGCCCCGTCGTCCATCCGGCCCGGCCCGCCCTTCGGAAACCGGCTGACCTTCCTGGGCTTTCAGGATTCCTACAGCAACGCTCTGCAGCCTTATTCCATTCGGGCCGCCAATGCCGGAGCCACCGCTTTCGTTTTCGACGACATAGAAAATGCTTTTTCCACGCCGCCCCGAAGCTGCAGCGGCCTGAAGGAGTACACCCTGCTGCCCAATGCCGTCGGGGTGGCCGGAAATTTCCAGGATTTTCTCGGCTCCGCCTTCAGCGGCTATTTTTCGAGCGGCGGCTGGCTGCGGATAACCGCCAATACGATGCCCACCGGAGCCAACCTGTTCGGATGGTTTTCTCAGAGCCAGATCGGGGGAAACGGCGGCGACGGCGGCGGCGATCTGCTGGCCGCCCACAAAAACTGATGGGCTGTGTTCGGGGTGCATCCAATCGTTATAAACCCGTGGAGGCAATATGCAGCGGAGCCATTTAACCGTATCGCTTATATTGATTCTTATCCTTGTCCTTTTGCCGTCCGTCCTGGCCCAGGAGAGCCAGTCGCCGATCCTTTCCAGCTCCTGGACCGGCCGTCTGGCCGGCCAGCTGATCTACGCCTATGAAGACGGGGCGACAGCACTCCGTGGGACCTACAAGAGCCGGCTGAGCGTCACCAACACTTCCCTGAACACATACGCGGCGGTTCATTACCAGTTTTATACCTGGCAGCTGGCGGAGTACTTCGATTTTATCGATATTCTCACGCCGGGACAGACGCTGGCGATCGATCCGTCGGGAATCAGAACCAGCCCCTTGAGCAATACGCCCAATGTGCTGCGGGGATATGCAACCGGCGGCCGGTACGTGATGACCGTCACGCCGATCGATCCGCGCAATGAGCCGGGGAGCATGAAGGCCATTGCCTTTAACCAGCTTCTGGGCCAGATCTCGGTAACTCACCTGGAGTCCGGGTCGACCTGCGTCATGAACGCCATCGGCCGGCTGGCCGTGAATTCCCAGGGGGAACCGGTAAGCTACGGCACAGCCAGTTACAATTATGCCCGGGATAATATGAGCACCGCCGTGAACTATGCTGCGGGAAACATACTGGACGGGAGCAGCATGCTGTTCCAGAAAATACGTCCCAAATCGCTCCTGCTGAAATCCTTTCTGGCGACTTCCTCTGCAGCCGGCCATATACGCCAGGGAATTCCCTTCGGCAACCGGCTTGCTTTTCTGGCATTCGAGGACAACTATGCCACCACGTCCAACTGGTACCGCCTGGAGCCCGGAAGCGCATCGCTCACGGCCAATGTGTACAGCGGGTCTGTTTCCTCCATGGTCCAGGCGGTCCCCGCCAAGACGGTCACCAACCTGGATGAATTCACGGTCGCTCCATCCGTCCTGGTGAAAGGCAATTTTGGCGACTTCCTGGAACTGAGCATCCCCAACTCTTTCCAGGATAGCGGCGGATGGGTCAACATCGGATCGACAATAAGCGCGGCCAATGGAAACCTGGTCGGCTGGTTTTCGCAGAACGGACCCACCTCCAGCGGCGGAGATTATCTGATCGGCAGCGGACTGGACACCACCCGGCTTGCCGATCTGAAAATCAGCAAACTGCTGAAAACCTCCGGCATTCTCCCGGGGCAGACCCTGCGGTATCAGATCACCGCCACCAACGGCGGTCCCTACGCGGCGGCCAGGGTGGTGGTCGCCGATACCCTGCCGGGCGTGATGAGCAAGGTTTCCTGGACCTGCACCGCCACGGCCGGAAGCACCTGCGTTTCCGCCCAGGGGACGGGAAACCTCGATACCCACGTCGATCTGGCTGTGGACGGCTCGGTTACCTTCCTGGTGGATGCCACCCTTTCCTCCGCCGCCAGGGGGATCGTGGTGAATACGGCAACCGTCACCTCCGCCCTGGGAGTCATTGATCCGGTCCCGGTGAACAATACCTCAACCCATCGGCTGAGTCTGCTGCCGGAGGTGGAGTCGGTCGAGCCGGCCAAAGTGCTCGCTGCCCAGGTCACCCCGCTGCTCATCCACGGAAACCATTTTTTCAGCGGTGCCACCGCCTTTGTGGGGGACACTCCCCTGACGGGAGTGGTGGTTGCGGGCCCGACCCAAATCAGCGCCAACCTTCCCGCGGGAAAGGAACCCGGGCTGTATCCTCTGCGGATCTGCACCCCGGTGGTTGGAGCCGTCGGCGGTCAGTCGTACTGCGACTCGCTGCGGAACGCGATCACCGTTACCGGGCCGGGGCCGGTGCTGCGCGCGGTTTCACCGGGCTGGGGATACAATACCGACGATATGGAAATCCTGCTGGCCGGCGAAAATTTCGCCCATGGAATGACGGTTAAGCTGGGAACCCTGGTTCTGGCTTCCCGCCGGCCCGGCCCGACGTCCGCCCTGGCCTGGGTGCCGAAAGGAATAGCGGCAGGGTTCCACGATGTGTCCGTGCAGAACCCCGGGGTGGGAGCGATCAGTACCCTTACCAAAGGCTACCTTTCGCTGGCTCCCGGCGCAGACGATTTTTTTCTGAAGGAGGAGGATATCTGGGTCCGTCCTTACGCCCCGGTTGCAGGTTCCACGGTGCAGCTGGGCGCCAACATCCATCGCCTGGGAGGGACCGGTGACGTGCAGCCCCTCGTCAATTTTTACCTGTGCGAGACGGGAGCCACCCCGCCGGGCACGTTCCTCGGTAATGCCTTCACGGCCACGCCCCTGGTAGCCAATGACAGCAGCTCCTTTGCCGCCATCTCGTGGGATATTCCGGGCCACCTGACCGAAGCCGACATCTACGTTCAGATCCCGGGGATCCCCGGCGAAACGACCCCGGTAAACAACCAGGCCCACCGGGTGATCTCCCTACGGACTCACGTCGATGATCCGACTCCGCCGGCCATTCGCTCCCTGACCCTGAACCAGGGAGCGGAGGATGCGGCGAGGCGGCTCATTCCTGTTTCCCTGGCCGCGACCGACGGAACCGGAGGTACCGGACTGGAATCCATGCTCTTTATGGAAATGCGCTATTCTTCCGCGGTCCGAAGCTGGATCATGGTTCAAAACACCGGCTGGATTCCCTTTGCTTCGAATTCCTGGCTGGTGCTGGCTCCCGAGGGCGGCGTTCATTATGTCCGCGCCTGGGTGCGGGACAGCAGGGGGAACATTTCCCATCCCAAAGGGGCCCTGGTCAACTATTTGCCTTCCACGGAAGCCATTCGCCTGGGCGAGGTCCGTCTTTATCGTAAGTTTCTCACGGCCGGGCAAAAGCTAACGGCAACATTGAGCACCCTGGTAGGGAATGCCGATCTGGAAGTATGGGGACCTGGCGGGATTCTCGGCAGCAGCAGGAACTCCGGCCTGATCCAGGACGTGGTGTCGATTACCGCGGCCGAAAGTGGGATTGTCTGGGTCGCGGTAAGCGGGATATCGAATTCGATCTACAGCCTGCAGTTCGCGAACGCAGCCTATTCCGGGGTATACCGGGCTGCCGTGATTGCCGGACCGGCCGGAGGGATCGCGCCGATCTCCAACGGAAACGATCCGCCGATCGATGGCGCCATTCCGGATCTGCCGGTCAATCCCGAGGATGCCCTGTTTCATTTACAGCTCCCGGTGTTGCTGCGATAGGGCAAAAAGGGAAAGAGAGGCACTCTGCCTTTGCTCCCTTTTCTTCCTGTCTTCCTGCGAGTCCCTTCTTTTTTCACAGGCAGAGGGGAAGATCAGGAAGGGAGAAATGGCGGAATCCTCATTCTGCCATCTCTTTTTCCGATTGGACCAGGAAATCGAAGGCCTGGGACAACCGGTAGCTTTCGATCAGGCCGTTCAGCTTGTGGAGCAAAGTCCCGGTTTTCTCATCCCATCTTTTCCCGATAAGCGTGCCCATGATCTCTTTGCACGGTTTGGGCTCTTCCCGGCCCAGAGCTTCTTTCAATCCGGCCAGCAGTTCCGCCAGTTCCTCCTGTGATCCGGGGGGCAGAGCCGGACCGTTCTTGGGGGCGATACCTTCCGTCCGATCCTTTGCCTGTTCCTCCGGCCGCAGGTCGGGCGGGTCCGGAGGGACCGTCAGGGGGAGGAGAACGGTGAACACGCTGCCCGTCCCCGGGGAGCTTTCGACCTGGATCCGCCCTCCCATGAGGGTGACCAGCCTCTTGCAGATCGTCAGTCCGAGGCCCCTGCCTCCGTAACGGCGGGCCAGGGAGCCGTCCGCCTGCTGGAAGGATTCAAACAGCATCGGCAGGGAATCCGGATGAAGGCCGATTCCCGTGTCGCGCACCTGAATAGCGAGGGACACCTGGTTGTCCGGCAGGTCCAGAAACCGGACGGAAAGCTCGATCTCCCCGGCATCTGTAAATTTTACAGCGTTGCTCAACAGGTTGCCCAGCACCTGGCTGAGCCGCCGGGCGTCGCCGGAGAGCAAAGGGGGAAGAGCGGGATCGATACGGGTGCGCAGCAGAACGCCCTTCTGTTCTGCGAGAGAATGGTAAGGCGCCACCGTTTTTTCGACGACTTCCGTCTGCATGGAAAAGGGCCGGTTTTCGAGCTTGAGCTTTCCCGCCTCAATTTCTGAAAAATCCAGGATATCGTTCATCACCGCAAGCAGCATTCCTCCGCTGCTCCGTATCTTTTCCGCGAAGCGCCTCTGACGTTCGGTCAGCTCCGTTTCCAGAAGCAGCTCGGCCATGCCGAGAACGCCGTTCATGGGCGTGCGGATCTCGTGGCTCATGCCGGCCAGGAAGGCGGTTTTCGCCCGGCTGGCGGCCTCGGCCTGTCGGGCCAGCTGCTCCGTCCGGACAATGGCCCCCCGAAGGTCCTGGTTGGCGGCGGTCAGCTGATTCTGGATTTCCTTCCGCTCGGCAATTTCCACCTGCAGCGCGGCGGTGCGCTCCTCCACCCGCTGTTCCAGCTGATTGTGGGAGTCCAGAAGGCTCTGCCGTGCGGCATGCAGCCGCAGTGCGGTCAGCCAGATTCCCGCCAGGCCGACGATCCAGACGCCCAGGTGGCCCAATCCCAGGGTCCAGCGCCGCAGGCTCAGCACCCGCTCAAAGGGTGCCATCGAAGTGGAGACGCTGATGCCTCCTCGCAGGTCTCCCAGCTTGTATCCTTGGCTGGCATGGCATTTCAGACACCCCTCCTCGGTGTAAAAGGGAACCATGAGCCGCAGGTAATTTTCGCCGCCTATCCGGGAGGTGGAAACCACCTCCCGGGCACCGGAGTCGATCTTCAGCAGGCTTTCCTTTTCCCAGCTGTCCGGCCCGTTTCCGGGGCGCAGAGGATTCAAACTGGTGATGTGGCCTCTTTCCCCGTACTGTTCCTTGCCCAGTTCCTGCACCTGTCGGGTCATGTAAGCCGGGTTGACCAGAGTCAGGCGCCGCCCCGAAGGAGTGGTGATGTCGCGCTCCGGCACATGGCTCAGGTACGGATTGGGCGGTGTCCTGGGGGTTATGGGCACGTACACGCCGCCATGTTCGGAGGCCCAGCGGCGGTAGACCATGTCCTTCTGCAGGCTGATGCGCAGCGAGGTCAGGGCCAGATCGCCGGTGTACCGGCCTTCCTCCAGGTAATTCCACGCCAGGCTGACGCACAGAGCCAGCGACCAGAATATCGCGAGCGTCCAGCCAATGGCCTTGATCCGGATAGTTTCCTGGGCCCCAATCATAAGGCAGAGGGGAGGTCCAAAGGCAGCAGCACGGTGATGGTGGTCCCTTCTTCGGGGCTGGAATGAACCCTGATTTCTCCGCCGTGGGCCCGGGTGACCAGGCGGGCATAGGCTGCGCCCAGGCCGGTGCGGCCCTTATCCTTTTTTTCGGACCGGAACCTCTCGAAAAACAGGGCCAGCTTTTCGGAGGGCACCGGATCTCCGTCGTTGTGGATGCGCACCACCGCGCAGTTCTTTTCCTGATCCAGACGTACCGATACCACGCGATCCTCCGCCGACGGGAGGCCGGTGACATGCTCGATGGCGTTCTTGATCAGGTTGTGGAATACGCGTGCCACCAGTCCGGCCTCCACGGAAACCGGGTGACCGGCGAGGCGGTCCTCGCAACGCACTTCCACCCAGCTGCCCAGATCCTCTTTCAGGTCCCGGATGACTTTCTGCATCAGCCCGACGAGGTCCGTCGGCTTCCGGTCGGGTGTATAGGTGCCGGCTTCCAGATCGTTCAGCTGCTTCATGGAATCGATCAGGGCGACCATGTCCCTGGCGCCCTTGAGGATCTCGCCCACGTAATCCTTCTGCCGCTCGTTCAGCCCCCCGGCGTCGAACCAGGTCAGCATTTCCGCATAGCTCAGGATAGGCTGCAGGCGGTTTTTCAGCTCGTGGCGCAGAAAGCTCTCCTGCTCCCGCTTCATGCGGGCAATTTCCTCGGAGCGCAAGAGAATGTCCCGCTGCAATCGGCGGATGGACAGGTGAAGGTTGATGCGGGCGCGCACCTCGAGGGCCCGAAACGGCTTGGTGACGTAGTCCACGGCTCCCAGGCTGAAGCCCTGCAGGATGTGCTCGGTGGCCGCCAGGGCGGTGATGAATATGACCGGAATCTCCCGGGTGGCGGCATTTTCCTTCAGGCGGCGGCAGACCTCGAAGCCGTCCATTTCGGGCATCATGATGTCCAGCAGGATGAGGTCCGGAGGATTTTTGGCAACGCTTCGCAGGGCGGAAATGCCGTCGGCTGCCACGCGCAGAATATATGCCTGGTCCAGCGCTTCGAGAAGAATGTCGACATTGACCGGCTCGTCTTCCACAATGAGTAGGATCGGTTTCGGCTCCATCATGATCGGTCGCTCCTATGGCTGCAATGTTCCTTCGGACGGCGGAAGGGCGGTGGCAGCAGAGCCTGTGGGCTGATCCGGCTGGACACTCCCGCTGGCTGCCAGGAGGCTGCTTTCCGCTTTGGCGATGAAATCCAGGGCTTGCGAAAATCGATACCGGCTTACCAGCCGATCGAGTTCGCCGAGTACAATCCCGACCTCCTCCGGCCAGCTCCTTTCCATCAGCCGCCGTATGGCTTCTTTACAGGGCTTCGGTTCGTCTTCGGCCAGCCCCGCCCGCAACTGGTCCAGCATCTCCCTCAGTTCCGCGGAAGTACCCCGGGGGGGCTCGGGTGGCAGAGGTCCTTCCGGGTCGGGCTGACCGGCCAGATAGGATTCCACGGCCGCCAGAAACTCCCGGTGGCAGCGCAGAAAGTTCTGCAGCGGTATATCAAGGGAGCAGCCGTTCCCGTTTTTCTGGCGCAGGAGTGCCTGCTCGAGTTCGGCCGCTGCCATCTGCAGTTCCTTTCCTCCCAGGCTGCCGGCGACCCCTTTGACGGTGTGCACCCGGCGGTCCGCCGTCTTTACCTGGCCGGATTGCAGCTCCTCGCACAGGCGTTCCGGGGTATCCCGGAATCCGGAAAGAAAATTCCCGAGTAGCCTGCCATACAGCGTTCGGTTGCCGTCCATGGTCCGCAGCGCTTCTTCCCATTGCAGCACGGCCGGTTGTTCCTCCGGCGGTTTGCCTGGGGCGAATCCCTCATCCTCCAGAGTAGGCGAGGCGGCGGCGCGCTTTTCCGGCGGCAGCCAGCGCTCGAGGGACTTGCGCAGGATTCCGGAGTCGATGGGCTTGACCAGATGATCGTTCATTCCGGCTTCCAGGCTTTTTTCCATGTCCCTGGCCATGGCATGCGCCGTCATTGCCAGGATGGGCAGAGAGGCCACTCCTTCCTTTTCCATGGCGCGGATTTGGCGCGTTGCGGAAAAGCCGTCCATTTCGGGCATCTGGACGTCCATGAACACGATGTCGTAGGAATGGCAGCGGACTTTTTCCACCGCCTCCCGTCCGTCGCGGGCCACATCCGCTTCGATGCCGAATTTTCTCAGGAATTCCAGGATGATCTCCCGGTTGATTTCGTGGTCCTCGGCCACCAGGGCTCGCACGCCCGCGTAGTTTTCATGGCCGATAGCACTGCCGGAGTGCATCGGCAGCCGATCCCCGGAAACGACGGAAAAGGGCAGAAAGATCCGGAAAATGCTTCCCCGGCCCATCTCGCTTTCCACGCTGATCTCTCCGCCCATCAGGGAGACCAGCCTCTTGCTGATGGCCAGGCCCAGACCGCTACCCCCGTGCCGGCGGCTCATGGAGGGATCGGCCTGATAGAATGCCTGGAAGAGTCGGGCCTGCTCCTCCCGGGTCATCCCGATTCCGGTATCCTGCACGGCAAATTCCAGCAGTGCTTCCTCTGCCTCCTGCCCCAAGAGCCTGACCGCAAGCTCCACACTCCCTTCATCGGTGAATTTGACGGCGTTGCCGGTCAGGTTGTTGAGCACCTGGATCAGTCGCTGCTGGTCGCCCAGCAGGAGCGGGGGAATGGCCGGGTCCACGGTAACCCCCAGGCGGATTCCTTTGGCTTCGGCCAGGAATCCCGCCAGGCCGGTCACCTTCCGGATGACGTTTTCCATGAAGAAGGGCTGGTTTTCCACCTCCATCTGGCCGGCTTCCGCCTTGGAGTAATCGAGTACATCGTTGATTACCCCCAGCAGCGTTTCCCCGCTGGCCTTGATTCTTTCCGCAAAATGGCGCTGGCGTTCGCTGAGCGGGGTTTCCAGCAGCAGATCGGTCATCCCGATGACGCCGCTGATCGGGGTTCGAACCTCGTGGCTCATGATCGCCAGGAACTCGCTTTTGGCCTGGTTGGCCCGGCGGGCTTCCTCGGCCAGGCGGCTGGACTTCTCGTTCATTTCTTCCAGGTGCCGGCTGGTGGCCAGGAGCTCTTCCTCCGCTCTCTTGCGACCGGTGATATTCCGGACCAGGGCGATAAAGCGGGCCTCCGGGCTGCGGCGGCTTCCTTTGGCAGCCAGCGACAGTTCAAACCATTCCTTTCCGCCGGGGAACGTCAGGGAATAGACTGCCCCGGAATCCCACCCCGTTTCGGCAGCCCGCCGACGGCTTTCTTCAATGATTTCCGCGGCATCGGCAGGGAGAATCTCCTTTATTTTTTTCCCGATGAACTCACCGGGAGAAGAGAGGAGGAAGCTGGTATCGGGCGCATGAAAATCGAGGATATATCCCTCCTGGTCGATTTCGAAGCGCAGGTCGGGGAGGGCTTTCAGCGTGGCGGTGAGCTCCTCGTGCAGCTGCTGCAGCTCGTCGCCGGCCTTTTTCTGTTCGGTGATGTCCCGGTTGGAGGCGCGGCGGCCCAGGTACCGGCCGTCCTCCCGGAAAACGGACTGGCAGCGGTGTTCGATCCAGTGGGTCTGTCCCTTGATATCGATGATCCGGAAGCGCAGTTCCGAAACCCCGAGGGCCTCCTGATGACAGTCGCGGATATGGCTCTCCCAGATGGGCCAGTCCTCCGGGTGAACCAGGCGCCTGATCATCGAATCGGACTCCAGGAAGGCATCCCGGGAATATCCGGTGATTCTTTCTACGGAAGGAGAAATGTAAAGAAGGCGGCCCTCCGGGCTGATCCAGGTTTCCCAGTCCGCGGTCCAGTCCGCCACGATCCGGAATTTTTCCTCGCTTTCCCGCAGAGCCTCCGACAGCCGCCTCTGCTCGCGGATTTCCTCCTGCAGCTGTTCGGTTCTCTCCTTTACCCGCTGTTCCTGCAGGGTGTAGGCTTCCCTGAGCTCGGTTTCCGCTTTTTTCCGGTCGGTGATGTCGATCTGGGCTCCCAGCATGCGCACCGCTTCGCCTTTGGTGTTGCACAGGACGGAAGCCCGGACCAGCACCCAGCGATAGGAGCCGTCCTTGTGGCACATGCGGAATTCCGCCTGCTCGTTCTGCTGTTTTTCCTGAATCATTTGCCGGATCTGGGCAAGCAGTCGGTATAGATCTTCAGGATGGAGTCGTTTTTCAAATTCTGCGTACTCCTCTCCGATTTCGTCATCCTGGTATCCGAGGTTCTGCTTCCATTCCGCGGAGTAGTGAACCCGGCCGGAAGTCAGATCCCAGTCCCACAATCCGACATTCGCGGCGCAGACCGCCTGCTGGAGGCGCAGCAGGGCTTCGCGCAGCTCCGTTTCGGTTCGGCGCTGATGAAGCATCTTCTGCATTTCGTCGGCCAGCAGCTGCAGGCAGGTGCTGTCGGCGTCATCGTAGGGTTCCACCTTGTTGCCCACGCCGAAAACGATAGGAACCTGATCGTTTTCCACCACCGGAACGCTCATCAGGCGGGCGATGGGATTGTGCCCTTCCGGCAGCCCGCGGCGACCGGCGGCATGGGCGTAATCGTTGTGGACCGCCGGGCGCCGCAATCGGATGCAGTCTGCCCAGATGCCGGCCTGGTCCAGCCGATAGTGGCGGTCAATGGGAGCGGCGCAGCCCTTTTTTGCTTCCGCATTCCAGGCGGTCAGGAGGATCGTCTGCTGGTCTTCCGATACCAGGTGCAGAAAGCCGATCCTGCTGCGGGTCAGGAGGACGGCGCGGTCGATGGCAAACTGGAAAAGGTCCTGGTCAGGCAAACCTTTGGCTTCCTGGTAGAACTGCAGCAGGATCCGGGATTGTTCCTCCTTCCGGCGAAGCGCCTCCAGGTCCGGCCCGGTTTCCGGCTGCGGGTATTGCGCTCTTTCGAGGAAGTGCGCAACGGCTCCGCAAATATGGTCCCGGTCGTCCTTCAGCGGCTCGGCGCACCCGGCGATATGGTAGGGCATGCCGTTCGCTGCGTCCACGGTCATTTCCGTCCACGGCACCGGCTGGCCGGTGCCAAGAGCAAGCATGGCCGGTTGCGCACCGGCCGGCCAGGACTCGGCGGGCCTGCCGGTGGGGACAAATCCGAGCAGCCTGGCGGCCGCATCGTTGGCGCTGAGCGCCACGCCATGGGCATCCAGGATCACGACTCCGAGTTCCGCCAGGGGAAAAGGGTATGGCTTGTTCATCGGCAGTCGGTCCGATCGAAATTCAGCTCCGGCAATGGGTTCATATCCCCCAAATTATACTTTTTTCCTCATGCGTCATAAATAAAAAAGAGGAATCCCCGGCTGTCGGCCCGGGGGATAGGACCTCCTCTACTTGCGACGGGCCCTTTCGTTTTTCTTCCCCGTCTTCCCTGACTTCCCGTGTGCTTCTTTTTCACAGGAAGTGGAGGAAGATAGGGAGGAGAGAAGTAGCCGGAGCGCCGCTCGTCCGGAAAGAAATGATGGCTTCGAAAAAAGTGGCGGATGGGTCTGGCTCTGCCGTCCCTGCCAGGACTTTGCCTCGGAATCACAGTCCTGTGCCGGATTACGCGGGGCCTCCCAAGGCCATGGCGGAGCACAACGGTAAGATATCCGCTATTTCGCCCCGTGTGGCACACACGCAAGTCCCATAAGGGATGGCAGAACATAACAATACATACTTCTTGCACCTTCATCAGTTAAGCAAAAAGTATGGAACCCCGAAAGGGGTTCCGGATCACAGCCCGGAGTTGCGCCGCACTGGCGCTACCCCGGGTAGGCGGATTTGTTTAAAACCCAGCCCGGAAAGGGCTGCGCAAACACCTGGCATGGCTGGATTATGCGCAACCCTTGCAGGGTTGTTGTCTACGGGTGTCCCTGCCCGGGGTAGGCGCGAAGCGCGCCAACCCCGGGCTGTGTTACGAAGCCCTTGCAGGGCTTTCCCCAACGGAAATTCGAAGATGCAGGACTTTTTGCCGGATCATCGGGGATATTCGCGGCGATTTTGGTCGGGTGCGGCTTGACTTCTCCGTGGGGGCCGGGGAAAGATCTTTCTTTTCGGGAGGTAGTTTGTGGGAAAAAGCCTGTTTGCCGATCCGAAGCTGGCAGTGCGAATAGAGCGGGCCGAGGCGATGCTTTCCGCGGGTCTGGGAGAAAATGCCATGGCTTCCGGAACGATGGCCGGCTGCTTTGTCGAGCCGGTCGGCGGAGGAGTGGCGGTTTACGCCGGCCCGGATTCCCCGGTCAGCAAGATCATCGGTACAGGACTGGCCGAAATGCCCGATCCGGAGCGATGGCAGGCGATCGAATTCCTTTATTTTCAGCACGGCGCGGTCATTCAGGCGGAGGTAGCCACCCTGGCCGATCCGGCCTGGCACGCGGAATTGTGCCGCCGCGGGTACCTTCCGGCCGGGTTTGAAAATGTGCTGGGAATCCCGCTGCAGGAAGGGAACGATTCCCTCCCGCGAAAAAAGGAATCGGGATGGTCCGGCCTGTCGGTTTCTTCGTGCAGACGAGAGGAAGACCGCGTCTGGCTGGATGTGCTTGCCGACGGGTTTGCCCGGCCGGACGTAGTTCCTGCGGAAGCCATGGGCCAAACCTATCCGCGGGAAGCTATCGAGCGGATTTTTGAGGATTTTGCCGCCGTCTCCGGATTCCGTCGCTATCTGGCGAGGATCGGCGGTGTGGCTGCGGGGGGAGCCAGCATGCGGGTGTCCGATGGGATTGCCCAGCTGTGCGGGGCCGCCACGCTTCCCGAATGGCGCCGTCGCGGAGTTCAGACGGCCCTGATGGATTTCCGGCTCCGGGAGGCCCGGGCCGAGGGCTGCGACCTGGCGGTGGTAACCGTCGCTCCGGGATCAAAATCCCAGGAGAACGCTCACCGGCAGGGGTTTTCCCTCCTTTATGCCCGGGCCATTTACCGGAAGTCCGGCGCTATTTCAGTTTGAAGCGGATGGTGATGGTGGTTTTGACGCTCACCGGCTTACCCTGCTTGTTCATGGCGGGTTTGAACTTCCACTGCTTCAGGGCTTCCATGGCCGCTTTGACCAGGCGTTCATCCACCACCTGATCGGCCTGCTTGACCACATCCTGCACCTTGCCGGTCTCGTCTACAACGGCATCCAGCTTGATATCTCCCATCACCCCTTCTTTTTTGGCATCCTCCGGGTAGACGGGATTTACCTTGGTCAGGATCTCCGGTTTGGTGATATCTTTCGTTCCCTTGTCCAGTTCCTGGCTTTCCTGGATAAACGGCACGGCGCTTTTCACATCGACTCCGACGGCCGGATAGACGGCAATAGCCATAAACGGCAGCAGAACCACGGTCCGCCAGTTTGCTCTTTCTTTCATGTTTCGCTTCTCCTTTCCTTGCGATGGGTTTTCAGGCATTAAGAGAAGGAAAGAGGGGGGTGTCGTGTACAACGGAAAAAATTTAGTCCGTCGCCCCGATGGGCCTGGGTTTGGCCTTGTCTCTCCCGAACGGCCGGTGTTTTTTGCGGCACTCCGGAGGGAGTCTGCGCGGAGAGTGTCCGTTTTCGGGAAGGGAAGTCCCAATACCGGACGCCGAACGGGAGGACCTCCTGGCTGTCCGGATCGCCATGGCCCGTCCGGCGCGCTGCCTGGCGGCTACCGAAGTGGCACGCCGCTTGCTACCAGAGAAAGCGGCAGAACGGAAACGGTCACAACATAATAAAAGGAAAGCAGATCTCATGCGACAGAACATTCGGACGGTGCTTCAGGACATCCGGCACGGGTTCAAGCTGCTGCGGCGCTACCCCGGCTTCACGTTCATCGCGGTCATGGTGCTGGCCCTGGGAATCGGCGCCAATTCCGCCTTTTTCAGCGTGGTAAAAACCGTGCTGCTCGATCCCTTGCCGGTTCGCGATCCGGACCGGCTGGTCAGCCTGGTTCACCGCAATCTGAAAAACGGATTCAGCAATCCCGCCTCCCCTTATAACGATTTCCGCTCGTGGCAGCGGGAGATGCGCTCCTTCCAGGAAATGGCCGCCCATTCCCAGGTCAGCGGTGCCCTGACCGGTGCCGAAGAGCCGGCCCGCGTGGTCATCGGCAAAGTGAGCTGGAACTTTTTCCCGATGCTGGGCATTCACCCCCAGCCCGGCCGCCATATCAGCCAGGAGGAGGACCGGCCCGG
>CAINFC010000271.1 GCA_903847975.1 uncultured Acidobacteriota bacterium | reverse complement strand
TGCGCAAACACCTGCCATGGCTGGATTTTGCGCAACCCTTTCAGGGTTGCCTCCTCCGAACATTCCTACCCGGGGTAGGCGCGTAGCGCGCCAACCCCGGGCTGTGATCCGAAGCCCTTGCAGGGCTTTCCTCATTTGTTCTGCCGTCCCGATGGGACTTGGTTTTGCTCCGGCCCAACCCGGCACTCGCGTGCCGGGCTGCAATCTGTCGCCCCTTACGGGACTTGCGTGTGCGCCGCACGGGGCGCAATGTCGGATATCGTTAAGCTGTGTCCGCCATAACTTTCCAGCGCCCCATGTAAACCGGAACGGAACTGTTCTTCCGGGGCGCGGAGTCCCATCGGGACGGCAGTACATAACAATACTTTTTACACCTTCCTCTTTTTTCAGAGTACCAGCTTTCGCTTGTTTGGGGCGGGCGGAAACCTGCCCGCTGCCAGCTTGTTTTCCCCGGGGAAGAACGGTAAACTCATGGGACGTGCTGAAAGCTTTAAAAATCAAATTACTTTAGCCGGAATCCGGTTAACGGGCGGCTGGAAATGTGCGGCTTTCATTCATGCGACTGGTGTAAGCGGAATATGGTTTTTGCCTTTCCATGCACGGATCGGGGCGGTCGCGGAACATTCCGCCTACTGCTGTTCCTGGCAGTATTCTGCCGGTTTGGACTGTCCGGCCCGGCGCAGGATTTGTCCCAGTTCCGCTTTTTCACTTCCCTGGACGGGCTGAAGGAATCCTGGGTATCCGATCTTTCGTCCGGTCCGACCGGAACTCTGTGGATCAGCCACGGGGAAGTCGATGCCTTCAGCCGGTATGACGGCTACCAGTTCGAGATCCTGTCTCCGACCCCGGGCCGGGGGCTGAAAATCGTGGAGGATGACAGCCACCATGTCTGGGCCTTGAAGCCCGGGAACCCCGGGGGATTCCAGCAGTTTGCCAAGGGGCGATGGGTCGAGTTTCCTCTTCCCGAGGGGAACCGCGATGCTTCTATCAGCAGGCCGGTTCCTTTCGTTCCTCTCTCTTCGAGGCGTATTCTTTATCTGCTGCCTCATGCGCTGATGCAGTTCGACCCCTCCACCCGGGCGCTGCGAACGGTTCGCCGCAAGGAAGACTCCCGCCTGGGCGACTTCCTCGACATGACTTACATCCGGGGCGAAAGAATCTGGATGACAGGGGAAAACGGCATCGCCAGGGTTTCCGTTTCCGGAGGTCCGCCGACAGAGGAGTGGACCGAGATTCCTCTCCCTGCCGATCTGGGAGTCCGGGATTTGGCGATGCCCCTCCGGTCGGGAAAGGAGGAGTTCTTCCTCACCGCTCGGGAACTGCTTTCCGGAAAGCGTACTTTGCTTTGCTACGCTGCCGACCGCTGGAAGCGGCTGGATCTGCCCGTGCAGGGAGAGGTGGTTGCCGGATGGCGCGGCGAAGGCAACCGCCTTTGGGTGATTACCCGCTCCGGAACCCGCTGGGACCTGCAGTCGATCCACCAGGGGCACGTGGAACAGATTCCCAAAAACCGGATCCTGTCCGGATTTTTTTTACGCCTTTGCGTCGAATCGGGCGGAGTGTTCTGGATCGCGACCTCCAACGGCCTGGCCCGCCATGCTCCGATGCCATGGCGTGTTCCCGACGAGGTTGCCGATTGCCAGGGGTCCTTCGATTCGATCGCCGTCGACAACCAAAGGCGCGTCTGGTTCATGTATGAAAAATCCCTGATCCGGTATGATCACGGTTCATGGCAGCGGTTCCCCCTGCCCGACAGCCTTGGTGCCAACGTGCAATGGGCCAGGGATTTCCGGCGCGAGATGCCCGACCGGCGTTTTCCTCTGGGCGTGGTGAAAGGGCAGATGCTTTTTTTCGATCCCGATCGGGAGAGTTTTGATCTCCGGCGTCACCCTGAATCTTTCGACGTGTGGCTGATCACCACGCAGAAAGACGGCTCGGTTCTTCTTTATGCCAGCGACCGGAAAACGGTGCGCATCGAGTCTTACGACGGAACCCGTTTTGCCGAGGTGCTCCGGATGGACGTGTCCCTGGGGATAGGCAATGTACGCAAGCTCTGGAAAACCGATGGCGGAGATTTCTGGGTGGTCGGCCACATGGGTGTGGGCCGGATCCGGAGCGGGGTATTCCACCGCTTTACCTCCCGGGACGGCTACACCGGAGAGGGTGCCTTCACCATGAGGGAGATGAATTTTCCTTCGCTATGGTTCGGGGGACGCAACCGGATCATGGAATTCCGCGATGAGTCCTGGCGAACCGTTCTGGGCGCAGGCCTGGAAGCGGTCACCGACATCTATCCGTGCCGGGACGGTACCGTCTGGGTGGCTTCCGTTACCGGTGTACACCACTACCGGGATGGATACTGGCTTTCGAACTCCCCGGATGAAGGCCTGCCGGATGCGTCCGTGAATGTCGTCCAGGAAGATACGGAGGGGCATGTCTGGGTGGGAACCCGAACGGGATTAAGGGTCTACCGGCCGGAATCCGACCCCTTCCCACCGGAAACCATGATTCAGACCCGGAAAAATCTGTCGGAAATGCCCCCGGGCGGCGAAGTGCGCCTGTTCTTTGAAGGTGCGGACCGCTGGCGGCAGACCGAATCGGACCGGCTGCTGTTTTCCCATCGGCTGGACGGACAAAGCTGGTCTTCCTTTTCGGAGGATACCGTCTATTCCGTAACAGGGCTGCCCGCCGGTCCCCATCGTTTTGAGGTCCGGGCGATCGACCGGAACGGGAATATCGACCTCACTCCGGCGCAATTTACCTTTACGGTACTTGTCCCCTGGTTCCGGGCGCCCGGATTCCTGATGGTGCTCGTTGCCGGCACGCTGGTCATTCTCGGGCTTGTCCTGCATGCGGTTTCCCGCTACCTCTGGATGGAAAAGCTGGTGGACGAAAGAACCAGGGAGATCGCCAAAAGGGAAACCCTTTACCGCACCCTGGTGGACAACCTGCAGCAATGCATTTATCTGAAGGACCTGGAAGGCCGCTACCTCTCCGCCAACTCCAGCTTTTGCCGCTGGATGGACCTGTCTTCGGATCGGATTGCGGGAAAGACCGATCGGGATATCTTCCCGGAGGAGCTGGCGGAGGCAATCCAGGCGGACGACCGGCAGGTGGCGGAAAGCAGAGAGATTTCCCATTCCATTGAGGAGCGCAATAGGCCGGGGGGAAATCTTTGGATCGAATCGGTCAAAACACCGATTCCGGATTCGGATGGGAACATACAGGCCATCCTGGGAATCTTCTGGGATATTACCGAGCGGAAACGGGAGGAAAAAGAGAAAAGGGAGATGGAAACCCAGGTGCTGCAGATGCAGAAAATGGAAGCCATGGGCCGGCTGGCCGGAGGTGTGGCTCACGATCTCAACAACATGCTCACGCCCATTCTGGGCTATGCGCAGATGCTGCTGAGCGGATCGCCAAAGGCAGATGCCGCCCGGGAACCGTTGGAGCAGATCGTTCTGGCGGCGGAGCGGGCTCGCGACCTGGTGCGTCAGCTGCTGGTTTTCGGGCGTAAGCAGGCTTTGGAAATGAAACCGCTGGACCTCAACGGGGTGATCACCGGCTTTGAAAAAATGCTCCGCCGCACCATTCGGGAAAACGTTACGATCGACACCATCCTGGTCCCCGGATCCCTGTACATATCGGGAGACCGCGGCCACCTCGAGCAGGTTCTCCTGAACCTGGCAGTCAATGCCCAGGATGCCATGCCGGATGGCGGAGCACTGGTCATCGAAACGCAGGTCGATGATCCGGAACCGGCTCATCCGGGGCGGTTCAATGGCCTTCCCGCCGGGGCCCGGGCCCGGGTGAGGGTGAGCGATACGGGAACGGGCATCGATCCGGAAATCCTTCCTCATGTTTTCGATCCCTTCTTTACCACCAAGAAGGTCGGAAAAGGCACCGGGTTGGGTCTGGCGACCGTCTATAGCATTATCAAGCAGCATAGCGGCACGATTGGCGTTCACAGTGTGGTTGGTGAGGGGACCACCTTTGCAATTTGCTTCCCCCTGGCCACCCGGGAAGAGGGTGGAAAGAAGACGGCTGCTCCGTCGGATTTCTCGACTTCGGGATGGGAAACCGTTCTGCTGGTGGAGGACCAGACCCATGTCCGAAAAATGGTCTGCCATCTGCTGGAGCGCAGCGGATACAAGGTTTTTGCCAGCCCCAGCGGAGAGGCCGCCCTTCAGGAAGCCACGGCCTTTGACGGTGAAATCCACCTGCTGGTGACCGACGTTATTATGACGGGAATGGACGGAAAGGAGCTCTCGCGGCTCCTGCTCGAAAAACGTCCGGGTCTGAAAGTTCTCTTCATGTCCGGGTATCCCAGCGATGTCATTCACCCCCACGGGGTGCTGGAAGAAAACGTGAATTACATCCCCAAGCCGTTTTCCTGCGTCGAATTCCTGACCCGGGTACGGCAACTCCTGAACCGTCCCGCCTGAGGGACAGGAGAGGATTTTGGCCGGCGGCCTGCTCCGGATGACGTCCCTTCCGATTTTCTTCCCATCCTTCCTCTTCTTCCTGTGAGCTTTTTTAGTCATGGGGCCTTCCGCGCGGATGCGGAAAATGAGTTTGATTTCATCCGGAAACTGCCTTAAACTTGCCCGATGCTCAGAAGCGCCAAGGATTGCTTTTCCGTTTGCGCCGCGAGGCTGCCGGAGCCCGGGGCCCGGGTGATGCCGCGCCTCTGCGGCCTGCCACTGGGGATTCTGCTGCTGGTGTGGATATGGACCGGGATGCCGGTCCTGGCGCAGGGCCGCCCCGACGTCGGGCCCGCGGAACTGGTCCGGAAAGCGCGCTCCCTGCTGCCCTCTTCCCCCCGCGAAGCCACGCCATTTGCCGAGCAGGCGGTGGCCGCCGCCCGGGCGGCCGGTCCGGTTGAGGAAGAGGTGAGGGCCCTGCTGGCTCTCGGGGAATGCCGCGCTGCCTTCGGGCAGCATGACCAGGCGGAGAAGCTCTTCCGCCAGGCCCTGGATCTCAGCCGGGACCGGAACCAGCCGCGCCTGACGGCCGAGGCCCGGTTCCGGCTGTCCCGGGCGCTGGTGAGCCTGGATCGCTACGAGGAGGTGGTTTCGGGCTACCTGGAGGCCATTCCGCTTGCCGAAACGGCCGGGGATGGCGAGTTTTCGGCGGTGATCACCGACCATCTGGGTATCGCCCATTTCGTGCTGCGCAACCGCGAAAAAGCCATGCAGCTTTGCCGCCAGGCCGAATCGGTATTGAAGACTTCCGCGGATCGCTCCCTCTACGCCGAGAACCTGCAGCACATCGGGATCATCTACACCGGCGACGGCCGCTGGGCCGAAGCGCTCGACTGCTTCCGGCGCGTGCTCGAGATACGCGAAACGATATCCGACCCGGTGGCGCTGATTGGTGCCCTGGGGAATGTGGCCCTGGCCCTTCACGGCCTGAAGAGAGATGAGGAAGCGCTGGCCCCTTTGAGCCGCGCTCTGGTTCTGTCTTCATCTTCGGAGGACCCCCGGCTCGAGCCGTTCCTGCTGCTACGCCGCGGCCGCGCCCTGCAGGCGCTCGGAAGGAATGCGCAGGCGGCCGCGGATTTCGATCGCGCCCTGGAGCTGGATCGCGCCCTGGGCAACAAGCGGCGGCTGGCTTCCACGCTATCTGCGGCTGCCGCCTTCTATCGCCACGTGCCCGGGCGCGAAAGCCGGGCCATTGCCGCGCTGGAAGAGGTCGTGGCTCTCAACAAGTCGCTTTACGACGAAGATTCCGCCCGCCGCGTCCATGAGCTGCAGGAGCGCTTCGACGCCGAGCGCCGCCAGAAGCAGATTGAGCTGCTGGAGCGCGATCAGGCCCTCAGCCGGCTGGAAGCCAGCAGGGCAAGGCAATTTCGCATGGCAGGCATCCTGGTTTTCGTGATGCTGGCCGGCGGGCTGGCCTTTGCCCTGGTCCGCTATCGCGCTCAGGTCCGGACCTCGCGGCAACTGCGTCAGGCCCTGCAGAAAGTGCGCACCCTGCAGGGGCTGCTGCCCATCTGCGCTCACTGCAAGAAGATACGAAACGATAAGGGCTACTGGCAGCAGGTCGAGTCGTATATCGGTCAGCATTCGGAAGCCCGCTTCAGCCATGGCATCTGCCCGGATTGCGTGGAGCATCACTACCCGGAGTACCGGCACCTGGCCGGGCGGCCCATCGAAGAGGAATAGAGCCGCCGGTCTCCCAAACGAAATCCGTTTGGAGCGCAAGCTTTAGCTTGCGGTTCGACAAGCGGAATCCCGCTTGCAGCACGCCACCGGAAGGTGGAACTCCATACGAATTTCTTCGGCGAGTCGAATCCGGATCGACTCGCCCGAATTCCCGGAAATTCACGACTCTTTGTGCCTTTATCCTTGCTGACAACCCGGCAAAAAGTACCACACCTGTGGATTTCCGTAGGGGAAAGCCCTGAAAGGGCTTCGGTACACAGCCCGGGGTTGGCGCGCTTCGCGCCTACCCCGGGTAGGGACACCCGCAGGCGACAACCCTGAAAGGGTTGCGCAAAATCCAGCCATACCAGGTGTTTGCGCAGCCCTTACAGGGCTGATTATCAAAAAATCCGCCTACCCGGGGTAGCGCTTATGCGGCGCAACCCCGGGCTGTGATCCGGAACCCCTTTCGGGATTCCCGGCTTTTTGCGAGATGATCCCGAAGGAGGGCGCCGCAAAAGTCTCCTGGCGCCGGGAAAGGTTTTGTTCTAACATTTCGCTTTTCAACTGTATCCGGGAACAATTCTTGATTTCGCCCGGGCCATCAGGTACAGTCTTTCGGATGGTTATAAATAGTCAAGGCAACAATTTACTGTGTCAGGTCCCACTGTGCCCGAACCGGGGGGCAGCTGCCGGCATGGTTCTGCGCCGAATGATTGTTGTGTCCTCCCCCGCGGACTCGCGTCCTTCTCCATGCATGGCAGGTCGTTTATGCGTACGTTCCAACGCTTTTCGCTTCGGATACTATTAATCAGTCTATGGCTGGGGCAGCCTGCCGCCGCGGCCATTGTTTTTTACCAGAATCTGGGTACCGCGCAAAAAAGGGAAACCGGCAGGGGGACCACGCTGGCCATTACCTCTTCCGCAGCGGTTTCCGCCGGCACCCAGGTGCTGATCTCCTTCGCCATGGATTCCGCCACAGGGACCGTGTCGGCCGTCGATTCGGGCGGCAATACGTACGTAGTGGATGCCGATATCACCAACACCGGCTCCGTGCGGAGCGTCATCCTGAGGTCCAGCCTGACCTCCGCGCTTTCCGTCGGCAGCACCATTACCATCACCCACCCGTCGGTTGTGGCGCGCGCCGCAACGGCCAGCGCCTTTAACGGACTGGCCACGACCAGCCCACTGGACGTCACCGCGCGCTCCACCGGCAACGGTAAGACGGTCAATAGCGGCACGACGGCGACCACCACGGAATTCAATGAGCTTCTTTTCGGCGCCTTCGGCGTGGAGGCTCCGACGACCGATACTTTTGCTGCCGGCACCGGCTTTACCGCCCTGACCGGCGTCGGCTCCACCGGCAGCCCGCCGGCATCCAACATCAGCGCCCACGCGGAGTACCGGATCGTCAGCACTACCGGCGCCTATGCCGCCAACGGTACTTTGTCTGCAAAAGACAACTGGGCGGCCGCCATCGCCACCTACAAGATGGCCCCGCCGACGGTCCAATGGTCCGCGGCAACCACCAGTCTTTCGGAAAGCGGCGGAGCGGCCGTCCTAACAGCTACCCTGAGTGCCACCACGCGCAAGACCGTTACCGTAAATTACGCGACCGTCGACGGAACCGCCAAGGCCGGAAGCGATTACCTGGCAACCTCCGGCACGCTGACCTTTGCCCCCGGTGTGGTCTCCGGCAATGTCTCCGTCAGTCTGCAGGACGACCTGGCGGTGGAAGGCAGCGAAAGCCTTACTGTGAACATGAGCAGCCCGACCCACGCCACGCTGGGCAGCCCTTCCAGTGCCGGGCTGACGATCCTGGACAACGATCCGACCCTGATCGGCTTCAGCAGCGCCGCCTACACGGCCGGCGAGGCCGCGGGCACCGCCCTCATCACCGTTTCCCTCGATGCCCCGTCGGGCTTCACCGTCAGCGTGAACTATGCCACCACGGCCGGCACCGCCACGGCTGGATCGGATTTTACCTCTGCCTCGGGCACCCTGACCTTCTCTCCCGGCCAGACCAGCCGGACCTTCAGCGTGCCGATCCTCAACGACCAGGTGCGCGAAGGCGACGAGACCGTCCATCTGGCCCTGAGCAGCCCGGTCAACGGCAATCTGGGAACAACTTCCAGCGCGACTTTGACCATAACGGACAACGATCCGGTTCCCACGGTCAGCTTCAGCCACGCCGTAACCTATACGGCGGAAGATGCCGCGTCGGTCACGATTACGGCCGGGTTGAGCAACCCGACCGTCCTGACCGTAGGCGTCAACTACGCCACCTCGGACGGCACGGCCGCCGCCGGGTCGGACTACCTCAGCGCCAGCGGCACGCTGACCTTTACGCCGGGCCAGACCAGCCAGACCTTCACCGTTCCCATCCTCGAAGACAACACGGATGAAAACGACGAGACGGTCCATTTGACCCTCTCCAATGCCGTGAATGCCAACCTGGGATCCGGTTCCACGGCTCTGATCAACATTACCGACAACGACGGCGTGCCCACCGTAAGCTTTGCCGGCGATGCCTTCAGCGTCACGGAAAATGCCGGTACGGCCTCGATTTCGGTTCATTTGAGCAATCCGGCGGCCTACACCGTTACGGTCAACTACGCCACTTCCAACGGCACGGCGGTTTCGGGCCAGGATTATACCGCTGCCGGCGGCACCCTGACCTTCGCTGCCGGCCAGACGGTGCAGACCATCAGCGTTCCCATTCTCAATGACACCCTGGATGAGGGGGACGAAACAATCAACCTGACTTTATCCGGGGCCAGCACCAGCCTCGGTGCGCCCGGCACGGCCCTGCTGACCGTGGTCGACGACGACGCGCTGCCCGGCGTGGGCTTCAGCAGCAGCACCTATTCGGGCGGCGAGGCCGGCGGATCGGTCAGCATTACCGTTAGTCTCAGTACCGCCTCCGGACGCACAGTCACCGTCGGCTATCAGTCGGCCGACGATACAGCCACCGCCGGGGCCGATTACACCGCGGTCAGCGGCACGCTGACCTTCTCCCCGGGGCAGACCAGTCAGACCTTCAGCGTTCCTGTCCTCAACGACAGCCTGGACGAGAACGACGAGACCGTCCTGCTGAGCCTGGCCAATCCGGACAAAGCCACGCTGGGGATTTCCAGCGCCACGCTGACCCTCCAGGACGACGATGCTGCCCCGGGCGTGGCCTTCAGCGCGGCCGCCTTCAGTGAAGGGGAGGCGGACGGCCTGGCGGGTATTACCGTCAACCTGAGCGCCGCCTCCGGGCGGCAGGTCAGCGTGCAATATGCCACCACCTCCTCCGGTACGGCCACGGAGGGGGCGGATTACAGCGCGACCTCCGGCACCCTCACCTTTACCGCCGGCCAGACCAGCCAGACTTTCTGGGTTCCGATAGCCGACGACAACATCGACGAGCCCGACGAAACGGTGGGGCTGAGCCTGTCCGCTCCGGTCAACGCCGGCCTGGGGACGCCGGCCGCTGCCACCCTGACCATTACCGATGACGACGATCCGCCGCTGGTCAGCTTCACTGCCGCCGAGTATTCGGCCACGGAGAGCGCCGGTCTGGCTACCGTCACAGTGACCCTGTCCAACCCTTCTTCCCAGACGGTCAGCGTCGATTATGCCACTGCCAACGGTACGGCGCAGGCCGGTTCGGACTACACCTCCGCGAGCGGCACGCTCTCGTTTGCCGCCGGCCAGACCAGCCGGACCTTCAGCGTGCCCATCACCGCGGACGATATTTACGAAAGCGACGAAACGGTCAGCCTGGCGCTTTCCAACGCAGTCAACGCCACTCTGGGCGTTGCCGCAGCTACTCTGACCATCCAGAATGATGACGTTCTCCCGGTGGTGAGTTTCCAGTCCTCTTTGACCACGGCCGCCGAGAGCGCCGGATCCGTCAACATCACCGTGGTCCTGGACCATGCCTCCGCCGACACCGTGACGGTTGCTTACGCGACCTCGGGAGGCACCGCCAAAAGCCCGCAGGACTATGCGAATACGAGCGGCACGCTGACCTTTACTCCGGGCCAGACCAGCCAAACCTTCAGCGTGACGATTAATACGGATAATTCGGATGAGCAGGACGAGACAGTGAATTTGACGCTCTCCGGCCCGACCAATGCCACCCTGGGAGCGTCGAGCGCGCAGCTGGCCATTATCGACGACGACGGCACGCCGAGCGTCAATTTTGTGGCCGGCCAGAACGCCCTGGAAAACGCCGGTACCGCCGCTGTTCAGGTAGTCCTCAGCAATACATCTGGGGGGACCATTACCGTCCACTACGCCACTTCCGACGGCACGGCGGCCGCCGGCAGCGATTACACCGCGGCCAGCGGTACGCTGACCTTTAATGCCGGAGAATCCACCAAAACCTTCAACCTGACGATGGCTCCCGACAGCCTGTATGAGCTCGACGAAACCGTCCAGATGACCCTTTCTCTCGTTTCCGGGACGGTCGATTTGGGGGCGCTGTCCGGCACCACATTTACCATTCGAAACGATGACGCCGCCCCGACGGCAGGCTTTACATCCACCGCGGCCGGCGTGGGCGAGACTGCGGGAAGCGCCGGTTTCACCGTGAGCCTCAACACCGCTTCCGCGGTGGCCACCACCGTCCACTACGCCACCGCGGATGTCACCGCCACCGCCGGCGCGGACTACACCTTGACTAACGGTACCCTGACCATTGCCGCCGGGTCGCTCAGCGGCAACATCAGCGTGCCGATCCTGAACGATACCCTGGTGGAGGGGAGCGAAACCCTGCAGCTGACGCTCAGTGCGCTGACCAACGCCACGCTGGCCGCGGGCGCTTCCAGTGCCGTACTGACCGTTGCCGACAACGACGTCGAGCTCGGGGTCAGCGTCAGCGACGGTCAGACCAGTGCTACGGCCGGCAATCCGATCACATACACCGCCGTGGTGTCCAACAACGGGGTGACCCCGGCAGCCGGGGCGTCGGTATCCGGCACGCTGCCCGCAGAGGTCAGCGGGGGTGCCTGGACCTGCGCAGCTTCCGCGGGCTCCAGCTGCGCGGCCTCCGGCACCGGCAACCTGGCTGACAGCGTCAGCCTGGCGGCCGGCGGCAAAGCGACCTATACGGTGACCGGTACCCTGACATCCGGTGCCCGGGGTGCGGTGAGCTTCGGCGTTACCGTCGGCGCACCGGCCGGCTGGGAGGAGGCCTCCGCGGCAGATAACTCCGCCACCGATGTGACCGACGTGCTGGCTCCCCCGCCGGTGGTGAGCCTGAGCAGCGCCACGGCAAGCGCCGCGGAGACCGCCGGCAATGTGGTCTTTACGGTAAGCCTGAGCGCCGCGGCCGCGGGGGCGGTCACGGTTGGTTATACCACTGCAGACATTACCGCCACGGCGGGTTCGGACTACACCGCGGCCAGCGGGACGCTGACCTTTCCGCCCGGCACCACCAGCGCCACATTCAACGTGCCGGTTCTGGACGACAGCCAGGTGGAGGGGAGCGAAACGCTGCGCGTGACGCTGTCCTCCCCGACCAATGCCACTCTGGGAACGGGAATTTCCAGCGCCGTATTGACCATTACCGATAACGACGCGGATCTGTCCATCCGCGTCAGCGACGGCAAACTCAGCGCTACGGCCGGCGATCCGATTGCGTACACCGTGGTGGTCGCCAACCACGGAGTGGCGACGGTCAGCGGGGCCGCGGTTTCGGGCACGCTGCCCTCGGCCGTCAGCGGGGCCACCTGGAGTTGCTCCGCGTCGTCCGGCTCCGGATGTGCCGCTTCCGGAGCGGGGAGCCTGGCGGACACGGTCAGCCTGGCAGCCGGCGGAACGGCAACCTACCTGGTAAACGGCACGCTGAAGCTGACGGCTCTGGGTGCGGTGAGCTTCACGGTCAGCGTCGGCGTGCCTTCCGGTCTGGCCGAATCCACGACAGCCGATAACACCGCCACCGACGTGACCGACGTGCAGGCGCCGCCGCCGACCTCCAAGTCGATCTATCTTCCGCTGGTTCGGAAAGCTGTTCCCTGATCCCCGGAGAAAAACAGACGTGAAAGAAGCGGGCCATGGGATAGTCGTAGCGAGCGGGCTCGAGCCTACTTGGCTGCCACCGATGATCCGCGTCCGGCAGACGCAGGAGCAGAGTTCTATCACGGATATCGCCGGGGAGGTGAAGCGGCAGCTGTCCCTGGCCGGCCTGGAACGGAGGCTTCGGCCCGCAAGCCGGGTGGCGGTTACCGCCGGCAGCCGGGGCATCCACAACATCGCTCTCATTCTGGAGACCGTCACCGGGGAAATACGCCGCCTGGGAGCATTGCCGTTTCTGGTTCCGGCCATGGGCTCGCACGGCGGGGCCACGGCGGAAGGGCAGCGCGAGGTGCTCGAGGAATACGGGATCACCGAGGAGCGGATGGGCTGCCCGATCCTTTCCGAGATGGAACCGGTACCGATCGGATCTACTCCATCCGGCGTGCCGGCCTACATGGATCGGAACGCCCACGCGGCGGATGCGGTGGTGGTGGTGGCCCGGGTGAAGCCGCACACCTCCTTTCGCGCACCGGTCGAGAGCGGCCTTTGCAAGATGATGGCCGTGGGGCTGGGGAAGCAGCGCGGAGCGGAGGCCATTCACCGCTTCGGGCTGGGCCCGGTGATCGAAGAGGTCGCCCGGGTCAGCCTGGCCACCGGCAAAATCGCTCTCGGGCTGGCCATCGTGGAGAATTCCCGCGAGGAGACCTGCTGCCTGGAAGCCGTTGCTCCGGAGCACATTCCGGAGCGGGACCGCGCGCTTCTTAAACAGGCGGACGGGTTGCTGCCCCGGGTCCCCTTCGACCCCCTCGATTTGCTGCTGGTGGATTTCATGGGCAAGAACATCAGCGGGGCGGGGATGGACCCGAACGTCATCGGGCTTTGGCGCCGGCTCGAGGGAGTGCCCAAAAGGCCCTTCTACAAACGCGTGGCAGTGCTTCGGTTGACGCCGGAATCCGGGGGCAATGCCATCGGCATCGGGCTTGCCGATTTTGCGACGCGCCACCTGTTTGGGCAGATCGACTTCCCTAAAACCTACAAAAATGCGATGACCGCACATGAGCCGCAGACGGCCAGGATTCCCATGCTGGGGGAAAGCGACCGCGAGGCTGCGGAGATGGCTTTGAAGTCCGCGGCACACTCCGGCGAACCCCGCGTGGTGCGCATCCGCAATACGCTGCACCTGACGGAGTACTGGATATCGCCCGCGCTCCAGCAGGAAGCGGCCGCCGTGCCCGGCCTGGAAATCGTCGGAGCCGCCGAGCCGCTGCCCTTCGATTCCCGGGGCAATCTGCCCCTGTAAGGGAAGAATGTCGGCCTCCCGGGGGGTATGGCCCGGGGGAAAAAGCCGGGTTACAATCGATCGTCAAACCAGGAGGTTCATGATGAATCACGGATGCGTTCGCTTTTTTTCTTTTACCCGGTGGGCGAAATTCCTATGGATGGTTCTGTTTCTGCCGGGCAATGCCATGGCAGAGCCGCCCGGCACCGGCGAAACCGCCGCTCCCGCACGGCTGGCCCACTACATGCCCCATATGTCCTGGCAGGAGGTCGAAGCCTACCGGAAATCTTCCGATATGGTCCTGATACCGGTTGGGTCCATGGAGCAGCACGGCCGGCACCTGCCGCTGAATTCGGATATCGTCCAGGCCACCGGGATCTGCCTGCGGATTGCCCGTCGGACCGGGGTGCTGGTGGCCCCCGCGGTTCTGGCCGGGGTGTCCGAGCACCACATGGGCTTTCCGGGAACCATTACCCTGACGCCGGCTACCTTCGAAGCCGTGCTGTACGAAACCAGCCAGAGCCTCATTGCCCACGGCTTCCGGCGCCTGATTTATTACACCGGACACGGCGGCAACTACACCTCGGTTGGCAACGTGGCCTTCCGGATCAACCGCGAGACAACCGCCACGGCCATCGACCTCATGCATGTGGAATTTCCGAAGCCGGATGCCCGGATCACGGAACTGAAGAACGATTCCCATGCCGGGGTGGAAGAGACTTCGATGATGCTCTACCTGGCCGGGGGGCTGGTGCGGATGGGGGAGGCCGAAAATCCGGTGCTGCGCTATCCCCCGGAAGTGAACGAGGTCATGGAAAAAGTGGATGCCGCGGACCGGGCCGCCCTGCTGGAGGGGATGCTTTTTCAGCCGGAGCGCAGCGGCAAGAAGACTTCCACCAGGGAATTTACCAGCAACGGAGTGGTAACCGGCGAGGATCTTCGAACCTCTTCTGCCGACCTGGGGCGCCTGGCGGTGGATTACCGGGTGGAAGGAGTGGTCCGCTTCATCCAGGCCTGGAAAAAGGTCCGGCCCTGAACCCGCCGCGGCTTTTCCGGCTTCGTCGCGCCCCCGATTGACACGCCGCTTCCGCCCTGCTACACTGAAGGAATAACGGTGCCCGGGGGCAGCCCCCGGGCACCGGAACAAATTTCTTTTGGGAGGCAATCATGGGAATGCGGCAGCGGTTCCTCGTTTTGATTTTCCTGGTCCTGGTCCTTTTCCCACTGACCTCGCTCAGCCAGGACTTCGGGTATAAAGGCGCGGCATTCGGGGGAGCAGGCTACGGGCGATTCGCCGAGGACGAGGGGCTTCTGGGGACCGGCTTGACATACCGTGCCGGGGCCGAGTGGCGCTTCTCGCGGCGGGGAGCGCTGGAGGGAGAGCTTTACGGCATCCACTTTACCCGCAAGGATTATTTTCGGGTGAACGGAGACACACAATTCGTCCTGGCCAACGCTCTTTTTTACTTTTCCCGATCGAATATCCAGCCCTACCTGAAAGGGGGCATCGGGCTCCATAGCAGCCGATATTCCTTTTCCTGGCCTTCTTCCTCGAGCACGCTCTATGACCGCTCGACGAGCGGGGTGGCGGTCGGCTTCGGGGCCGGCGTGAAGGTGTTTGTGAACAGGCGCTGGTCGGTGAATCCGGATTTTCGCATCATCGGGGCCGAGGGATTGTATTCCCTGTTCGGGTATTTCTCGGTCTGTGCCGGCTACCACTGGTGATCCCGTTCCTTCCGCCTTTTCCCCCGGCCTTCCTTCTCTTCCTGCAGGCTCTTTATTTCCGACAGGAAGAGGGGAAGATCAGGAAGAATTAAGGCTACATGCCGGCCGCTTGTCGCTGCAGCCCCAGGATCCTTTCCGAAAGATCCGACCAGCCCGGGATTTCCGAATTCCATGATTCGCTGAAAACGGGACCGGAGGCGGAATCGGTGACGATCACCGGTACGGAAATAGACATGTCCATGGCGCCCAGGTTGCTCCCCGTACTGCTCCCGCCTTTGATCAGGGTTTTGCGGGTCAGCCAGTGAATGGTAACCAGGTAGCGCCCCTTGGTCCGGATTTTGAAGGTCAGGTTATACGCCGTGAGCATGGAAGGCTTGGCGCCCGTTTCCTCTCCGAACTGGTATCCGGGAACGGTCATTGGTCCGAAGAGGTAGGACCTGGCATTCACATTGTTGATGGTCAGGTCGTCCACGGATACGGAATAATCGGAGAGATACAGGCCGGTGAAGTCCGCCTGGCTGACTCCTTCCGGAATCCATTCCGGGGAGACAGGCAACCCGGGGAGCACGGAAAAGGAGGTCTCCGGCGACAGGACGACCGGGGTCAGGGCCATGGCGACATAGCGCTGCGGCCCTTTCGGAAATTCGGTCGCGTCGAAAAGAGCGCTGGCCGTGATCTGCGTCGGGGTTTGCGACAGGGCCTGGGTGATCAATTCCACAAGCCGTCGCGATTTCAGGGCTTCCGCATCCAGCACGGAAGGACCTTCTCCGGGGCTTACCTTCACGCTGCCGGTCGTGGAGCTGCGGGACAGGACGTACTGCAGGGACGGCCCGGGCTCGCCTTCCAGCTGCCCGCGGATGGCGCCCTTCGGGAAGCCTGCTGTAGCGATATTTACAAACAGCTCGCTTTTGAGCAGCTGGGCCTGTTCGCTTTCCGTCAGCTTGAAAATTGCCGCTCCCTGGCCCTGCTGGTTCATAGTCATGCTTTTCCAAAGGGTCCCGGCGCTTTTGGATCCTCCCATGAAAATGCCGGCTTCCAGGATGGCATCGCCCCCTGCCGCCCAGCTGCCGGTGGTGATGAAGCAGCTTAAGGTTCGGTCCATATTCATAAGCAGCATGGCCATGCCCGTGGCTTTCGAATGGCCGGCGCCGATCTCCTTGGCTCCGCTCAGCTGCGCCAGGTAGCGTAGCGAGCCGGAGGGAATGCGCACCAGCTGGCCGCGGATCGCCCCGGACGCATCCGCCGCGGTGTGCAGGTTGACATAAAAGTTCTGCTGCTGGAGGAGATACATCTCATCCGCGCTCAGGCGGATGAGGGTGATCCCGTTCCCGGTGGCGTCCACCGTCAGGGGCTTGAAGACGCCGCCGTTTGTCTTGCGGTCGCCGTAATGAATGTGGCCGGAGGCCACCGCATGGGGGGCGGGGCCAAAACCGGTGGCCGTTACCGCCACCTGCAGGCTGCGGTCGGCCACATCCAGAATGGCTAAGGCGTTGCCTACGGCTTTGGAAGTGCCGGCGGCCGGCACTTCATAGGCGGCGGTCATGTAGGCCGAATAGACCTGGGTTTGTGCGGGCAGAAGGCCGGTCATCCCCGCCAGCACCGCCAGGGCACAAAGGATAGTCCCTCGTTTCATATGCATTCCCTTTCCTTGATAAAAGTAGATATTTCCATTATCTGGCACATACGAAGCTGGTCGGTATATTGGGGTCCAGCCCCGGCTCCTTCAGGCGGGCCACTTCCGGGTAGGGGCAGGTGGGCCGGACCAGGGAGCTGTCGGAGCTCCGGCCGATGATCGATTCCGGCGCGATCCCCTTTTCCACCCACTGGTCGAGCTCCGTCACGGGATAATCGAAATATCCGGGCCCGTTTCCGCCGCCGCAGTGCTGGGTGCCCGGCACCAGGAACAGCCGGTAGGACTCCCGGGCGCGCTCCAGGCCGCCGAGGGCTTCCAGGCCCTGCTGGTAAAACCACAGGGAATTCATGGGATTGATGACCGAATCGGCCCACCCGTGCCACAGGATCACCTTGCCGCCCCTGCGCACGAATGCCGAAAGGTCGGGGCTGACCGCATAGGCCGGCACGGACCAGGAATTGAGAGCTTCGATATGCGCCGGATTGTCGTAGCTGAAGTTCTGCAGAAGAAATGCCGGGTCATTGAAAACCAGCCGGAGCCGCTGGGTCCCGAGGCTGTAGGTAAAGCTCGGGATGCCGGTGCCGAAGGCTTCCACGAGCCGGGGAATATCCGGGAAGCCGCTGGCGTTGTAGGAAAACTGATAAATATCCTGGCCGGCGTCCTGGAACCGGACGGTGTCTTCCGATCCGTGAAAGTAATAGGGAGGGCCAAGAGGCTTGCCGTTGCTGCTCGGTCCCTGGTGAACCTTCTCCAGGGCGGCGACCTGCGCGGCGGTGAAGCAATCCTCCCGGTCCAGGTCATTGGGGCATCGGGGCAGATCGGCAACCGGAGAAAAGTTGCACTGCACCGGGTCGTTGACCAGGCCGTCGGGGATGCCGTCCAGGGCATCGCACTTTTCCAGGACCTTTTTGCTGAGCAGCCGCACCTTGTAGGTCGGTATTAATCCGGCGGCGGGGCCGTTGGGAAACAGGGCGCGGGAGACCCAGATCTGGAAATCTCCGGCATTCTGCGATCCGGGTGCGGCGGCAATAATTCCGTCAAAATCTTCGGGGTAGCGCGTGGCCTCGATCAGCGCCTGGCGCCCGCCCCCGGAGCAGCTGTTCATGTAGGAGCGGCTCGGAGCGGTGCCGTAATAAGCCTTGATGAGTAGCTTGGCGGTCATGGCCACCAGGTGAACCGCGCGATATTGCCAGTTGGCCAGGCGGTCGGGGCGCTTGATCATCAGGCTGGAGGCGCCGCTGTAGCCGCCGTCGGTGCCGGCTACGGCATAGTGACCGGGCCCTTTTTGCCAGGAAACCGGCAGCTCGGTGAGCTTGTAGTTCAAGCCGGGAATCAGGGTTCCGAAGCTGCCGGCAAAGGCGCCGTTGCCGGCCATCAGGAACTTTCCGTTCCAGTCGGTAGGCAGCCGCAGCTGGAATTTGATTTCCGTATCGAGGTGGCCCGCCACATCGCAGTATTCGACGAATCCCACCCGGGCGGGAACCATGGCCGTCGAGTCGATGATCAGGCTGGTGGCGTCTCCGGGGGGAACAACGACCGATGATTTCAGCAGGGTGCACGATACCACATCGGCGTAGCCGGTCGCAGTATTGGGTATGGCATAAACGAACAGCAGGCACGCAAACCAAAGCAGTCCCTTGGTTTTCATTGTTTGGATCTCCTTTCTTTTGGACAGGAAAGGATCAATGAAAATGGCAGCCGGTCCGCGGCCCGCACGGACCGGCTGCCGCAATTGCGGGGAATATGCCCCCCCTTTTCCATTGACCCTGAATACTTTTTCTGGTCAGCCATTCAAAGTCCGCATCGAAAACCCGCCTCCCACGGGAATTGAATGTCCACCACCAGGTGGTTATTTGCTACTATACAGAAAAAAGGGTAGGAGCGAAACGGACAAAGGCGGTCATTTGCGGACAAAGGCGCGTGACCGGTACGCCGAGCCACACTTTTCACAGGAAGAGGGGAAGATCAGGAAGGAAGAAAGAAGCCGTTCGTGTTCCCGGATGAAGTTGGAATAAGTATGTGTTGTTACGTTCTGCCGTTCCTTGCGGGACTTGCGTGTGTGCCGCACGGGGCGCAACAGCGGAGAACGTACCGTTGTGCTCGGCGATGGCTTTGGGAGGCCCCGCGTAAACCGGCACGGGACTGTTATTCCGAGACAAAATCCTGTGGGGACGGCAAGATTGTAGACTGGTAATTCACTGCCGGGTTGGCTCCAGCACGGGGCAAGTCCCAATCGGGACAGCAGAGCCGGACGAAAAAACGACTTTTTTCGAACGAATCTTCCCTGATAATCTCGCAAAAAGTCTTTGTTCAGAGTACAAGCTTTAGCTTGCTTGGCACAAGCGGAAACCTGCTTGCAGCACGCAGCCTGAAGGCTGTACTCTAAACGGTTTTCGTTTGTAAGTTTGTTTTCGGTTGTATTTAGGACTTATTGCGAACGAATC
>CAINFC010000270.1 GCA_903847975.1 uncultured Acidobacteriota bacterium | reverse complement strand
GGTGCCAGGACATCCCCTCTTCCAGGACAGCCACTTTATGTGCCGAGGGCAGACCGGCGTGGCTCGCCTGCCAGGAATCCCGCAGCCGCTTGGCTGCCTCCGGGGTAAGCTTGGCCGGGTGGGTCAGTATCCCGCCGGGCCGACCGTAACTGGAAAACAGCCGGGCGCCGTATTCTTCGGTCGCCTTGGCCAGACCGATCGATTCGCGCGCTACGCCGATCGGGGAAATGCCCATCAGCCCGTCAGAGGATAGTCCGCGCAGGTGGAGGATCCTTTCCATCGGGTAAACGGCGAAATGGCCGGCGTTGTCCGTGATTTCATAACGGATGATGTCCAGGTTCGGTCCGTCCCAGAAGGGCCGGACCTTGTCCGGGTGCAACGGGATCAGCCGCAATGGATAGCCGTTTCCTGCGAAATCCAAATACGAATATGCGTTTCCGCGCAGGGCCAGGTGGCCCATCATCATTTCCCGCCATTCCACGGAAGTCTGCCAGTCGTTGGGCGCATCGTGGAGCAATCCATAGAGCGGATGCCTGCTTTCCTTGGACTTGCCGCCATCTGTGGTTCGCTGATAGATGAAGAGTGGCAGGGTGGCCACCGTTTCGGCGAGAACCCTAACGCAGGCATATACGGCGGAAACCGTCATTGCCGAGTCGGCATTTACCAGTACGCCGCTCGAGGATTCATAGCCGATGCCGCCGAGCAGACGGCGGATCGCTTCGTTTTCGATGAGGGCAGCGCGCTGCTCTTGGGAGCGGGCATTCGCATGAATCAGCTCCGATCGGGCCCGGGCGAGATTCAGCCAAGTCATAGCGTCACCATCCCGCGGCTTTCGTATACCGAGCGGGTCGATTCCTCCGGCGGCTGAACCATCGCCCGGCCCAGCGCCATGATCATAGCAACCACGCCATCGATTTTTTCTGACGATCTCGATTTGTCCGGCTTCATGTTCCCGGCGGCATCCTTTTTCACCGCCACATTCGAAACGTTCCAGCGCAGGACCGGGTGGCCGCCGTGGCGGATCTCCCGGGCCAGAATGATCTTTTCCAGTTCGCTCGTCGGTGCGGCCATCGAAGCAAAGCCCTGGCCGAACTGCACCATCTCGAAACCGTCCCCTTTCAGCTGGGACTGCAGATGGGCGCTGTTCCACCGATCGATGGCAATCTCGCGAATTTCGTACTTTTTCCCAAGCTCGTTGATGTCCCGGCGGACGAAGTCGTAGTCCACCACGTTCCCCGGGGTAGTGCGGATATGCCCCTCTTGGACCCAGACATCGTAAGGGACGCCGTCGCGCCGGACGCGCTCGTGCATCCGCTCCTCCGGGATCCAGAATATGGGCAATACCCGGTAACCGGCATCCGATGGGAAGAGCATCACCAGGGCGGTCAGGTCGGTTTTGCTGGCCAGATCCAAGCCGGCATAGCAGTGCCGGCCATGGAGTTCCTGTTCTTCGACTGCGGTTCCGCAGGCATCCCAGGCGGCAAGATCGATCCAGCGCTCATCCTGCTCGGTCCACTGGTTGAGATAGAGCTGGCGGAAGGTGTTTTGCAGCGCCGGGACCCGTTCGGCCCTGCGGGCCATGTTGCGCATCTCCTCGATGGAGCGGAATTTACCGAGTGCCGGATTGGCATCCTTCCAGATCTTTTCGTCCCGCCAGTCGTCCTCGACGTCCGCCCGGCGGATGTAGGCAAAGAAAGTCGGGTCGGGAATCACTCCGGTCAGCACCTTCTGGGCGTAGACGTCGAGTTCGTAGCAGAGCGAATGGCGGTCCCAGCCCGCGGTGGAGATCCCGAAGACCAACGGTTGCCGCCGGGCGCCGGTCGACGTGGTCAAAACATCCCAGAGATCCCGGCTGCGCTGGGTGTGGATCTCGTCAAAGATAACCGCCGAGGCGTTAAAGCCGTGGCTGCCGCCGGCATCGGCCGGTATGGCTCGATAAATGCTGCCGGTCTTGCGGTCAATAATCCGCTTGGTGGATGGCACCAGGTCGCAGCGTAGCGTGAGCGCCGGCGAGCGGCGGACCATATCGGCGGCCACGTTGAAGACCAGGCTGGCCTGGTCCCGGTCGCTCGCTGCCCCGTAAACCTCGCCGCCCTGCTCGCCATCCATCAGTAGCATGTAAAGTGCCACGGCGGCAGCCAGCTCCGACTTGCCGTTCTTCCGGGCCAGGCTGATGTAGGCCGTCCGGTACTGCCGGGTGCCGTTCGGGTTCATGGTCCCAAACAGCGGGGCAACGATGTCTTTCCATTGCCACGGTTCCAGCTGGAACGGCCGATTGGCCCATTCCCCTTTGGTGTGGACCAGGACCTCCTCGCAAAAGCTTCTGAAACGGAGAGCCTCCCGGGAAGGTTTGCCCGGCTTGTGGATCTTCAGGATCATCGCATGGTTTCATTTACCGCTTCTTTCCGACCAGGAGTTCGAGATCAAGCTGCTTCTGGGCTTCGTTATCGCCCACCTTGAGCCGGGAGCGGGCCGAGGGAGTGCAGCCAAGCTCCGAGGCTGCTTTCAGGAGTCTTTCCTCGGCCATCTGCTTGATGCGGAAATAGGGGTGGACGGTAATGGCATCCCCTTTGTAAGCCAGAGGATGAGTCATGTTATTCAGGTTCCTGACGGCATCATACCAGTCCCCCCAGGCCGATGCGTAGAAGGCAATCACCGCCCGGTCCGATGCCTTGAAGCATCCCATGGCGCGCAGTTCCTCGGAAATCCGCTGCCATTCCACCTGTGCTTCTCCCTGGAGAAGATCCGGCATGACCGGCTCCCGGTTTGCTGGCTTGGGCTCGCTTTTGTTGATGGCCTGCTTCCCGGGATTCCCCCGAATCACCTTCATGTAAGTCGGTACCGGCTTCCTGCCCCGCATAAAAACTCCAATAAAAAAGCCAGCCTGATTGCCATGGAGGAGATAGCAGCCGGCTGGCTAAAGCATGAATCTGTGGTTGATTAGATTACGAGGAGCGAGGCGAATCACCTGTCAGAGGGCTTATTCCCCACAATCCCGGCTTGGACTCAATTAAGGATCAATCAAAATAGGTCGCTGTGGGACCCGGTACGCGCCAACAGGAGTACACCCGGTTCGAGGCGATATATCAGCAGCCAGTCCGGCTTGATGTGGCATTCCCGAAATTGATTCCACTCACCCGAAAGTGCATGATCCCGGTATTTAATCGGAATTGGCTCGTCCTCCGAGAGCAATTCCAGCAAATCCATGAGGTCTTCTTTCCGGTAGCGACCCGATTTTGCGATGCGCTTCAAATCAGTGCGGAATTGGGAGGTTTGCCTTATTTCCCGCATGCGGATTTATCCCAATCCTCGGAAATGCTCTTAAGGGTTGCCTTCCTGGTCTTGCCCTGCTGCACAGCCTTCATGGCAGCGATCGTCGTATCGTTGGGCATTTTCATCGGAAATGGGATTGCTTTTTCAGAAACCACCCGATAAAGAAAGATCCTTATCGCATCACTCATCGACAGCCCCATACTGCTTAGCACCTGGGTGGCTTGTTCTTTTATATTCGGGTCAATGCGCGATCGGATTATAGAGTCGTTCATAGCTTACCTCTCAGTCACGTTGTAGCTACATTGTACCGTGTTTATGACCGGAGAGGAAGAGGCCCGAAGCATCCAGGCTCCTTTTCCTTGCTGAGGTGCAGGAAAAATCTATCGTATATCCACCAGGAATTCTTCCAATTTAAACAGCATGGTTTATATGCCACGGCAATATCCTGACAAAATCTAATTTCTCGGGAATTCTTTCCTCACTCGCGCCATTGGTCTTCTCCTAAAAGCCCCAGAGATTTGCCCTCCCTTACCCCCTAACGCCGACTTTTTCAGGTTTGACGGCATTTCGTTTTTGGTCCCCGGCCGTTTTCCGGTAATGGCACTCCACACATAAGCTCTGGAGGTTCAATTCGTCTAACCGATCGCCGCCATCAGCGAGCGGTTTAATGTGATCGACTAACCTGGCTGGTACAATCCGGCCCTTGGCTTCACAGTGCGAACAGAGTGGATGTGAGCGCAGGTAACCATCCCTGAGAACCTTCCAGCGTTTATCGTAGCCACGCCGATATGCATTGGGACGGTCTGTATCACGCCAGTAGGTATTGATCTCTGATTTGTGTGGCTCACAATACCCGTGCCGGTCCATTGTTGTTCGGAAACATCCCGGCTTGCGGCAGGGACGCGGGGCCATATAGGGCATAGGAACGGCCTTCAGCCCATGAGCACATAAGCTAATCCGTGGGCATGGACTTCCAGGCTGATCAGGCTTTGCACCGCGGCACGCAAGGTAAAGTTCGTGGTGGTAACATCATCAAGCACCCAAACCACCTTGCCGATCAATCGGGAAACCTCCGGCCGGATCTGGATCTCTCCATGTTTGGCATGGCGGCCGCGACTGGTTTTCTCCCAGGGTTCGAACATCCGAACCCATTCCACTCCCAGACGATGGGCAACATCCTGCGAGACGATATCCATTACGTGCGGTTTGTCGGCATTTCTCTTGCTTCTCGGCGGAACCGTAACGGCATGAATAAAACCGAGGCGGTTGTTCTTTTCAAAGTATTCCAGGAAGGAGGGAACCATCTTAGCCGCCAGCCTATCCGGGTTACTATCCTTATCGACTACAATCTCTGCCCACTCTTCCGGACTGATATAACATTTTCGGCGCAGAGCGTAGCTTCCGAGACTTACCCGCTTGATGGCAAAGGGTCCATGGCCACGGTTGGCATCGCGAGCCGCCTGCTGCGGGGAGATCTCTTTTTCCTCACTTTGTTCGTCTTCCGGTTCGGCTTCGCCGGTGAAGAATACGGCCGGCTTGATGATCTTGAGCGGTTTTCCTGCCCGTTGGGCCCGTTTGATGGTGTCCCAGGTACCGCCGTTTTCTTTTTCGGTGAAAGCCACCAGGAGATCACAATCGTTGACGATCCGTTGGTTTCGATCAAAATACCGCTGGGTATATTCATACCGTTCCGTGCAGCCGGAGAGATCGGGCTGGTATTCGATCACCTCGAGGCCCCGCTGCCGGGCATATTCTGCCGCCGCCGCGTCAACCCCTTTGGCTCCTCCCGAAACGATCGTGACGCCCTGAGGCATGTCCCGTACAAACCATTCCACCAGTTTCAGCTGCGGGAAGGTCCTGCTACCGACGATTCCGACTCTCACAATACAATCATCCTGTGCTTGGTAAATTTCAATGGGAGCCTGCATGGAGTGCAGGCGTAACGATTCCGGGGAAATGCGGTCTGGTTTTTCTCCCCTTGTATAAATCCTACCATACGACCCCTCGGCTTTATCGCTTCGATTCTCTGAAAGCCCTGCAAACATTGATTTCTTTCTTTCAACTTTTTGGTCGGATGATTTTTAGGAGTCAAAATACCCGTTCTTACAGATATCGAAAAGCGGCCAGATCCTCTGATCGACCAGCGCCTGGCCGACCTTCTCGGCAATGAGCTGTTTGCGAGATTCGAAAGAAGAGACGGATGGCATCTGCAGGATCTTACGAGTGCGGTCACGGGAAAGGCCCATGCAGAGGTGTAAAGTGAAAATACGCTCTTCGATACCGTGTAGAGTATGCTGCCCGCAGAGCTGGAAATCGACCCGCCATCGGGCCCATTTCTCCCAGGATGGGTCTTGGTATCCACCTGGCCGGGTGTAACTCCCGTCCGGCAGAATCGCTGGAACGGAAGCCCGGGTTTTCTCTAAAAAGACCTTATAGGCAATCCAAAATACAGATCGGAAATAATGGCGATCCGTATCATATGCTGTTACCTGGGTTTTATCATGAACCAATTCCTGTACCATCGACAATCCCTCACGTAAAAACGGATAAAAGCAAATTTATATTTCAGCCCCTACCTTGGTTTTTCTTTGAAAGTCCCGTAAATAGGGAAATAATACAAATACGCTAACAGGATTTTTTACTCCTGTTTTACTCCTGTTGTCGGTGGTAATTAATGGTAACTAGTAGGAGGGAAGAGGTCGGTGAAAAGCCCTCAAACCCCTATGAATAGGCAGCTTCTGGTAATTGTTGACTGATTCTGAGATCAAACTCATAATCAGCGGGTCGTAGGTTCAAGTCCTACTGGGCCCACTTTAAAATCAACAAGTTACAGGAAGTGACCTTGAGGGCCTTCTTGTTTCGGAACCACATAGGAACCAAAAGATCAAGGTGTCTATCCCAAGATGGGCCCTGGACGCTTCTGGCTTTTCTGCTTATGATCGCGATAATATTTCTTCCGGAATGCCTCTATTCGCTTCCGTACGGCTTCCTTTCGATCTGAATAACCGCTGAAGTTTACCCCCTTGAGATCTGCTTCGATTTCTTTTTTCAGAGCCGCCTTTTTCTTCTTTTCAGCCTTTATCTTCCGGTCACAGGCACGAATGGACTCAGCGGTGTAGATTTCCGGGTAGCGGATCCTTGGCGTCTTATCGACTTTTAGATCATCCCCATCACGCATCCTGTAAACTTTGCGGACAGGAACGTCCCAACGCTCGGACAAGCCGATTGCAGTTCTTTTGGCGTTAATCCCTTTTTTCGGTCCTTTACCTTCCCGAGGATTACCTGGATTGGGTAACTTGAATTTTTGCCGTTCCTTGATCAGATCATTAATATTAATGCTCATCCCTTTTGGAAATTTAGTTCCCGGTTTTTCCTCCTGACCGGAACTCTTCACTGTTGGACTATCCGAATCCTGTTCTTCTTGATCAGAGCTCCCCACTTTTGAATTTTTCGAGTTCTCGCGGTCTTTTTGGAAAAAAGCGTTTGTAAGAATTCTTTGTAAATCTATTTCTACATTTCCATCTTCCAACCCAACTTCATTGTGTTTCACCACCTCTTCTCTGGCTTTCCTTCGTACCAAGTAAGGGATGGATGATGTCCATTTTTTAGGGTATTCAGAAAAGACCCATTTTTCAACCAAGTCCAATATGGTGCTGTGATAGGCATTTTTCCTCTCCAGATCTCCCAGTTTAAGAAATCTTTTCAGGGGGAAAATAACGGTGAGATACCTGAAAAGGAAATTATAAAAGAAAGTCAGCACCTCTTCACTCCAAAGATACCGGCATTGGAAGAGGCACAGAATAATTTGTGCTTCCACATGCTTCCAATCCAACTCCTTATCGACAAATACGTTTCTATATTTTAGAAAATAAGGTTCACGCCACATCTTATAAAGAAAAAAGTTTTGGGGCTTTTTCGAAAGCTCCCCATCAATTTGCGCCAGGTTTGCGGACAGATTCCTGATCCGCTCCTGCCATCTTTGATCTTCAACAAACACTTCTTCCGGCTTTTCATCTGGAAGGGTTTGTAGCCCTTTCTTGAGGGCCAGGAGCTCCTCATTTATCTCATGGGAAGAGACCCGCCGTGGGTATCGATTGCGCTTTTCCCATTCTCCAAGCCGCAGGTAAATAATCGATTCAGAAGGCATTTCTCCTTGATTATGTTTGACTGCGGAGGGTCGAAATTTAAGCAGAATCATTCTCCTCTGCCGTCCAGGCTTTTTTCTTTGTAGGGCCAATTTCGGATTTGCAGAAAAAAATCCCTCATGGCAGCAAACCGACGTTTTTTTCTTTAAGTCTTCTGTCCCTGTTTTTGATTCCGCTGCCACAAACTCGGTGCGCAAACTCACCTCAACCGTAAATATCCTATTTACAAACAGTTCGCAGCGCCAGGGCTTATACTTTCCTGCTTTGCTTTTACGGTACAGGTAGTTATCGCCAAACTCCTTGACGATGCCCCACATGGATTCCCATACCTCTAATATGCTCATTTCATTAGACATAGGCTCTACCCGTAATGTCCCAAAGTGACAAAGTATACCACCTCCAGCAACATAAGGAGGCGTCATGAAAATAGCTGAATCACAAGTAGACCGTATTTCCCGGTCACCGGAGGTGGAAAAGATTACCGGCCTGAGTAAGGTAACCATCTGGCGACAAGAAAGACAGGGCCAGTTTCCCCGCAGAGTAAGAATCGGAAGGCGTTCCGTCGGCTGGTTCACATCAGAAATTGAGGCTTGGCTGCAAGATAAAAAAAAGGCCAGAGTGGTTCGCTCAACAGGTTTTTGAGCTGATATAGGGATAATCATGGGGAACAAGCAAAAACTGCCTTCCATGGGGCCTCCAAAGCATACTTGCCTGGACGTTGCTATTGCTGCCGGATTGCGTCTTGCCAAGGTGGCTGGCAAAGAATATCAGTATCATTGCCCAGGTCCCGGTCATGGAGATGGAGACAGCAGTCCTTCTCTTGAAATAAACCCCGACAAGGACGGATTCCATTGTTTCCCCTGTAATGCTAGCGGAGGGCCGGCTTCTCTCGTTGCCTTAATCGCCGGCTTCTCGCCGGATGATAAGAAATCAATCGGGAAATGGTTTAAAGATAATATGACCATTTCTGGAAATGGCAACGGCGTGTGCCATTACGCCACCGCCAAGCCACCGTTGGTGCCAGCTGCCAAACCAGAAACGGCACTGCGACCCGAGTCACCTACCGTTCAGAAAAAACCGACGGATGCAGTGAAGGAGGAAGGTCTCCCCAAGGCCTGTTTTATTGACGGGCAGCACCACCCCGTCCTCAAGTGGTATAGGTACACGGACCAAATGTTCATTGCCCGGATCCAACGTCCCGGGAACGACCCGGAAACCGGGAAACCGAAAAAAACGTTTCGCCCGTGGGGATTCGGTCACTGGATCACACGGGATAAACCGCTACCTCCCGGAGAGGAATGGCCTCTGTTTGGTGCCGACCAGCTGCTGGAAACATCCAGGGTTTTGATTCTGGAAGGGGAGGAGTGCGTTTTTACAGCCCGGTCCGCACCGGAAGCGTGCCTTTATTCAGTAACCGCTGCAGGCTGCGCCAAAGGAGAAAAGCACCTCGCACGATACGCCAAGGCCCTGCCGGAAACAGTTACGGAAGCCTGGATCAGCTGCGACAATGACCCTTCCGGAGTAACCCAGGGCAAAGCATGGGAGAAAGCCTTGCAGGAACATTCCCGCGTCAAGAAGATTCGCTTTTCTCGGGCGCTACCTGGCGTTGGGGTGAAGGGTGATATCTGTGATTTTGCGAAAGCTCACGGGGACGGATGGCCGCTTGCATTCCTGACCTACTTTGGAGGGATTGTACCTTGGATCCGTCCAGAGCCGGAAACACCGCAGCACAAACGATACATTACCGCCTCGAACGCCCTGGACAACAATAGAACCATAGAATGGCTGGTGAAGGGCCTTATCCCAAACCCTGGCTTAGTCATCTGGCATGCGCCGGGAAGCCATAAGAAGACCTTCGCAGCTATGGATCTATCGGTTTGTGTTTCCGCCGGGTTTCAGGAATGGCTTGGGCACCCAATCATCCAATGCCCTTCTCTATGGGTTGATCACGAAGGAGGAGACGTACGCACTATGATCAGAATGGCCGACGCCATTCGTGGGAATAATGCCGGGCCAGATGTTCCTATCTACGCACTGTCTTTCGTCGGGTTCAATTTTAAAGGTGACATGGAAGAATCCATAAAGAGGCTGAAGGAAAGCATTGTAGATACGGGCGCCCGGCTGGTTACTATAGATTCACTATGTGCCACGACGCCAGGGGCAGAAGAGAACAGCGCAAAAGAGATGGGGCCCATCCTACAGCGATTCCGAGACCTGATCTTACAGGAACTGAAAGGCCAGAAGGTTTCCATCCTGTTCATTCACCACGATAACAAATTGGGCGGGTTCCGCGGGTCCTCTACGCTTCGCGATTTTTCCGACGCAATGCTGCAGATCGACTCCCCGCACGGGTCCGATACGATCAAATTCAAACACGAAAAATTAAGGGATGCCGGGTCGGATAATTTTTCTGCCAAAATCCAATTCACACCAGGAATGGTCTGCCTCTCCAGAACCGAAATCAGGGAGAACAGATCAACGCCTACCGAGAAATGGATTACTCGATTCTTAGCTTCTCGCCCGAATCGCTCCGCGACTATGAAGGAGATTCAAAATGCTGCAAAAGAAGACAGCCCAACGACACCATCAACGGCTAAAAAGGTTGTTCACGAAATGAAAGACAGTGGGCTTATTCGAAACATTGGTAGCGGTCCGGGAGGAGCCGGGGTAGGCATATACCAATTAGTATCTACCCTATATGAGCCGGAAAGTAACAAATGAGCGCGCTATGACTGGTTCGATTGTCACTTGATTGTTACTACTCCCTAAAGGGAGTGAGTAGTAGTAACAATCAAAATCAACTGTTACAGTGACAATGGAGTAACAACAGAGTAACAAGGTAACAATCAAAAATGAAAAACCAAGAAATAAACATATTACTAGGCGGCAAAATCCGGGTTTCGAAACTCGTCGTGCCGTTCGAGTTGAAGGATAAAATCTATCGGGATTTGACCTTCGATAACCCAAAGTTTTCGAAAACCAGAGAAATGGGATTCCGGACGGTTGGCATACCTGAAAACATCCGGCTGATCACATATGACGGATCCGATCTGCTCCTTCCCATTGGGTATTACCCGCGCCTGGTCGCCCACCTTCGGGCGGCCGACATCCGTTTTCAAGTAAATGACCAGCGAGTGGCGCCGCCGATCGGGGGCACCATGACCGTCCGGGGCCAGCTTTACGGATACCAAGAAAAAGCGCTCGCCGATCTGCTGCGATTCCCGACGGGAGTTTTAGAAGGCGTCACCGGATGCGGGAAAACCAATATTCTGCTTTCCGCCGCGGCCCGCCTGGGAACCAGGGCCCTAATTTTGGTTCACTCCAAAGAGTTGCTGGCGCAGATGGCCGAGCGCTGCCGGACCTGGCTGGATTATGATCCTGGCGTCGTCGGGGCCGGCCAGGAACGCGTAAAAGCCGTGACCGTGGGCATGATCCAGACGCTTTCTCGCCGTGATTTGGGACGCCTGGGACGTTCATTCGGGGCCGTTCTGACGGATGAGGTTCACCACATCGCTGCGGAGACCTGGATCAAGGTGGTTGAATCCTTTCACTCCCGCTATAAATACGGATTTTCCGGTACCGCCTGGCGGAAAGACGGATTAACGCCGCTGATTTACATGACCACCGGATACAAGACAGCAACCATCACTCGGGAGGAATGCCAGAATGCCGGGAAAATCGTTCCAGCAAAGGTGGAGGTGTTAGAGACCAGCTACTTTTACGATATCAATTCCTCCAATGAGTGGGGCGCCATGCTCGCCGACCTGGTCGAGAATCCGAAGCGGAATCAGCTTATCGCCGCGGAGGCCGCCCGCCGGTTGCAGGCAGGCAGCCGAGTCCTGATCCTATCGGATCGAATCCAGCATTGTGAAACGCTCGGAGCCCTAATGGCGGACGGGGCCAAGGTTGTTCTCCATGGCCGCCTGACTCCAAAAGAGCGGGAAGCCAGGATGGCTGCCGTCCGACAGGGGGCTCGCCTCACAATATCGACCTATTCCCTTTTCGGAGAGGGGGTTGACGTCCCGGCGCTCGACGTTCTGCTGTTCGCGTCGCCGATCAGCAAAGGGACCAGGGTTTTACAGAGCCTAGGCCGCGTGGTCCGGTCTGCCACCGGTAAAGTATCCGCGACCGTGGTTGACTTTGTTGACGTCCGGGTAGACTTTCTCGTCAAAGCCGCCCGGGGCCGGCACCAGCTCCTGACTTCTTAGACCAATTCAACTTTACGTCAGATGAATTCCCTGGTGGAAAGAAGGCTCTGTGCCTCCCGGGTATGCTAATTCGCTGGATGAGCCTCATCGTCATCGTGAGGAATGTGGTACGGCAATTACCAGATCCTGAAGAAAGCCAGCTTGCTTAAATAATAGTGAGCAAGTTACTTATGGTCTTTACCCAGCCGCTAATTCACAATCACCAGGTTCTCAGAGAATTGCCGGTGCGGGGAGGTTGTCGTGCTGTTTGTTGGATCCCGGTCCAATCTTGCTTAAAGATCCCCATAATTTCGTTGGACCACTTTGGTCGAACCATAAAGGTTCCTTCTATGCCTGTGCCGAGGATGTCTGCTTGATGATCATGATTCTCTCGCCGGGTAACTCATAGTTGCAGTTGCCTTTCGTCAGTTGTCGAGAATGGTCATCAATGCATCGGGGGTTGTCCTAAGGGTAACCCCCTCTTTTCCTGCGACGGTTTCTTTGCGCATGGATACAGAAAAAAATAAAAAATCCGTTTTCTCACCATTTGCTTAATTGGTCCGGCCACTTATACCGCTTTTTTTCTGCTGTCAAAATTCTTGTGACCCCGGATGTCACTCCCCTGTGCCAAAATCTACGTCCCGAGAGTCCAGGCCGCTGTGATCTCAAATAATGAAAAGGCTGAGGAGGATTGCCGCTGTCAGGCAAAAGATTCGATGTTGTCCACATTTGACCGTACCAATGAATGGCAATCTATCCTATTATTTACCGATAATCCAATTTACTTTTAGATTATTTATGGATTCTGATTCCGTATTGGATAACTTAATGATCGAAAGCAGATGCTTAACTTCAAGCACAGCAACGTCCAGCTCCAGCCATAAATTAATTCTCCAGGGGCGCACTTATGAATGTATTCGACCTTCGGGACCGGCTTGTCGAGGATTACTCGCGTTACACGCGCAGTTTCATTAAAATCGCCGACCCGGTTATTGCCGGGAAAGTGGACACCGAACTGAATGCCGGGGCGTTCTGGCCCGAGCCGCTTCTGCAGCTCAACCCGACCTTCCAGCCCGGCGGGACGATCGACGATCTCACTCAGGCCAAGGTCCTGCATCCGGAGTGCTCCCGTATTTTTCGTATCGGCAAGACGGAGACGGATGGCACCGGGAACCAGCTGCTGCTGCACACCCACCAGCGTGAAGCGATTCTGAAAGCCAGGGAAGGTAAGTCCTATGTACTGACCAGCGGAACCGGATCGGGGAAGAGTCTGACTTATATCGTTCCCATGGTCGATCATGTGCTGCGAAACGGGGCCGACCGCGGCGTGCAGGGGGTGGTGGTCTATCCGATGAACGCCCTGGCCAACAGCCAGAACGAGGAGTTGAAAAAGTTCCTGGAAAACGGCTACCCCCCAGGCCAGCCGCCGGTGCGCTTTGCGCGCTACACCGGGCAGGAAAAAGGAGCCGAACGGGAGCAGATCCGCAGCAACCCTCCGGATATCCTGCTCACCAACTACATGATGCTCGAGCTGCTGCTCACCCGCAACGAAGACCGTGAACTGGTGCGCGCTATGAAAGGTCTGCGCTTCCTGGTATTCGACGAGCTGCACACCTACCGCGGCCGCCAGGGCGCCGACGTTGCCTTGCTGATTCGCCGCTGCCGCATGGCCTTCGGGGGCCACGACATCCTGTGTATCGGCACCTCGGCGACCATGGCCGGCGAGGGCACCTCGGAAGATCAGAAAAAGGAAGTGGCCCAGGTGGCCGAGAGAATCTTC
>CAINFC010000269.1 GCA_903847975.1 uncultured Acidobacteriota bacterium | reverse complement strand
TGCCGCCTTGGCCACCTGGCTCTCCCCACTCAAAGAGTTAACCCCGGAAATTCTGGCGCGGGCCAACCCGAATCTGATGGACCTGCTGATCGCCATTTTTTCGGGAATTGCCGGAACCGTTGCCCTGGTCAAGTGGCAGAAGGGCTTAACCATCATTCCGGGGGTGGCGATTGCCACTGCGGTCATGCCCCCGCTAGCGGTCACCGGCTATGGCGTGAGCACCCAGCATTGGGCCTCGGCTGGCGGCGGTTTCATGCTGTTTTTCACCAACATGACCGCCATCGTGATCAGTGCCGATCTGGTTTTTCTTCTGGCGGGATTCCGGCCGAAGCAGCAAATGGCCCCGCAACAGCATCGCTTTATGGTCCGGAACCGCATACTGATTGCCTCCGCTTTGCTCCTTCTGCTTTCCATTCCTTTGGTTCATACTTTGTCCCTGGCTGCCGGCCAAGCCCGCCTGAAAAGAGAGATTTCCGGATTTTTAAAAGCCGAGCTGGAGCAGACCAGGAAATCCAAAATTGCCGGGCTGGATTTCAACAGCGCGGAAGACCCGATCCCGATTGAAGTGGTCATTCGAACCATCAACCGGTTCGATGGCGATGTGATCCGCCGCATCTCCGAACAACTGTCGGCGAAGCTGAATCGGAAGATCCGGCTGGATGTGCAGCAGGTCATTGTGGAAGAAGCCGGAGTCGGCGATACCGCCCGCAAGCTGGACATCCTGAAGGGCGGCGGAGAGGCGGTCCGGGAATATGTGCGCTCCGAAATGGACCGCATGCCCTTGGTCGTTTTCGAACAGCGGATTTTACAATCCGTGCAGAAAGCGACGCAGGATGCCTTTGGAATGCTGCCCGGAGTTCAGCTGGAGAAGGAGCGGATCGTTTTGGAATCGGAGGGCACTCCTGTTATTTTGCAGTGCGATCTTCATTCCGCCAAGACGGTTAGCGAGCAAAGTAAAATGATCCTGGAAAACCTGATCCTGGGCCGGTTGGGGCGGCTGGCCAGCCTGGAGCTGCAAAATCGGCTCACCGGTCCTGATTTCGTTCACACCATCCCATTCCAGGAAAAGAGTACGACCTTATCCGGCAAAGAGAAGCTGCTTCTGGCGGAGTTCGGCCGCCGGGCCGCGGCTTTCCCTTTCTTCTTTCACTTCGAAGTGAGCTGTTCTTCCGCATCGGAACCGCCGGTTTGCCCGGCGCGCATCGATGCCGTGAAGACGCAGATGTTCCGCTGGGTAAAAAATGCAGAAATCCGCGCAAGGCAGTTCACGACCGTCTCGGCGGACGGGCAAGCCAGCGACCGGTCGCCCCCGGAGGTTGTAATACTTGGAATGGTCCAGCATCTCTGATACGTTACTGCCGGCATGGCAAGCATGGAACGATCATGTCAATCCGTTTTCAAAATATCCTCTGCGCGCTCGTATCCGGCATGGATCAAGGGGAAACCGCCCGGCAAGCCGAGCTGCGGGCGGAACACGATGGGAGCCGATTGACCTTTCTGCCGGTGGTCCGGAGAACAGAGGGCATACCGTTCCCCGAAGCAAGAGAACAGGTGGTCCTGCAGGAATTACACCGGAATTCTCTGGGAAGCCATGATCTTCCGAAAAGTCTGCCCGGAATCATGTCTTGTGAGCATTACTCCCGGTTTTTCCACCAGGACTCGGGGCATTCCGTAGAGACAATTGCTGCGGAAGCGAACCGCACGCGATGCGATCTCCTGGTCCTTCCTTACCGCCCCAGGAAATGGCTGTATGGAAAAACGGTCGATTACGATCCGGAAAGGATTGTCCGGAAAGTGTCCTGTCCCGTGCTGGTTGTTCATCCGGGATCCCACCGGAAAAAAGTCCTGGCGGCCACCGATTTTTCGGATAGCTCTTTGCCGGAAATCCAAACGGCGGTGGAGGAGAGCCAAAGAATGGGATGTGAACTTCTCCTGATGCACAGCCTGGATGTAACCCGTCCGCACACCCCGGACATGTTGACCGGAGCCTTGTTTCCCGGCGGTTTGCTTTCTCCCAAGGAGTTGGGCAGGCTCTTTCAAAACGCGGAGAACCGCCTGCAGGCAGCCTTACACCGCTTTGACGCCGCAGGCGCGGTCCGAGTGGCCTTCACTCCCCCGGGCGTGGCCATCGTCGAGTTGGCCAGAAGGGAAAATGCGGAGCTGGTGGTGATCGGTACGGTCGGAAGAACGGGGCTGTCCCGCCTGCTGCTTGGGAGCGTTGCCGAATACGTCCTGCGCTATTCGCCTTGTTCCGTCCTGGTGGTGCGGCTGCACGGCAGCCATTTACCGTGAGTTTATCATCGACAAGCGAATCCTTCCGCACGATTCATTGGGCACTCCTGCTTCACCCGAGAAAATTTGACACGGGCCTGCGAGAAAGGGGCCAAAGTTCGATTCGACAAGTTCCACCGGGGCGAACGCCGGGCAATTTCACCCCTTTCCATGTTCCACCCCAGGATAGCATGCCTGTCTTTCCCTAACGTTGGCCAATTAGGGCTTCGATCGCTTTTCAGGTGTGTCCTTGCTATTCTCGGTTGAGATACTTGAAAAGTAAAACTTTATTCCCTTTCTCGCTGAAAATTAATTCGTCCACCAGATTTCGTGCGAAGAGAATACCGAATCCGCCGCCGCGCATCCCAGCCTGCTCGCGGTATTCCATGTGGCTGACCGGCGAATCGGGTGGGTTGGAAATGGCGGCATGAGGCAGGTGATGGAAAGAAAACCCTTCGCCAGGGTCCTCCAGGCGATACATGAGAACACGGCTGGTTCTCACATACTCTACGCGCACTCGTTGCCGGGGATCAAATTTTCCGCCATGTTCCATGGCATTCAGCAGCATTTCCCTGAAAGCAAGAGCGATATTCTCGCGCTCCTCCAGCGGCAAATCCATTTTCATCAAACGCAGATACTGCACCAATCGATCGGCGGCAACTCTCTTGCATTGCACCTGCAGGGCAAGCCAGTCGGGTTTGGAGGAAAGAACCTCGATCCCATCCGACCATCCGGGAAGGCTCAATGCCTGTGAGATCATGTCCGAAACAGCTGCCCAATCGAATGGGCTGAGAAAAAAGCTGAAGGCATGTTCGCGCAGCACCCGAACGACATCCTCCGGCGAGCTCTCCGAAGCAAGAACAATTACTTTAGCCTCCGGAGCCATCTCGTGAATTTTCCTCAGCAATTCCAAATCCGCCGCTCCTATCGTATGTACATCTGTCAAAATCAAATCGAACAGCTCTTTGCACAGGCACAATGGAATCTCCGGATTATCGGCTACCCGGGCGATGCGCAGCGGGAAGGAAGGAGTTAAGGTTGCGAGGAGCCGATCGATTTCCAAGTTGTGTCCTGCCACCAGGATGGATTTTAGATTGTTCATAGGGATGACCTTCCGATTCCGGTTTGTCCTCTGTCATTCCATGATTCCCTTCATGGGAATTACGGATCTCCGCATTGCATTTACCCTGAAATTACCCATTATAAGCCCGTTGGTACGCGCTTTCGAGCGGACCCATCGGCGTTTCTCCGATTTGCTGGATTGCCGACCGATTTTTTTCCGAGAAGCCCCGGAAGAGGCCGGATTTCAGGTTCTTGGCGCTGAGATCCGATCCGTGCGGGTTCCGGTGGGAATCGTGCTTGCCGCCAAGTCATCACTCTCCCGCCGGCTGCCGTGGGAAATTATCCTTCAAAGTTTAGGGCGGCCAAATCGGGATAGAAGCGGCTGAACCGCCCGTGCCCAACCCTCCGGACCGACTCCCTCCGCAAGAATGACGCCGGACAGGGAATTCCTGATCTGAGGATCATAGGTGCCGTCGCCTCGTTTTACCAATATGGGAAGATCGACGGCCTGGAGCATGGGAAGATCGTTGGCACTATCTCCAAAACCGGCTGTGATCATGGAAGGATAGAGCATGCGGAACATTTCCATGAGGAAGCGGCAAGCTTTGCCCTTGTCGTTGTTCCCCAGGATATGCCAGTACCTCCCCCCCCGGGTACAATTCAGGCCGGTTCGGGCGATTTGCTCCGCTACCCGGGCATGGATCGAGCTGTCCTGTGTCATGATCTCAAAAGGCTCATCGTACTCTCTCTCCCTCGCCAAGCGAGCGGCTTCGACGGACAAACCGGAAGATTCCGCCAAATCCCAAGCGGTCATGTCGGCAAAACTTCGGATAGGCGCCCCCAATACCGTCCGGATCCGGTTCAATTCCTGCAGTAGCTTCACCCTGGGTATTCCCAGCTCCAGCAAATGATAGCCATCCCGTTTTTCGTTGTTCCCCTCTGCTTGCGGGAAATATCCTGACGGCCAAAATACAGCCCCACCGTTTTCCACAATGAACGGGTGATGGTTTCCGGTCTCCTCCCGAAGTTTCTCCATTTCGGCCCGGGTTTTGCTGGAACAATAAACCAGCGGGATTTTCAAATCCCGAATAACCGGCAGGACAGGATCAAGCTTTGCGTGGCTGTAATCGTGGTGGCCCAGGAAGGTACCATCCAGATCGGTGAAGATGACCAGTTGTCGCTTTTCCATGCCCGCTCCTTCAAAAGGCCGCACCTGGGCTAGCCATCCGCGAGTGTGGCTTCCGCCCAGACGATCAAACCGGGCAGGAACGGTGTGATCAGGTCCGGATGGTTGGGCAGGATCCTCACTGTATACCCGTGCAAGCCGCTTCTGCAGGAGGTTGGAGTCATAGCTTCAAAAAAGTACCGGGAGACGCCGGCAGGCCCAACGCAAGCCATCGGATGCCGGTCTGCCTCGGAGATTTCCCCCTGCTTATCGACACGGCCCAGGTAGAGTTCCACCGAAACCTCTTCCGGTTTCAGCAAGCCAAGATTTACAACTGTCCGGATCCGGAAGGTCGACCGAACCTGAACCTTGTTGCCGTCGTCGCTCTGCAGGGACTCAATGCGGATTTGTGGCCAGGCTTGGGTAACACGCTTCTTCCACGAGGCCAGGGAGCGGGCATTGGCGGCTCCATCGGCGGCCAACCGGTCGAAACGGGCGGCAGCCGGCAGATAATACTGTTCCGTGTATTCCCGGACCATACGATTGGTATTGAAATAATGACAGAGAGTGCCAATGGAAGACTTCATTCTGGAAATCCAGCGACGCGGCAGCCGATCCTTGCCGCGCTCATAAAAGGCCGGAACCACGTCACGCTCCAAAAGATCGTAAAGAGCCTCGGCTTCCACCTGATCCTGCTGTTGGTGGTTATCGTAAGTTTCCCCCCGTCCGATCGCCCATCCGATCGGTTCGGCATCTCGGCCCACACTGCGCCAGGCCTCATCCCACCATCCATCCAGCGTGCTGAGATTCAGAACTCCATTGGCGGTGGCCTTCATCCCACTGGTACCGCTGGCCTCCTCCGGCCGGCGAGGGGTATTGAGCCAGACATCGGCGCCCTGAACCAGATATCGGGCGATGGCCATGTCGTGGTCTTCCAGAAAAACCACTCGATGCCGAAATTTGTCCTGGCGGGATAACGCCAGGATTTGGCGGATGAACTCCTTGCCGCCGTTATCCTGCGGATGAGCTTTCCCGGCGAAAATAACCTGCACCGGGCAGGAGGGATGGTTGAGAATTCGTCCCAACCGCTCGGGATCCTGCAGCAGTAAAGTAGCACGCTTATAGGTAGCCATGCGCCGGGCAAAGCCGATCGTCAGCGCGTCGGGATCCAGAACCTCATCCGCCACCTCTATTTCGGTCTGAGGCGCACCACGGCGAATCAGCTGTTCCCGGAGCCGACGGCGGGCGAAAGTCACCAGCCGCTCCCGCCGCACTTCGTGGATATGCCAAAGTTCCTCGCTTGGAATCCGTTCGGCCTTTTGCCAAATGGCGCGATCCACAGGCTGTTCTCTCCAGTTGGGCCCTAAATATCGGTCATACAGCTGATTCATTTCAAAGGATATCCAGGAGCGGAAATGAACGCCATTGGTTACCTGCCCGATGGGGACCTCCTCTTCCGGCACACCGGGCCATATTCCTTGCCACATGTTTCGGGTCACCTGGCCATGGAGACGACTTACCGCGTTGGAATGGGCGGCAAGGCGCAAGGCCAGTATGGTCATGCAGAATTTTTCATTTTCGTCCTTTGGATTCTGTCGACCCAGGGCTAAAAACTCTTTTCGAGATAAGCCTGATTTGGCGATGTACTCCGCGAAATACTGTTCCATTAAAGCAGGGGTAAAAAAATCATGTCCGGCGGAAACCGGCGTGTGGGTGGTGAAAACCAGTCCGGCGGAACCGAGCTCCCGGGCCTCGGCAAAGGATAGAGACTGCGTCTCCATCAAGCGCTGCAGCCTTTCCAATGCCAAAAAGGCCGAATGACCTTCGTTCAAATGATAGACGGTGGGTGCCAGGCCGATCTTCTCCAGGAGGCGATACCCACCTATGCCCAGCAGGATTTCCTGCTGGATGCGCATCTCCATATCGCCGCCATAAAGCTGGTCGGTTATTATCCTCTCCGTCGGTGGATTGGCCGGGAGGTTGGTATCCAGCAGATAAAGGCGTACCCGGCCCACTTGGGCGCGCCAGGCCTGGGCAAGGACCTTTTTTACACCACATTCAATAGGGACGGTTAGAGGCGAACCGTCCGCTTGCCGCACCAAGGTAAGCGGAAGATTATGGAAATCGTTGTCTTCATACGCTTCCTGCTGCCAGCCGGCTTCATTCAGATACTGGCGAAAATATCCCTGCTGGTATAACAATCCTACGCAAACCATGGGTAGGCCCAGATCGCCGGCCGATTTGACATGGTCGCCAGCCAGGATCCCCAGGCCGCCGGCAAAGATGGAGAGGCATTCGGTCAGGCCGAATTCCGCGGAAAAATAGGCAACCAGCGGATTTACTCCTTCCCCATGGGCCTTGCGAAACCAGGTGGGTCCCGCCAAGTAGCCATCCAGATCCCGGCAGATGCGCTCCAGGTGGGCCAGAAACGCCTCATCCGATGCAGCGCTCTCCAACTGACTTTGATCGATGGTCCCCAGCATGAGAACCGGATTATGTCCTGTGCTCTCCCAAAGATCGCTGTTTAAACGCCGGAATAAGGAAATGGTCTCGTGGTGCCAGGCCCACCGCAAGTTGAAGGCCAGCTCGCGAAGCCGCTCCAGGGATGCCGGCAAGGCAGGTATCACCGAAAAAGTGCGGACAGGTTTCATCTCCCAATCCTCCTCTCTTTTTCTATGGTTGCTTCCTAAAACCATGGTACCACACCCGATTGAGCCTGTCCTCCGTCTCTTGGAGAATTTTCTCCCTCAGGAATCGAAGCGCAGGGCGTCATAAATTCATGCGCAACCAAACCTCTCCTTTTCCTCCACGAAAGGACTTTTCAGTAGTAGGGGCGTGCGGCGCGCGCCCCAAGGATTCTCCTGGCCAGACCCATTTTACGAATGAACCGTCCACCGAACGGTTGCGTCCATCCTCCGAAGACTCGGATGGAAAGCTTTTTACATAGGGCGCGCGCCGCACGCCCCTACGGATGGCAAGTTCGTCGTAAGGTAGGTATCCCGGACGGGACATTCCGTCCGATTTACGGATACGATTTCCTGGCAAGCTCTTGTCGTATCGCGCCGCGATAATAGCCTTGGCTGTAGTATTTTTCTCCTATACGAAATTGTTTATGACGCTGTGTGTGGAAAGCTTTCTTGCAAAGAGGGGATGGGGAAATTCAGGGCGGAGCAGCATTCGGCAAGCGAAGGGTTTTCTGTGCAAGGATTTCAGGGCAGATAAAACGGAAACACCGCCGGGTGTTTCTTAATAAAGTGATAAAATTAAAATTGGAAAACGGGCAGGTACTCCCAGCATTCATCTAACTCGGCAGACGGGTTTCAAAATGCCGAAGAGGGGGCCATGACTCCTGACAACCAGACCAATCCGGAGCGCCGGGCTCCCGGTGATACCTCGAACCAATCCCGGTCCGGCGCAAACTGCCGCCGCATCCCTTCGGATGTACGCAGAGGCGCACACGAAACTCCACCCCCTTGGCGGCGAAAGAAAAATTCCCGTGCGGTTTTGTTGGCAGCCGGGATTGCCTTGATTCTCGGATTCGGATGGAAGGCAAAGGCGCAGGATCTGCGCGAGGTGGTCAAAAAAATGGACGAGCTCTACCGGGCCGATACCAGCTTTTCGGAAGTGGAGATGGAAATCGTCACTCCGCACTGGAAAAGAACTTTGTGCATGAAGGTATGGACCCAAGGCAAATCCAAAACATTCATCCGCATCCTCTCCCCTCCCCGTGAGGAGGGTATCGCTACGCTGCGCCTGGGGAACGAGATGTGGAATTATTTGCCGAGGGCGAACAAGGTCATAAAAATACCGCCGTCGATGATGATGAGCTCCTGGATGGGATCCGACTTCACCAATGACGACCTGGTGAAGGAATTCACCCTGCTCGACGATTTTACCTACCGGTTTGCCGCACCGGCCGAGGCGGAGCCGGATCGCCTGTATGTGGCCATGACACCAAGAGAGGGCCTTCCCATTGTTTGGGGGAAAATACTCGCCGCCATCGGAAAAGACGATCTGATTCCGGTTTGGGATAAGTATTTCAACGAAAAAGGGCAATTGGTTCGCACCATCCATTTCCGGGACGTAAAACGGTTTGGAAGCCGTCTGATCCCTTCGGTGATGGAGGTTACGCCGCAGAATAAGGAAGGGCAGAAAACCATTTTGCGCTATCTTAAGGCCGAATTCAATTTCCACCTTTCTGCGCAAATCTTTTCGTTACGGAACTTACAGTCGGGCAACTAGATTCTCCTTTTAGGGGAGAAAGCGGGAGCCATGATCCTGAAAATCGCCTTTCGCAATACCTTGCGCCAGAAACGCCGAAGCGTTCTGACCTTGCTGACCATGGTCGGTGGTTTTGTGCTGGCATCGGTTTCCATCGGCTGGTCCGATGGCACATACGCCTATGTAATCAAAATGTTTACCGACGACCGTCTTGGCCAGATTGAAATTCATTCCCATGGCTACCTGGACCGGCCCTCCCTCTTCCATACGATTGAAAATTATCGGACCGTCGGGCAAACCCTTCAGGCAGTCGGTGGCGTCCGGTCTTGGGCGCCCAGGGTCTTCTCCGCCGGGCTGGCTTGCTTCAACGATAAGACGACCGCCGTCCAATTGATCGGGATAGATCCGGAGCTGGAGGAAAAGGCTACCGGTTTCAGCCGGAAAATCGTCTCGGGAGAGCCATGGAATGAGGCTGCACCGCGGTCCGTTTTTTTGGGCAAGAATGCCGCCCGCATTCTCGATGCCGCGCCGGGAGATTCCATCGTTCTGGTTACCCAGGCAGCCGACGGATCGCTGGCCAACGATGTGTTTCCGCTCGGCGGGATTGTGGAGACAGGCGATGAGGCAAGCGATCTCACCAGCCTGTTTATCCGACTGGACGAAGTCCAGCGGTTCCTGGCTTTGGAAGGAAGGGTGCATGAGATTGCTGTCATGGTGCACCGCCTGGAACAGGTTCAGGCCATTACCATGGCCCTTCGTCGGGCGCTGCGTAACTCAAGCCTGGAGATTCAACCCTGGCAGGAGTTTGCCCGATCTTTTTACGAAGCGATGAGAGCGGATCAAATGGGGATGTGGATCATGCTGTTCGTAATCATCCTGGTGGTGGCGGTGAGTGTTTTCAATACCGTTCTGATGTCGGTTCTCGAGCGTCGACGAGAATACGGATTGCTGAAAGCCTTGGGAACCAGGCCCCTTCAAATCATCCGGCTGGTGCTTTGCGAAGTGCTGCTGGTGGCCCTGGGAGGAGTAGCCGTTGGTATCGGGTTGTGCGCGGCGATCAACGGGCTGTTGTCCATCCGCGGCATTCCTATGCCGACCGCGGTCACTTTCGGGGGCGTCCGGTTTGACCGCATGTACACGGAGGTGACCGCCGGCAGCCTTTTGATCCCGGCGGTCACGGTGATTTTATCGGCGATTCTGGTGGGGGTCGGACCTGCGCTGACCGCCGCAAAGACCAAAGCCGCTAAAGCCATGAAAACATTTTAATCAGGGCGCATGGCCGGCTTACCGAAGGGGGGCTTGCGATGATGCTTTTTTCAATTTGGATCCGGCTTGGCTGGAGAAATATTTTTCGCAACAAGCGACGCTCGCTCATCGCCGGCGTGGCCATCGGAGTAGGCCTGGCTTCTCTGATTTTCGTCGATGCCCTGATGAAGGGAATGGAAAACAACATGATGGAGGCCGCCACCTCCACTTTTCTCGGACAGGCGGAGATTCAGCGGCGGGGATTTCGTGGGACGCGTCAAACGGATTTGACCATCCGCCGCTTGTCCGAAATTCTTGCGAAGCTGGCGCAGGACGCAAGGATCAAGAACTTTTCCGTGAGGGCCATCAGTCATGGAATGGTATCCTCGCCTTCTGATGTAAGTTCCGTGGAGCTGGTCGGAGTGGATCCGACCGCAGAAAAAGAAGTTTCTGAAATCGATGAAGCGATCGTCCGGGGCAGCTATTTTACCGGCCAGAATCCTCAAGACATAGTGATCGGATACCAACTGGCCGAAACTCTGCAGGTAACCCTCGGGGATCGGCTGGTGGTCACGGTTTCTCAGGTCGGCACGGGCCTGCTCTCCCAGGACCTGTTTCGCGTCTCAGGGCTTTGCCGGTTTAACATCCCCGCCATGGACCGGGGGATGGCGTTTGTGCGCCTGTCAAAAGCCCGCGAAGCATTGGGAATAGGCGGGAATGCCCACCAGATTGTCCTGATGTTCAAAAACCCGGAGGATGGGAGCAATGCCGCGCTTCCTTTCTGGGGCGAATATACGCAGGATGATAATGAGGCGCTCGGTTGGCCCCAGCTGCTGCCGCAAATGGCGGCGGCGTTCCGGCTGGCACGCTTCAGCATTTACCTTACCGGCCTGATGCTTTTCGGAGTGGTTGCCCTGGGCATCATCAATACGCTGTTCATGTCCCTGCATGAGCGGCTGTTTGAATTTGGGGTTCTTAAGGCTTTAGGGACTCGTCCCGAAGGCATCGCCGGTCTCATCGTCTGCGAAGCCGGTTCCCTGGCGATACTCAGCAGTGTTCTAGGTTGTATTTTGGGCGGCCTGATCACTCTGTTGGCGTCCGGAGTCGGGATCGATTATACCGGAATCGAGTATGCCGGAGTGACGATTCGTAAGCTGATTTTCCCTGTTCTAAGCGTATGGCAATTTATCGAGTACCCTCTTTGGGTCATTTTCTTTACCGTACTGGCAGGATTCTATCCGGCGCTTATCGCCGCCGGTATTCCGCCCGCCGCGGCCATGCGGCAGGGGCAGTGATTCCACGACCATGAGCAAAGAACTGGTGATTGCCAAAGGCGTGACCAAGATTTATACCGACAGCGGGATACCTGTGTCTGCCCTCCGGGGAGCCGACCTTCGGATCGACTACGGTGAGTTCACCGCTCTGGTCGGCCCTTCCGGCTCGGGAAAAACCACGCTGCTGAATGTAATCTCCGGACTGGATTTCCCATCGGAAGGCGAGGTCTGGCTGGGCGGGAAACTGCTCTCCCGGATGGGCGGACGGGAGCTCTCGGATTTCCGGAGGGATCATGTCGGGTTTATCTTTCAGGCTTACAACCTCATTCCGGTTTTAACGGTGGAGGAAAACGTGGAATACGTCATGCTGCTTCAGGGATTATCCAAAAAGGAGAGGAAGCAGCGGATTACCGAAATCCTGCGGGTTATCGGATTGGACGGCTTCGGGAACCGCTTGCCGACGCAGCTTTCCGGCGGACAGCAGCAACGGGTGGCCGTAGCTCGGGCTATGGTATCCAGGCCGACCATTATCCTGGCGGATGAGCCCACAGCCAATCTGGATACTGCTGCCAGTGAGTCCTTGCTGGACATGATGTACCGGCTGAATCAGGAAACAGGTATGACTTTCGTCTTTTCCACTCACGACCAGAGGGTCGTGGAAAGAGCCAGGCGTATCGTCACCCTCAAGGATGGCATGATCAACCGAGATGAAAGCCGGAAATAAGAACTCCCATCGGGCGAAGTGCTTTCTTTCTCTCCTGCTTTGGATTTGGAGCCCGGGAACGGCGCCAGAGGCTGCCGATCGATTTTTCAGCGGCTCTTATAAAAGCTATCATTTCCTGCTCTTTCCTTCCGTCTCTGGTCCAGGGCGGTCCTGGCAGGGGCTTTCGAGCCATCGATTCCGTTTGAACGCATCGTATCGACCCGAAAGCTGGATGAAGCTGGAAGCGAGCTATGACTTGGCCCCGCGGTTTCAAAGCTCCGGGTTATCCGCAGCTTCGCTGCTCCTTTCGCCTGTCGAGCCTTTCGTCTATCGCTTCGCCGATTTAAAACCGGCGCTGTACCCGCCGGAGAGCAGTTCAACCGATCTTTTTATTCTGGGGCAGAATCTGGACCGGGCTTCCCTTTCTCTGCACACCGCCCCCGTCGATATTACCGTTGGGCGCCAGGCGATTGCCTGGGGAAGTGCCCGATCCGTCAACCCGACCGATATTTTGGCCCCCTTTACGTTCGGGACCCTGGACACCGAAGACCGGATCGGTGTGGACGCCGTGCGGGCGCGGATACCGCTGGGCACTCTCAGTGAAATCGATACCGGCTACGTTTTCGGCAAAGACTTCCTCTTCCAAAACAGCGCCGCCTATGGCCGTATCAAAGCCCATGCCTGCCGAACCGATATGGCATTTCTGCTGATGGGTTTTCGACGCAACCTGATGTTCGGATTCGATCTGGCCCGGGCTATCCGTGGAGCGGGCTTTTGGATCGAATCGGCCTACGTATTGGCCCGCGCCACAGAAAGCAACGCCGCAGACGACCGGCGCGCCTATCTGCGCGTTTCCAGCGGGGCGGATTACAGTTTCACCGATAAGACCTACGGATTCCTGGAATATCACTTTAACGGGGCCGGCAAGGCTTTGCCGGGTGAGTACCCCGATGCCTTGGCGGAGCCGGCCTACCTGGAGGGATCCGTGTATCTGCTGGGACGTCATTATCTGATCTCCGGGATGCACTACCGGATCTCCGGACTATTGACCGTGATGGCCCAGTCTATGATGAACCTGACGGACCGATCCCTGCTTCTGGCCCCCCAGATGGAATACAATCTGGTTCGTAATATCTACCTCGGAGCCGGAGCTTTCTTCGGCTTCGGCGGGAACCGGGAGAGAGCGGAGAGCGGCGGCCCGGTCCCCTTGCGCACGGAATTCGGCGGGTATCCGAACATCTGTTTCGGATCCATCCGATACTATTTTTAGTCTGCAAACCGCACCGATGAGATGCCGACGAATGCTCGGCCGATTCGCCCGAAGGAAGGCCCGATACATCGCCTTTCCTTTCCTCGCTTTGACTTTCGTGCGTTTACGCCCCGCCAACGACGATAAAAAAATGGTACCATATGGAAGAGACACGAAAACCGGCAAGTAAGATGTTTCCTGACCTACGGGCCGAGATTCTGCCGCATGACGAACCTGTCGATACGCTTAGGGAGGAGAAGGAATCATGATCAAAGTCCTCTTAGCGGATGACCACCGGATCGTCCGTCAAGGTCTACGGAGCATGGTGGAAAAGGAGCCGGACATGGTGGTGGTGGCCGAAGCATCCTCCGGTTTATCCGCCATTCAGTTAGCCCGCGAACATCTTCCCGACGTAGTGGTGATGGATATTTCCATGAACCAAATGGACGGTGTGGAGGCCACGCGGGTCATCGCCAGAGATTTCCGCCAGGTGAAGGTATTGGCGCTTTCGATGGAGTCTGACCGCCATTTTGTGGTTGAGGCTTTGAAAGCCGGAGCCCTCGGTTACCTGCTGAAAGATGTGGCCTTCGAGGAGCTGGCCGCCGCCATCCGCCACGTGGCGGCAAACGAAACCTACATCAGTCCGCGCATTTCGGACATTCTGGTGCGCGATTACCTGCAGCGAATCCCGGAAGAAGAGATAGGAGGGGCATCGGCGTCCTCCTCGCTGACACCGCGCGAGAGGAAAATCCTTCAGGCTATCGCCGACGGAAGGAGCAGCAAGGAAATTGCCTTTCAATTCAAGGTCAGCTTGAAGACGGTGGAAAATCAGCGATTGAGCATCATGAAAAAGCTGGACCTCTACAGCGTGGCCGAACTGACCAAATACGCGGTTCGCGCAGGACTGACTCGCCTCAAATAAAGGCAATTAGCCCACAGCGCTCACCGGCAATCCGGCGGTTCCACGGCCGGCGGTTCCCAAAGGCAATGAATCCGTGCGCCGCCGTCCTGCGTACTTCCTATTTCCAAAACGGCTTTCAGGACGGCAGCACGAGAGCGCATGATCTCGAGTTCAGGACTGCTGTCGGTTTCCAGAAATCGGGATAGGCCGCTTCCGTCATCCTGAATGGTCAAGCGGATCCCGTTGCAGACATTTTGAAGAGTCATCCGGACATGCCGACCTTGGGAGTGACGCACGACAAGATGCAACCCCTCTCGGGCAATTTGGTAAAACATATGAAATACCAGTGGGCTGCGAACCGGCATCGGTTGGGGGCATTCCAGCAGACAATGAAAGCATCCCCCTCCGGATGCTCTGCCCACAAGCTGCTCCAAGGCCTTCCCCAGATCATTCTCCCCGCATGGCGCCGGATGCAGGCTACGGGTAATTTCCCGCACCGTGTCAAGGGCCTGGTCCAGCGAACGGCACATTTCCCCGGCGGCATCCTCGATGGCCTTCCTTTCCCCGGTGCCTCCGTCACGCAGCGCCGCAGCAAGAAATTTCAACAATACCAGCTGCTGCCCCAGCCCATCGTGCAGCTCTTTCCCCACCCGGGTTTTTTCCCGGTTGGCGATTTCCAGGATCCGGACTTCCCGTTTCTCCCGTTCTTCGATTTGCTGCCGCAGCTTCCCGTGGTCCCTGCACAGCCCCGGCCCGGCGCCGTCGAGCCGTTCGGTTTCCGCTTTTCTCCGTGAACCGTTCCGTACCCGGCGCCGTCGAACTCCACCCGCCTGAACGGTAACCCGGTGGGCGGTGCGAACGGCTGCGGCCCGCATTCGGCTGCGAAAGGAACAACGGTTTTTGCGGATTTTCGCTCTGGGTTTCATGGCGCCCACGGTTTTCTACAACTATAAAATGCCCGACCAGGTCCGTCAAGGAAGACGTGTCTGTTGGCTGCCGTTTCAAACACCGCCGGGCCGCTGAGAGAAAACCGGATCTTGGGACTTTTCGTAGCTCGACGGATCAAAACCCCTATGGACGAATCTCGCCGCGCGACATAAATTGATAGGTGCCCTGGCGTTTTTTTGAGTGAGAAAGGAGATGCCTTATGTATCCGGATGAAGACGATCCTTATGAAGTCGACTGGGAAGAGGAATTCAATTCGCTGCCGGATGAGGAGGACAACAAAGAAGCGGTTCTCCTGGAAATCGACGAAAACACCTGCTATTGCTGGATTGCCGGCCACGTTCTTACAGTTACTTGGCCTCTGCCGGAAAAGGGGGGGAGTAATGGCATTTAAAACCGTAAAAATAATTGATGGCCCATCGCACCCCAGCCCGGCCATGGAAGCCGTAGAGCCTGGCGGGCGGGAAGCGCTCCCATTCCATCCGGAAGAGCGGGTGGGCTCAGCCGAATTCGAAAAACAGAAGGAGGATGCCGAAAGGGTACTGCGGGAAGAGATACCTTTCTCGCGGTCCGAGGACTCCTTCGAATATGCGACCGCCGCTTTTTTCACGCTCAACCTAAAAGGGCGCATTCAGAAAGCCAATCTGTCGGCCTCGGAAATTCTTGATTTGCCGGTGCACGAACTGGTCAGCCAGCCCTTAAGCCGATTTATTCATCCCGAGGACCTCCCTGTTTACCGCCAGCACAGGAAGCGGCTTCATAAGCCGGGCGAACTGCAGACCTGTAACCTGCGGGTGGTGCGGAACGGCCGCTCTCCCATCTGGGTTCAAATGAGCGGGATGGCCTCTTTTGATCCGGAAGGTGGCCCCTTGTATCGCATGACATTGTCCGAAATCAGCGAACCCAGGAAAGCGGAAGAGCGACTTCCGCCACAGCATGCGTCCTTCCAGGACAGGGGGCCGATTCTCGATTGCCTGTTCGAAAACCTGGAGCAAGGCCTGGCGTACTTCCAAATTCTCTTCGACAGCCTTGGGAAAATTGAAGACCTGGTATTTCTGGAAGCCAATCCTGCCCTTGCCCAAATGTTCGGGCGCGGTGAATTCGGGGGCATGCGGTTCAGCGAAGTCTTCCCGGAAATCAAAGAAAGGACTCCGGAGCTTTTTGAGATGTTCGACCGCGTGACCGACACGAGCACTCCCGAGAAGAAGGAGGTCTTCGTGTCGGCATCGGATACCTGGTTGGCCATAACTGCCTACAGCAAAGACACGGAGTGCCTGATGGCTCTTTTTGAAGATATTTCCGCGCAAAAAAGCTATCAGGAAGCCCTGTCCTGGGCGAATAGCGAGTTTTCGCGAACCCTGAAAGAACTCCATGCCAGTGAAGCCCGCTATCGGGCGGTGGTCGAAGACCAGACGGATCTTATTGCTCGCTTTCAACCTGTCTCTGGCGTCTGCACTTTTGTCAATGAAGCCTTTTGCCGCTTTCTCGGGAAAAACCAGAAGGAGCTCTTCGGTCGTGGCTGGCTCCCGGCCCTGTTCCCGGAAGAGGCGCCGATGGGGATCCTGAACGCCCATCGAATTTCAGCCGACCACCCGCTCGACCAGGAAGAACACCAGGTCCTGGATGGGTCAGGGAAGGCACGATGGGTACATTTCGTGAAACGCGGGATCTTCGACGACCATGGGCAAGTAATGGAAGTCCAATGGGTGGGACGCGATATCACCGAGCAGAAGCAAGCCGAAAGGAAGTTGACGGAATCCCTGCAACGGCTCAATCGCTACATAGAAGATTCTCCCTTGGCGGTGATGGAATGGGACGACGATTTCCACATTATACGCTGGTCGGGCGAAGCGGAAAGAGTATTCGGATGGACCGCGGAGGAGGCAATCGGCAGGCGCTTCGAGGATCTGCCCTGGGTGCCCGAAGAAGACCGCAGCCGTATCCTCCAGGTAGCCATGGACCTTTACAGCGGACAGCGGGTCGACAACCCCACCAGGAGCCGGAATATAGGCAAAGACGGCACCATGATTCATTGCGAATGGTATAACACGGCTGTGTTCGACACCACGGGCAAGCTTATTTCGGTTCTTTCCCAGGTCCTCGATGTGACCGACCGGAAGCAAGCGGAAGAGGAATTGAGGTTGAGCGAGGAGCGTTTCCGGAGCCTGACGGAACATTCTCCGGATTCCATCTATGTGACCAGCGAGGACCGGTTCGTCTATGTGAATCCGTCCATGGTTCGGCTGATGGGCGCTTCCGGCGCCGAGGAGCTGATCGGCCGGAAATGGATGGAGCGAATCACGCCGAAATTCCGGGATCCGGTCTCCGAGCGTCTCCGCCATCCGAGCGAAAGCGGACAAATCCTTACCCCGATGGAGCAAGAGTTTTTAGCCTTGAACGGGTCCCGCATTCCTGTGGAAAGCATCTTTGTGCCGATCCGATACGATTCCCGGGAAGCCTATTTGTTCCTTGTGCGCGACATATCCGCCCGAAAATGTCTGGAAAAAGAACGGGATAAGCGGGAAGCGGTCAACCGGCAGCTGCAAAAATCGGAAAGCCTGTCGCGGATGGCCGGTGCGATCGTAGGGCACAACAACAATCACCTGCAGGTGGTGACTTCGAATTTGGAACTGGCTATGTCGAAGCTGCCGTCGGCGTGCAGGGAGGTTTCCGGATTCTTGCAGGATGCAATGCAGTCTGCACACCGGCTTTCGGAAGTTTACTCCTTGCTGTCGACTTACCTTGGAAAAACCAACGGGGCCAGGAGGCCGTTGGATCTGTCGGAAACGTGCCGCAAATTCCTTCCCCTGCTCCAGGAGGCCATCCCGAAGCATTTGATTTTCGAAGCCGATTTTTGCGCCGCGGGTCCCAGGATTATGGCGGACGAGAATCAGATTCAGCAGGCCCTTTCCTGCCTGGTAAGCAATGCCTGGGAATCGATCGTATCCTTATGGGGAGCGATACGACTTTCGGTGAAATCGGTCCATCCCGCGGAAATGGACTTCTCGAATCGATTTCCCGCAGATTCCATCGTCAACGGCCGGCTTTACGCCTGCATGGAAGTTGCCGATAGCGGCAAGGGGGTAGCCGTTGCTGAAATAGAGAAACTTTTCGATCCCTTCTATTCCAGCAAATGCCATAATCGCGGTATGGGCCTGTCGGCCGCTCTCGGAATCGCCAAAGCGCATGAAGGATTTATCACCGTTGATTCCGACCCGGAGAGAGGGAGTCGCTTCCGAATCTATTTTCCGCAGTTGGATGCACCCGCACAGGAAGTCCAAGTCCCCGCAAGCGATCTCTCCATGGCCAAGAGGAAAAGCGGTGGGACGGTCCTGCTGGTGGAGGACGAAGAACCGGTCCGACAAGTCACCTCCGCCATTCTGCGACACCTCGGATTCAAGGTGCTCCTGGCCAAGAACGGGGAGGAAGCGGTGGAGATTTTCCGGGATCGCACCGCGGAGATCCGAGTGGTATTTTCCGATATCAATATGCCGAAAATGGACGGCTGGGAAATGCTTTTGGCGGTCAGAAAAATAGCTCCGGCCATGCCGGTTATCCTGGCCAGCGGATATGGCCGGGAGCAAGCGGCCAAAGCGGATTTTCCGGAAAAACCGACCGCCTACTTAAGCAAGCCTTATAAAAGGAATGACCTCCGGAGAGCCCTGGAAATCGCTCTTCCCAATCCGGAAGAGGGAGGAAAGAAAGGAAGCGAGAAGAGATGAAGATAGGCGTCCTGTCTAACCGTAGGTATATAATGTACGACAATGAAAAAGCGCATATTGATCGTCGATGATGACCCGCAAATTGGAGAGATCTTCGCCTTGAAGCTAAAGCTTCATGACTATGACAGCGAATTCACAACCGCCGGCGCCAAGGCCGTTGAACTCGTGCGGACCGGGCGGTTCGATCTTATGTTCCTCGACATGGTCATGCCCGGCCTAAGCGGTGCCGATGTTTTCCATGCGGTGAGAACTTTTTCGCAGATACCCATCATCATTTTCACCGCCCGACCGGATATCTTCGATACACTGAAACGATTGGGAATTTCCGACTATCTTTCGAAGCCGATCCATCCGGACCGTATGATGGAGAAAATAGAAGCGGCCCTTTCGGGAAAAACCGAACCCGCCCCCCTGGATGCAGAACGCAATTTAGGCCTTGAACAAGCGTAGTTATCTCGTGAAAAAAGGAGAAAAGTCTTGAAACACGCTCCCTTGTTGGAACGTATAGTAATTTGCCAACAACGATACTTTCCACAGGAGCGTATTTCAAGTG
>CAINFC010000268.1 GCA_903847975.1 uncultured Acidobacteriota bacterium | reverse complement strand
CTGCCGAGGCCGGCCCAGCTGAAGGAGCCGCCGCTCGAGGTCACGGTCGGGTGCGATTGCTCCAGGGCCTTTTGTTCCGCCGGCAGGCGGAAGGCGATGATCATCTGGTCCTTGTAAAAGGTCGGCAGGGTCACTCCGGCGCGGGGCGGGCGCACCTGGTCCAGGAACGGACCGTTCACCTCCGGGGGCCGTGGCAGCGCGCCTGTAAAAGGCTTGCCCCCCGCCACCGCCGTTTCGGTCCAGACCAGCTTCTTCATGGCGTCTTCAGGCTTCACCCAGGGGCCGCCCGCCTGGCTCCATCCCGGTGCGGCTCCGATGGTGATTTCCATGCCGCGTTTGTCCGCTTCCTGCAGGGCGTGGTGGAAGGCTTCCTTCCACTCGGGATGCATGTAGCGCAGCGGCGGCTTGACCACCTCCGAACCCCCTTTGCCCGCGTATCCGCCGATATCGAAGGTCTCCATGCCGCGGATGCCGGCGCGATAGAACCACTCCACATCCCGGGTGATCCCCTCCTTGGTAATGTTGCCGTTCATCCAGTACCAGTAAACGCGCGGACGGGCAATATCCGGCGGCGCCTTGAATCCCTCGACTAACGAAGCCTGCTGGGCTGCCATCGGCAAAACGGAAGGGATCAGCACCAGAATGAGAAGACTCCAACTATTCCATTGGTTGCGAAGCATGGGATCCTCCAAAGTTGCATTAAAAAAAAGGGGCGAATCGGCCTGGCGCCCGAGCAAAATTCATCAAAGGCAAAGACCGACCCGGTTTTGGAAACCGAGTCGGTCTTGTTTTTCAAGGAGTTCAGGGCCGAAGACCCGGCCGCATTACAAGAGACTGGGCCATCTTCCCCAAAATAAAAAAGGGGAACCCCGGGCTCCGAAAGGAGCCGGGGTTCCCCGAAACGAGGCCGCTTTAGAAGCGCAGCTTCAGGCTGAGCTGCAACGAGCGGGGCATATTTGCCTGAGACAGGGTAGTGAACCCGAACAGGGACGAGGTGCCTGTTGCATTTGGATCACCGAACCGGGGGGTGTTGAAGGCGTTATTGGCGTCGATCCGGAAATCCATGTTCAACGTTTCATAAAGCCGGAACGACTTGTAGAGGGAGAGATCTACCATGAGAGGTATCCATTGGCGCATGCTGCTCCACTGCGGCTGCGGCTGGGTGCGCAGGGTGAACGGCTTGTCGATCACCCAGGCAACCGGCTCGCTGGTGCTGGCGCAGTTCTGCCGGGTGTTGCTGTTCAGGTTCAAGGTGCAGGTATTCCAGCGGCGGGCCAAAGTGGGGTTGTCGAGCTTGGGATCGACCCCGGTGGACCAAGCGCTGCCGGCGGTTATGATCCCTCCGGCTCGCGATTGGCCGAACCCGGCAATCTGCCAGCCGCCCAGCACCGCTCTCTTCCAGCCGCCAGCGTTGTTGAAGAACGGGAGCGAATAGGTGGCGTTGAGGTTGTAAATGTAAGGGACAGTGCCCGCGTCCCGACGGATGAACTGCCCGATAGGGTCCATGCCGCTGTTCATGTAGGTTCGATAAATCCATCCCCAGGCCAGAGTGAGACTGGATGAAACGGAGAGACCGGCTGACAGGCGTTTCTCCAGGCTCATCTGGATGAAGTCGTAATGCTCCGTTCCGATGCTTCGCTCGTTCTCGGTGATCCCAGTGAACTGGGGATAGGGCAGCAGCGACTGCTGCAGGGTCATGGTAGCGCCGTTAAGGGAAGTGCCCGGCAGCAATCCGGCATAGGGGTTTTTGACCGTCGTGGAGGTCAGCGTGGACCCGTAGGTAGTGTATTGCTCCAAGGTTACCGAATTCATATTGGTGGTCACCCCGATGGCCCGGCCGAGGCGGCCGTTATAGGAAACCTCGAGTACGGAGCGGAAGGGCAGCTGCCACTGGATGCCCGCGGAATAACCATGATAGTAGGGGATGACTCGGCCCGGCCATATGTAGGAAATACTGGACCCGACGTTGGTCAGCAGACCCCTGGCGCTTCCGGGAGGCTTGCTGATGCCGTCGGGAAACGGGTTGGATAGCATCCCGCAGGAATTTCCGGTCTGACAACTGGTGATGGGAATGATTCCGGCACTGGCCACAGAAACAGAGGGTGAAGTGGTGTAGCTATACCCGGTAGTGGGAGAGATCGATGCCATCGGCGCGTAGGTAATGGAATAACCACCGCGGATGACCAGATTGGACGCCACCTTGTAGGCAAAACCAAACCGCGGGGCGAAGTTGTTCAGATCGCGCTTGTAGGCGAAGCGATTGTCCGGACTGGCAAAGAGCAGGCCACCGCGGACCGTCGGCCCGCCGGACCCCAGGTTGGTGGTAGAGCTGGTGTCGAAGCCCCGGATCTGGTGATCGAAGCGGTCGGTTATTGGGGACTCGTATTCCCAGCGGACGCCCAGATTCAAGGTGAGCTTCTGGGAAACGCGCCAGTCGTCGTGGAAAAAGAGGGCATAGAAGCGCTGTCCCTGGGATGGAAAATTGTTATAGGTGCTGCTCAGCGCGCTGGGGTAGCCCAGCAGGAAGGAAGCCAATCCGTCCCCCGAAGCGGGACTGGCCGTCAGCGGATTGGCCTGGGTGAAGCCCGCCGAGGAAGAGAGGCTGAAGGTCGGCGGTGGGGTGCTTTGGTTATTGAGCATCAGCCGGCCTTCGCCGCCGAACTTCACCGAGTGAGCGCCCATGACTTTGGCCAAAGTCTCCCCGATCGTCCAGTTGTCGCTGAAGTTGAGTGTATCGTTCCGGGTGGGGCCAAGTGTGGTATAGCCTGCAATAGCCATGGACGGAAAAGAAACGGTTTGGGCCTGGGAGACCAGCGAACCGGGAAAGCCGAGCTGCGTCGGGTCGTATCCCATACTGACGTCCCGAATGGCGAATTCATGCCGGTTCCAGCTGATGCGAGCTGTGGAAACCAGGGTCGGCGAGAGCGTCGAAGTCAAATTGAAGACCCCCGAGGTGTTGCGGCGCCAGTGTTCGTAGGAAGAGGAGACATAGGGCGTTCCGGCAGCCCGATAGGCACTCAGGGCAAAGCCCAGGCCGTTGGTCTGGCCCCGTCTGTTTTGCGTGCCGCTGACGAAAAAGGTGTGCTTGTCGCTGAGCTTATGGTCGAAGCGGAAGACGTGGGAATTATAGGGTTCGTGATCGAAGTTGGGGGAGACCAGGAAATTGTTTTGACCTCTGGGGAGCACGCCCAGATTGGGTTTCAGAACCAGGGCCATGACCTTGGCGGCAATCGGATTGATGCGGGTCGCAGGAATCACGGAGTTAGGGAAGGCGGTACGGGTGTAAGTGCCGTTGGCGTTTAGCACAGTGGTCAGGGGGTCGTAAATGGCCACGGCCGCCCCGCCGGTACCGGAGACGAACGTCTGGGAGAAGTCTCCTGCCCTCTCCCTCTCAGTGGGAACGACGCCGTAGGAATAACCCGAGCCGGTGTTCGGCCGGCTGTTCCGGTAAATTTCCAGGGCGTACATGAAAAAGCTACGGTCCTTTCCGTTGTAAAGTTTGGGGATACGGACCGGGCCGGAAAACAGGAAGGTCGGCTGGTTCATTTTGAAAGTTGCCTTGGCTCCGCCGGCAGCATTGGTTTCGAAGTTGTTGGCGTTGAAGACGTCGTTGCGTACGTACCAGGCGGCCGATCCGTGGAAATCGTTGGTTCCGCTCTTGAGCGAGAGGGTGACCACGCCGCCGGCGGTACGGCCGAATTCGGCGTCGTAGACATTGGTCTGGACTTTTACTTCGTTTACCGCATCGGGCGGGGGCGAAATGGTGTTGCCGGCACCGGTGGACTCCCGGTAGGTGCTAGGCGAACCGTCCAGAATCACCTCGTTGCGGTTGCCTCCCCCTCCCAGGATATTCGCGCCGCCGTCTCCGTTGTCAAACGGTCGCATGCCGTAGGTACTTCTTGGGGCGCCCATCACGCCCGCCTGGTAGTTGACCAGTTCGAAGACGTTGCGGGCGTATGTGGGCAGCGCCGCCACCAGGTCCTTGTTGATGGTGGTGCTGAGCGAGCCGGTGCTGGTTTCCAGCATGGGAGCCCCGCCGGTGACCGTGATGGTTTCGTTGGTCCCACCCAGCTCGAGTTCGAAGTCCAGCTGAATACGATCGGAAACGCGGAGCTCCAGGTCGCTCCGGACCGTGGTCTTGAAGCCGGGGGCCGATGCGGTGACCGAATAGTGCCCGGGGTTGACCGGCGGGGTGGTATAAAACCCGCTTTCGTTGGTCTCCACTTTGGTGACCACGTTGGTCTCGATGTTCTTGATCTCCAGCGAGGCGGCGGGGATCCTGGCCTTTTGGGGATCGCTCACCGTCCCGTTGATGATCGCTCGCGTCTCCTGCGCCCAAAGCAGCGCCGAGCCGCAGAGGAATATGAGGAGTAAAGGAATCGATAATCGTCGGATTTTCGTTTTCATTGCCGGCTCCAAATCTTGAATATTTAAAGTTGTTGGCCTCACACGATCGGAGGTTACGGGCTCCTTTATTTTTCTGGATTGTATAGTGCGGTCCGGGCAACGTCAAGAAGAAGAAGTTACAAATATTTTTTCTTTTTACCGTTTTTCCGGGGTCCCGGAAAGATCCACCGAAAGCGGAAAAAATAGACGTCCGGAACCGGGAGGGTAGCCCGGAAAAGCCGGGGATGGGTGGGGACCTGCCGTCCCGAAGGGACTTGGTCCGCACCTGGAGCCTACCCGGCAGTCAATTGCCGGGTCATGATCCGGGTGTCCCTTACGGGACCTTTGCCTCGCAGGAACAGTTCCATGCCGGGTTGGCTCGGCGTGAAATCAAGTCCCACCGGGACGGCGGAACATAACAGGGCATCCTTTTTACCGTTTCATTCCCAATCGGCCGTTTCTACTGCCCGGAGAGCTCTTCCTCTTTTTCGCCCGGGGGGAGGTCCTCCGCACCCGCTTCCGCTTCCAGTATGCGGGTCATCTCCCGGAAGGGGGCGATCCGGATTGGCTCCAGGCCGGCCGTGGTGATCCACAGGTCGAACTCTCGCAGGCTGCCGTAAACCGCATGGCTGCTCCCGCCGACCTTGGTGTGGTCGGCAAGCAGAATGCGGCGGCGGGCCCGCTGCAGCATGAGCTGCGTCAGGCGGGCCACCACCAGGTCGCCCACCAGGCAGCGCCCGTCGGCGTCGATGGCATCCGCTCCGACGAATGCCTGGTCGAACTCAAGCCGCTCCAGGATCCATTCCGGGATGCTTCCCCCGAGAAACTTCAGGTCGCGATGGTAGTCTCCGCCCAGGATGCGTAGCAGCACCTGCGGAAAGCGGCTGATCAGCGGAATAATGGCAATCGAATTGGTATAAACCGTGAGCGCCCCGACTTCCCCCAATCCTGCCGCCAGGTGGTAGGTGGTGGATCCGTCGTCGATCAGGATGACCTGTCCCCGCTGCACCTCGGCGGCGGCGGCCCGACCGATGGCCGCCTTGAGGGCGTAGTGGACCGAGAGCCTCTTCTGGAAGGGAGATTCCGCGATGCTGCGCAGCACGCACCCTCCGTGGGTTCGGAGGATCTGCCCCTCGCCGATCAGCCGGTCCAGGTCCCTGCGGATAGTCAGAGGGGAAGTGGAAAACAGCGCGGCCAGCTCTTCCACCGACATTTCGCGCTGCAGGGCGCGAAGGCGGGCGACAATCTGGATCTGCCTTTCCAGCGGTTTCACAGCGGCCTCCTTTTCCTTCTGTTTTTCATTATTTACCCAAATGAATGAAGAGTTCTTTGTTAATGAATGTTTAATTCGAATAGGAAAACTTGTCAAGTCACCCGTGATAGGATGAAAAATGCATATCGCTTATGAAAATCAATAATAATGAGCCGTTTATGCCAAATTTTTCTGATTGACATTTCTTAATGCTGGATGTAAGGTTCATTTACAATGAACAGTATGTTCGAAATGCTGAGAAATACCCCTTCCGGTCATTTGTTTATTATCCCGCTTTTGGAGGTACCCATGAAACGTGCTCTCATCCTTCTATTATTGTGCTTGGTTTTCCCGCTTGCGCAGGCTCAGTCCGTGACCGGAACCCTGGTCGGAACGGCCCGGGACGCCGGCGGGGTGATTGCCGGCGCGCACCTTACGGTCACCAGCCAGGGGACCGGAATCAAATGGGACGCGGTTACCAATGAGAACGGCGATTACGTTGTGCCCAACCTTCCTGCGGGTCAGTACCGCATCCGCGCCGAGCATCCTGGCTACCGCTCCATCACCGTGGAGAACATCCGCCTCCTGCTCAACGCCACGGTGCGCAACGACCTGACCTTCGAAGTCGGCCAACTGAGCGAAACCGTCGAGGTGACCGCCCGGGCGCCCGTGGTCCAGTCGGAAACCTCTTCCGTGGCCCTGGTGATCGACACCCACGCCATTGAAAGCCTGCCGGTGAACGGCCGGACTCTGGATATGTTCCTCTTTACGGCAGCAGGCAATGCCTCGACTGACTCCGCCTCCAATCCCAAAATCGGCGGGTCCCAGCACTGGGGCGGCAGCCTGTTCACCGTCAACGGAGTGACCATCAACGACCTGGGCAACGGCGGCGGAGCTTATTCCTATGCGACCTCGCTGGCCACCCAGCCGTCGCTCGACACCATCCAGGAGTTCAAGGTGGAAAGCAACAGCGCCAAGGCGGAGTACGGCGGATCGGTGGCCGTTTCCATCCTCACCAAGAGCGGCAGCAACGAAATCCACGGATCGGTCTACGAGTTCAACCGCAACCGGGAGCTGGCGGCCAACGCCTTCTTCAACAACACCATTTCCCGGCCCCGGCAGCCTTTCAACCGCAACGAATTCGGCGCTTCGGCGGGCGGACCGATCGTGAAAAACCGGACCTTCTTCTTCTTTTCCTATGAAGGGCTGCGGCTGCGCAATTCCAACCCGGGCACCTTCTCGGTACCGATTGCCGCCATCCGCCAGGGAGATTTCACCGGCTACACGGCCATCAAAGACCCGCTCACCGGAACCGCTTTCCCGAACAACATCATCCCCGCCAACCGGCTGGACAGCCGGGCCGCCAAGGTGCTCAGCTTCGTGCCGATGCCCAATCTTCCCGGAAAGACTTACAACTATGCGGAGACGCTGCTCAATAAAATCGGAATCAACCGGGCTTCGGCGCGGGTGGACCAGACCCTCAACGCGCACAACTCGCTGTTCCTGGCCCTGAATTACGGAAAGGGGAGCCCCTACGAGGTCAACCAGTACTCGCCCCGGGCCTACGGCAACTACTCCAATGCCGGCTTCCTGACCAAAACAGCCAGCCTGACCTACACACGGATTATCAGCGCCAACATGACCAACGAGCTGCGCGCCTCCTATTTCACCCATGTCAACATCCGCATGGGGCAGAACCAGGATTTCGACCCCTCCACGCTTTTCCCGCAGCTCTTCACCCCGCTGCCGGTGGGCGG
>CAINFC010000267.1 GCA_903847975.1 uncultured Acidobacteriota bacterium | reverse complement strand
CCGGCTGATGCAGGTTTTGCGGAACGGCCGGCCGGCCCAGCGGCGGGCGTTCATCCGCAGGGATCCGTCGGAGAGCTCCACGACCTGCACCTCGTTGACCTGGCTGGCCGTACCGCCTTTGCCGTCCGGTACCTGGGCTCCGGGAGCGACCGCGCCGCAACGCCAGGTTTGGCCGCGGTCGTCGCTGACGGCCGCATAAATGTTCCAGTGTCCGTAAGGGCCTTCATTGAACGGGACGACCAGTCGTCCGCGATGCGGGTTGTGCCTTTTCTGGATGCCGATTCCGGGTCCGGATGCCACGGTCGTCACGCCGGCGGGGCGCTTGGTGCTCGAAGTGATGTCTGTCGGAGGGCTCCAGGTCAGGCCGTCATCCCGCGAAGAGATCATGTAGGTGCGAACCACCCACTCTCCGGACCACCCTGGAACAATCCGCTCGCTCCCCTCCTTGACTCCGGGAGGATAGGACTGATAAAGGATCAGTATTTTCCCGCTGCTTCTTTCCACCACCATGCAGGGATTGTTCAGGCAGCGCGGAGGATCGGCGGCGATCACCTGAACCGGGCCCCAGCTGCGTCCCCCGTCCATGCTGCGCTTCAGCACCAGCCTGTTTTCCGCCTGGTCGGCATGCGCCCGACGCCCTTCGGCCACGGCCAGGACGGTTCCCCGGCCGGTGACCACCACGGAGGGAATCCGGATCGAAGGGAATCCCTCCTGGCCGGCCAGAAAAACATCCGAAAAACGGGGCCGGGAGGCTTCTTCCTTTTCCGGTCCGTTCGGCGGGGGGATGGTCCGGGCCGCGCCGGCCATGACCCAGAACCAGACGAGAGCGTACCGCAACATGCCTGACTCCCTGGATCTGCGCCTGCTCTTTTCTTCCTTTCCTTCCATATTCTTCCTGTGGGATCTGCCGTATTTCACAGAAAAGGGGGAGGACAGGGCCCAAAGACGAAGCCGCACAATCCCCCTGACAGAAACCTAACTTGTCTCGGACTGCAGGGCCTGTCGGCAATACCACTGCATCCGCGGAAGATGAAAGAAGCTCTTCCAGAGGCTGCCTTTCAGCTCCGAGGAAACCTGTCCGTCGCGGCGCAGGTAGCCGAACCACTCCCCGTATTCCGGGTCGGCGAAATGCCGGTATGACCAGTCGTGAACCTGCTGGTGCCGGCGGGCGTATTCCAGCCGGCCGGTCATTGCATAGGCCAGCAGGGTGGCGATGATCGCTTCGTTGTGCGGCCACCAGAACTTCATGTCCTGCCAGTATTCCTGTACCGGTTTGCCGTAGACGTCCCGGAAGTAGAATATTCCTCCATACGCGGGGTCCCACCCCCGCTCCCACATCCAGTCCAGCATATCGCAGCCGAGCGCGGTCAGCTGGGCGTCCCCGCGGTGCTTGGCCTCATGCAGCAGAAACCAGGCGCCCTCGATGGCGTGTCCCGGGTTGAGCGTTCTGCCGTCGAAGTGATCGAGGACTTCTCCGCCGGGCCCCACGTTCTCCATGACCGATCGCAGCTCCGGCTTGACGAAAAGGGTTCGGATCTCCTCCGCGCAGCGGTCGATCCAGGCGGTGAACTCCGCCTGCTCGCCCAGGTCGCGGCGCAACTCCTGTGCGGTGACAATGGCGATCATCCGGGGCCCCAGGCCGATCATCGGGCGCTCCGCGGTGAACTTGGGAGGCATCCGTCCCGGGGTGAAATTCCAGTCCAGGTATTGCCGGAAAAGTTCGCCGGCCCGATCGGCGGCCCGGCTGCTGCCGGTGATCCGGGCCCAGGCCGCCAGAGCGATGGCCGCAAAAGATTCGCTGTAGGCGTACCGCCGCTTGCGTATCGGCCGCCCCTCGCGGGTCACTTGAAAATACATGCGCCCGTCGGTATCGAAGCAGCGCTCCTCAAGGAATTTCAGCCCGCGCTCCGCCCAGGCCAGCCATTCCGGCCGCGGCTCGACGGTATCGTAGAGGCGGAGCAGCATCCAGCACATGCGCCCCTGGGCCCAGACGCTTTTGTCGGTGTCCACCAGGTTTCCCTGGCGGTCGTAGCAGCTGAAAAATCCGCCGAATTCCGGGTCCGCCGAGCGGGGAAACCAGAAGGGGACGGTGTCCCGCAGCAATCCGCCGTTGTAAAGGTCGAAGAGCGCCTGACGGCCCTTCGGGCAGGTGAGCAAAGGCGGAGAGGGATCGGTGGTCATCGGACTTATGCCTCTTTTCTGCATGTTGCGGTCGGTGCCTTGCGCATTTTGTCTCCTTTCCTGCAATATACCTTATCTTGCCGGAGGGTAAGGATTATTCTGATCTGGAATGGTTTTTATCCCATTTCGAATGGCAACCGTTCCCGGGAAGTGTTAGCATGCTGGCATCGATGGCGCGGCTTTTCCCGGGGGGCGATACGGTCTGGACGGAAGTCGGAACGGGCTTCCTGCTGCGCATCGGTCGGAAGGTACGAAGGAGTTTATTTTGCTGAAAACAGGTGGTTCCCGCATTGCTTTGGTTTTCTTTCTGGCCATCGGCCTGACCTTCTTCGGCTTTTCCCAGCCTTCCGAACCGGGAAAGTCCGCAGATAAGCCGGCCAGGGAAGGGGAGCCGAAGATCGCTCCTGCCGCCGAAAGCACCGGGAAAAACGAAAAGGGGGCCGCGGAGCGGAACGAGAACGTGTGGGTCAGCAAGCTGGATAACGATTCGCTGAAGGCGGAAGGGTCCAGGCTGGGAAGCGATACGACCATCATTACCGGCACGGCGATCGAGAGAAGCTACTTTGCCGCCGAGCATGGCCGGCCGGCTTCGGAAGGACTGATCCTGGCACCGTCCAAGCCGAAATCCGCCTGGCACGGCGAGCTGTTCGAATCGCACCGCAACAGCGTG
>CAINFC010000266.1 GCA_903847975.1 uncultured Acidobacteriota bacterium | reverse complement strand
GTGCGCCTGGCAGGACTTGAACCTGCGGCCTACGGTTTAGGAAACCGCCGCTCTATCCTAACTGAGCTACAGGCGCAAGGGGTTTTATTGTATCATACTCGCGAACAAGAGGAGTCCGTTCTTCCATGATGAAATTTATGTTTGTGTGCCGGCAGTGCCGGACGGAGCATTCCTGCCGCGAGCAGCTGTGGCGGTGTCCCTGCGGAGGGCTTCTGGACCTCCTTGCCGCGGGTGCCGCGGAATCGGCCGAAGCTCCGGCGGGCGCCGGCTTGTGGAAGTACCGCGCCTGTTTGCCGATAGACCGGGACGAGAACATCGTTTCCCTGGGGGAAGGGAATACACCGCTCGTCCCCCTGGAACAAAACGGGCGGTCCTTTTGGGTGAAGCTGGAGCAGTGCTCGCCGACCGGCTCCTTCAAGGACCGCGGGGCATCCGTGCTGATCAGCAAGGCCAAAGAGCTCGGGTTGCGGAAGGTGATCGAGGACTCCTCCGGAAACGCCGGCTGCGCCATGGCCGCCTATGCAGCCAGGGCGGGCATCGAGTGTCACGTATATGTCCCCGCAGCCACTTCGCCGGCCAAGCTGGTGCAGATGCGCTCCTACGGGGCGCACCTGGTTCTGGTCCCCGGGACCAGGCAGCAGACCGCGGACGCGGCCCTGGCGGCCGCCGAAAAGGAATATTACGCCAGCCACAGCTGGAATCCGTTTTTCTTCCAGGGAACCAAGACGATCGCTTACGAAATCCGGGAGCAGCTGGGAAACCGGGCTCCCGAAAGGCTGGTTCTGCCGGCGGGAAACGGCACACTGCTTCTCGGCGTTTATATCGGATTTCAGGAGCTTCTCAAGGCCGGTCAGATCCGGCGCATGCCGCGCCTGATGGCGGTGCAAAGCGAGCGCTGCTGCCCGCTGCGGGCCGCCCGGGAGCAAGACCGCTGGCCTCCGCAGGACTGCTCCCCACAGCCGACCCTGGCCGAGGGGATCGCGGTGGCCTCTCCGGTGCGCGGCCCCCAGATCCTCGAGGCGGTGCGGGAAAGCGGGGGGGAGATTCTCACCGTAACGGAAGAAGAAATCCGCGCCGCGCTCCGTCTTCTCGGGCGCAGCGGGTATTATGTGGAGCCGACCGCGGCCGTGGCCGTCGCCGGAATCCTGCGGCTGGAGACCTCTCTTTTTGCCCGGGAAACCGTGGTTTCGGTGCTGAGCGGACACGGGCTGAAGGCGGGTACGGCAATAGCGGCCATCCTGGAACAGGACTGACGGCCCGGCCCTTTCCTGCCGGCTTTCCTTCCCTCCTTTGGGGAAGAAAATGCAGCCGGTGTTCAGCTTTTTTTTGCTTTTTAGGGTTAAAGTGTGCTATATAACATGGTTCCAAAGGAATAAGTGAAGGAGTAGTGTAAATTGAGCCTGAACAGAGAGCGAAAAACGAATATCATCTCAACCAACCGGCTGCACGATCACGACACCGGATCGCCGGAAGTGCAAATTGCCTTGTTGAGCGAAAAGATTTTATACCTGACCGATCATTTTAAGATCCATAAAAAGGATCACCACTCCCGCCGAGGGCTTCTTAAAATGGTAGGCCAAAGACGACGCCTACTGGATTATCTTAAACGGCAGGACAGCGATCGCTACCGCCAGCTTATCGACCGTTTGGGAATCCGCAAGTAGCCGCGAAAGCCGCCGGGTGCCACACCTACGCATCCATTCCAGGAGGCTGTCATCCAGAGCAATCCTCCTGGATCCGACCATTCACCCGGCTTCAGAACTTCTGGTCAAAATTAACCCGGGCTTTCCGGCGTGCCTTTTCATGGAAACTCGCACCTGCCGCGCCCGGAGTGTAGAATTGGGGAGAATAAAATGATTCACAAGGTTAGTACAACGATCGGGGGCCGAGAGCTATCCATCGAGGTAGGCCGGATGGCCAAGCAGGCCAACGGCAGCGCCCTGATCCGTTACGGCGACACAGTGGTGCTCGCCACCGCCTGCGCCTCGCCGCAGGTCCGCGAGGAAATCGACTTTTTTCCGCTGACCGTCGATTACCGCGAATACACCTATGCCGCCGGAAAGATTCCGGGCGGCTTTTTCAAGCGGGAAGGGAAGCCTACCGAGAGGGAAGTCCTCACCAGCCGGCTGATCGACCGCCCGCTGCGTCCCATGTTCCAGGAAGGATACAAGCAGGAGACCCAGGTGGTCGCCATGGTGCTTTCCGTGGACGGCGAAAACAGCCCGGACATTCTGGGCCTGACGGCCGCTTCCACGGCCCTGGTTATTTCCGATATTCCGTTCCATATCCCGATGGGCTGCGTGCGCGTCGGCCTGGTGGGAGACCGGTACCTGATCAACCCTTCCCTCAACGAGCTTAAGGAAAGCCGGCTCAACCTGGTGGTGACCGGTTCCATGGACGCCATCGTCATGGTCGAAGCCGGTGCTCAGGATGTCACCGAAGAGGAAGTGCTGAAGGCCCTGGCAGAAGGTCACCAGGCGATCCGGGAGCTGATTTCCCTGCAGCAGCAGCTGGTTACCCTGGCGGGCAAGCCGAAAAAAGAAGTGTTTCCGGCGGCCGTGGACCAGGAACTGAAAGCCCAGGTGGAGAAGGATTATGCCGATCCCATCCGGGAAGCGCTGCACACCTCGGGGAAGCTGGCCAGCTATGGCCGGCTGGACGCCCTGAAGGACCAGCTGAAAAAATCCATTCCGGACACGGAAACCGTCAGGCGCCGCCAGGCGGGGCAATATTTTGAAGCCCTGCTGGAGCGCATTTTCCGCGATGAGGTCCTGCTGGACCGCAAGCGCTCGGACGACCGCCGCTTCGATGAAATCCGGCCGATCACCATCGAAACTTCGGTCCTGCCGCGAACCCACGGCTCCGCTCTTTTCACCCGCGGCGAGACCCAGGCCCTGGTAACCATCACCCTGGGAACGGCCGACGACGAGCAGCGGATCGATTCCCTGGAAGGAGAAAGCTCCAAGCGCTTCATGCTTCATTATAATTTCCCGCCCTTCAGCGTCGGCGAAGTCGGAATGCTCCGCGGACCGGGCCGGCGGGAAGTGGGCCACGGCGCCCTGGCGGAACGGGCCCTTCTGGCCATCATGCCCAAGGAAGAAGCTTTCCCCTACACGGTGCGTATCGTTTCCGACATCCTGGAATCCAATGGCTCTTCGTCCATGGCCACCGTTTGCGGCGGATGTCTGGCGCTGATGGATGCCGGGGTCAAGATTTCCGCCCCGGTTGCCGGTGTGGCCATGGGCCTGGTCAAGGAAGGCGATAAATACGCCATCCTGACGGATATCGCCGGAGCGGAGGATCACCACGGAGATATGGACTTCAAGGTGGCCGGAACCCGCAACGGTATCACCGCCCTGCAGATGGACATCAAAGTTCAGGGACTGACTGCCGAAATCATGCGCGAAGCCCTGGAGCAGGCCCGCCAGGGCCGGCTCTTCATTCTGGACCGCATGGCGGAAGCCCTGCCGGCCACCCGGGAAGAGCTTTCCGTCTATGCTCCCCGCATTTTCACCATGCGCATTCCCACGGAAAAGATCGGCGGCGTGATCGGCACCGGCGGCAAGACGATTCGCAGCATCATCGACCGCACCGGAGTCAAGATCGACATCCAGGACGACGGCCAGGTCAACATTGCCGCTACCGATGCGGAAGCGGCCCAGAAAGCCATCCGGATGATCGAGGACCTCACCGCCACCGCCGAGCTGAACAAGACTTATCTCGGCAAAGTGGTCCGGATTACCGATTTCGGCGCCTTCGTGGAAATTTTCCCGGGCACGGAAGGCCTGCTGCACATATCGGAAATCGCCGAGCAGCGGGTGGAGGATGTGCGCGACGAGTTGAAGGAAGGGGATCAGATCCTGGTTAAAGTGATTTCCATCGATCCGACCGGCAAGGTCAAGCTTAGCCGCAAGGCGGTGATCAAGGAACAGCGCGGCGAAGAGTATGTGCCTTCGGCTCCCCGCCCGGAAAGGGGCGGCGGCGGAGGCCGCTTCCGCGGCGGAGACGGAGGACGGCGCGACCACGGCCACTCGGGCGGGCGGCCGGAGCGCAAGGGGGGCGGCGGCGACCGCCACAGCCGGCACTGATCTTCGGGATCGCTGTCGGAACGCGGACCATATTCCGTCATTGCGGGGAAAGCGAATGCGTCCCCGCAATGACGTTTTTTTATGCCTGAAAAGGCAATTAGAGGAACCATGAAAGGAGAGGATCGCCAGACCCGGGCCTTGCCCGGAGGTCTCACCGAGGAAACCCTGAACCTTCTGGAATTTCCGGAAGTGTGCCGGATTCTTTCCGCCCTGGCGGCCACGCCCGTCGGGAAGCGCCAGGCACAGGGGCTTGCTCCTTTCGATACCGTGGAAGAAGCCCGGCAGGAGCTGGAGACCCTGCGGCAGTGCCAGGCCTGGATGGAGGAGGAGGGCGCTCCGGGATTCGGCCTGGAAGAGGATCCTGTGGCGGTTCTGGACCGGCTGGCGGTGGAAGGATCCACCGTGGAGTTTTCGGAAATCCTGGTGCTGACCCGGCTGGCGGCCCTGGGAGCCGGGTTTGAGGAGTCGCTGCGGCCCTGCCGCGAGCGCTTCCCGCTGCTTTTTGCCCATGTCGTTCACCTGCCCGATTTCCGGGCCTTTGCCCAGGAAATGAACCGCAAAATCCTGCCCGGCGGAGAGCTGGCCGACCACGCCAGCCCGGAGCTGCACCGCATACGGCGGCAGATCGAAGCCAGCCGCTCGCGTATCCAGACCATCCTTCAGGAATACCTCAAGAACACCGATTACGGGTGGCAGGACGACTTCATCACGGTGCGCAACGACCGCTATGTCCTCCCGGTGCGCAGGGATCACCCCAAGCGGCTGGAGGGCGTGGTCCACGGAACATCCTCCAGCGGGGCCACGCTGTTTATTGAGCCGATGAAAACCCTGGGGATGAACAACCAGCTGATTCAGCTGCGGGAGCAGGAGCGCGCGGAAATGGCCCGCATCCGGCTGGATATCTGCCTGCGGGTGCATGCCCGGTTGTCCGAGTGGAGGGCCCTGGCGGAGGAAATCGGCTACCTGGACCTGCTGACGTCCAAGGCCCGCTTCGCCAAAACCTTTCAGGGAGTTTTGCCGGAGCTGACCGGGGACGGCTCCTTCCATTTTTCCGAGGCGCGCCATCCGCTGCTGGTGGAGCAGTCGCTGCGCAGCGGCATGGTCGTGGTTCCCATCTCGCTCTGGATGGGGGAAGACCGCCACGTGCTGATCCTGAGCGGTCCCAACGCCGGGGGGAAAACCGTGGTGCTCAAAACGGTCGGCCTGCTGACCCTGATGGGCTGTTGCGGGCTGCCGGTCCCCGCGCTGGCCGCGCGGATTTCCTTCCTGCACAACATCCAGGTAAATATCGGAGACCAGCAGTCCATCCAGGAAAATCTGAGCACCTTTTCCGCGCACCTGCAGGCCCTCAAAGGAATCATGGAGCGGGTTTCCCTTCCGGCTCTGGTCCTGCTGGACGAGCTGGGCACCGGGACCGACCCGGAGCAGGGCGCCGCACTGGCCATTGCGGTGATGGAGAAGCTGGTGGCCGGCGGAGCCCGGGTGGTGGTGACCACCCATTATAACCGGCTGAAAGCGTATGGGTACCAGAACCCGGGGGCGGTCAACATGGCGGTAGAGTTTGACCGCTCGGCGATGCGCCCCACCTACCGGCTTCTGGAAGGGGTGGCCGGAAGCAGCAGCGGACTGGAGATTGCCGCGCGGCTGGGCTTTCCCGCCGACGTCCTGGCGGAAGCGAGCCGGATGACCGACCAGGCCGATCTGCATACCGACCGCTACCTGGAGGCAATCCGCGAGAAAATGATCGAGCTGGAAAAGGCGGGCGTGGAGCTGGGGCTGCAGCGCCAGCTGGCGGAGGAAGAGCGGGAAAACCAGCGGCGGGAGCTTCGCCGCCTGAGGGAAAGGCTGGAAACAGAAAGGCTGGAGGGGTTGGAGCAGCAGGCCAGGCAGTTTCAGTCCTCTGCGGAAAAAATCCTGCACGAAATCCGGGATGGGGCGGAGCGGGATGCCGCCCGGCAGAAGCTGCGCCGACGCCTGGACCAGGTCAAAACGCAGACGCAGAAATCCATACGCCCCGCCCCGGCCGGCGCCGCCCCGGCCGAGGGCTCCGGCCCCTATCTGCCCAAGGCGGGGGACCGGGTGCGCATTTCCAGCCTGGAGCAGATGGGAGTCGTGGAACGGGTGGATCTGCCCTTTGTGGAAATCTCTATTGCCGGCAAGCGCTGGCGTTTCCACCGCTCCGACCTGGAACCGGTGGCCGCGACGCCGGCCGAACCCTTGCCCCGCCTGGAGAAGCGCCGCGAAATCCGCTCGGGAGTGGTGATGGAGCTGGAATCCGGGGGTGAAATCGCCGCCGAGCTGACCCTGATCGGCTGCACCGGCGAGGAAGCCGTGGAACGGACCGACAAATACCTGGACCAGGCGGTGCTGGCCGGCCACCCGCGGGTGCGGCTCATCCACGGCCACGGGAAAGGCATTCTGCGCAAGGTCCTGCAGGAATTCCTGCGGACCCATCCCCACGTGGCCGCGGTGCGCAGCGGCAAGGAAGACGAAGGGGGGCAGGCCGCTACCATCGTCGAGCTGCGCCTGTAGGCGTCTGTTCGGGAAATCGACATCTCCAACAAGATATCTGCAGGGGCGTGCGGCGCGCGCCCCTCCCCCAATGGTCTTACCAGCCGATTCCCCCGGGAGAGCAATCCATCCGTTCGTAGTTAAGACGGGATAACGGCCTTCCCCATAGCTGTTTTCCCGGGCAGGCTCCCGGGCCAGCGGGCCGGGCTGCTTTTGGGACGCCGGCTGCCGTGGTTCAGTGTACCGGCAGCATGGTCCGCGACGGCCTGCGCTTCCGGGAAACGAGCAGGTAGAGAGACGGCATGGCCACCAGGGCCAGAACCATGGTGGACAGCAGGCCTCCGACGATAACCGTGGCCATGGGGCGCTGGATATCCGAGCCGATACCGGTGGAGGCGGCGGCGGGAATCATCCCGATCAGCGCCACCAGAACCAGCAGGAAGGTGGAGGTCAGCCGGCTGCAAGCCGCTTCCACCGCCGCATCCGCGACCCCGAGCGACGACTGGACGCGCAGCCGGTTGGCCTCGGCAATATAAAGGATGCCGGTCATGACCGCCACCCCGAACACCGAAACGAAGCCGACGGCGGCGGACACGCTCATCGGAATGCCGCGCAGCAGCAGGGCCAGAACTCCTCCCAGCATGGCAAACGGCACATTCAGCAGCACCAGCAGCGCATCGACCATCGATTCGAAGGAGAGAACCAGCAAGCCCAGCATCAGCAGGAGAGTCAGGGGAACAATCAGAGTCAGGCGGCGGGTGGCTCGTTCCAGGTTCTCAAATTGGCCGCCCCAGCCGATTTGGTAGCCGGCCGGCAGGGTCAGCTGCCGGGCCAGCCGTTCCCGGACTTCGGCGACGAAGCTGCCCTGGTCGCGACCGCGGATATTGGTCCGGACGCTGATCTGCCGGCGGTTCTCGCGGCGGGTGATGATGCTGGCGCCCTGCCCGACGGTGATGGAGGCAAGCTGGGAAAGCGGTACCTGCCCGCCGTCGGGCGTCAGGACCAGCAGCCGGCCGATCGAGGAAAAATCGTTCCGCGCTTCCGGGCGGTAGCGCACGGTGATGTCGAAGCGCCGGTCGCCTTCAAACATGGTGGAAACGGCCTTGCCGCCGATGGCCAGCTCGATCATCTCCTGCACGTCGGCGATGCTGAGCCCGTAGCGGGCGATCTCCTGCCGGTCGATTTCCAGTTTCAGCTGGGCCTGGTCGGCGTCCTGCTCGATGGAGCTGTCGGCGGCCCCGCGGATCTCCCGCACCACGGCCAGCGTCTGGTCGCACAGGCGCCGCAGCACGCTCCGGTCGGGGCCGGTGAAAATAATCGCCAGATCGGCCGAGGATCCGGTAACCGCCTCGGTGACCATGTCGATGATCGGCTGAGTGAAACTGAAGCTGATTCCGGGAAAATGCTCGCGCAGCCGTGCGGAGAGCTCCTCGATCAGCTTCGCTTTGGTGCGTCCGGGGGCCCAGGTGGCATAGGGCTGGAGTGTGACCAGGAATTCGTTGCGGTTGGGGCCGAACGGCTCGGTGTTGGAGTCCTGCCGGCCGGTCTGGGAGCTTACCCGGTCTACTTCCGCCGATTGCCGGATCAGGGACCGGATCTGGCTGGCGGTCAGGGCGGAAGCCTCGATCGCCGTGCCGGGAGGCAGAGCGGCCCGGATCCAGATGACTCCTTCGTCGAGCTGCGGCAGGAACTCGCTGCCCAGGCTGCGCGCCGCCCAGAAGCCGCTGACCGCCAGGGCCAGGGTCAGGACGGCGACCGGCAGGGGGCGCCGGCAGAGCCGGCCGATGAGGAGACGGTAGGGCGCGAGGACCCAGGCTGTCATCCGGCTTTTGCGCTCTCGCTGCGGCTTCTGGTGAAAGAGATAGGTGGCCAGAACGGGAATGAACGTTGTGGAAATCAGCAGCGAGCCGAACAGGGCGTAGCAGATGGTGAAAGCCATGGGAGTAAAAAGACGCCTTTCGACTCCCTGCAGGAAGAAGAGGGGAACATAGGCGGTAAGGATCACCAGCATGGAGATCAGGATGGGCCGCCCCATTTCCGAAGCGGCATTTTTAATCCAGATGGTTTCGATCGGCCTTTCGACAGGCTGCCCGTGGGTGTGGGTTCCCAGGGAGCGCAGGATGTGAATCACCATGACCAGCGTTCCGTCGACGATGATGCCGAAATCCAGCGCTCCCAGGCTGAAGAGATTGGCGGGAATGCCGGTGAGGTACATGCCCAGAAAAGCAAAAAGCAGCGAAAGGGGAATGGTTACGGCGGTCAGCAGCGCGGCGCGCAGCGATCCCAGAAACAGCAGCAGAATGCCTAGGACTACCACCAGTCCTTCCAGCAGGGTAAAGGAGACGGTGCGAAGGGTGTTGGAAATCAGCTCGGTGCGATCGTAAATCGGCGTGAGGCGCACTCCTTCCGGAAGAGTCCGGTTCAGCTCTTCCACTGCCTCGCGGATTCCCGGCAGCACCTGGCTCGGGTTGTCGCCGCGCCGCATGGCCACAACCCCCTCCACCAGCCCGCTGTGGCTGTCCAGTCCGAATATGCCGGTCGGCGGCGCGGCTCCCGTCCGCACCGTCCCCACGTCCCGAATCAGCACCGGGACACCCTGGATCGAGGTGACTACCACCTGCTCCAGGTCGGCGGAGGAGCGAATCAGCCCGACGCCCCGGACCACCATGGCCTGCTGACCGTTGCTGATCAGGGACCCGCCGGCGTTGGCGTTGTTGGCCCCGATGGTTTCGGCAATCTGGCGGATGGACAGGTTGTGGCGGTAGAGCTCCAGAGGATCGATTTCGATCTGGAACTGCTTGACCAGGCCGCCGAAGGCAAAGACATCCCCGACGCCCGGGACCTGCAGCAGCCGCGGGGCGATCACCCAGTCCTGGATTTCCCGCCGTTCGCTTTCGCTGTGCCGGTCCGATTCGATCACATATCGGAACAGCTCCCCGGCCGGCGTGGTCGGCGGGGCCAGGGTGGGCACGCCTCCTTCCGGCAGCTCGACATCCCGGAGCTTTTCCAGGACGGACTGTCGGGCGAAAGAGTCCTCCGTGCCGAATTCGAAGGTGACATCCACCACGGAAAGCCCGAAAATAGTCCGGGAGCGGCGGGAGACCGCTTTGGGGATGTTCTGCAGGGCGCGCTCGATGGGGACGGTAACCTGCTGCTCGATCTCTTCGGCCGCCCGCCCGGGCATCAGGGTAATGACCACCACCTGCGTTTCGCTGATGTCCGGGTAGGCCTCCAGGTTCAGCTGCTGAAACGCCCAAAAGCCGGCCATCGCCAGGCCCGCGGCCAGCAGAAGCACCACCAGGCGCTGGCGAAAAGCAAAATTCAACAGGGAGGAAATCATGTCAGTGCCTTTCCATTCCAAGAAGAAGCATGGCGCCGCCGGTGACGATCCGGTCGCCGGGGCTCAGGTTCCGGCGCACCGGAATGCCCTCCGCCCGGGGGGGCTCGGTCTGAATCCGGACGCGCTCGAAGACCCCGGGAGAACGCTCCACGAAGACATAGGTGCCGTCCGGCGTTTGGATCATGGCCTGCGCCGGAATGACCGGCAGGGACTGCTCGGCGTGGTGATGGCGGATCCGCCCGAACATCTCCGGCCGGAACTTCCTCTGCGGATTCGGCATTTCGGCCTGCACCTGGATGGTGCGGGTTTTGGGATCCACCGTGTCGGCGATCCGGGTAACGCGGGCGTCGAAAACTTCTCCGGGAAAAGCGACCAGCTCCACCTGGACGCGCTCGCCCGGCTCCACGAACCGGATGGCATTTTCCGGAACCTCGGAAGTCACCCAGACCACGCTCAAGTCCGCAAGGGTCATCAGCGGCGTGCTGGTGTCGCTGCGGTACTCCCCTTCGGTGACCGCCATGTCGATCACCTTTCCGCGGAGGGCGGCGCGGACCACGACCCTTTGATCCGGCACGCCGGGCCGCAGCCCCAGGATTTCCAGCTGGCGGCGGCAGTGAATCAGCCCGGCGCTGGCCTGCTCCAGAGAAGCGCGGGCCTGGTTGAGTTCATTTTCGGAAGCCAGAAGATCCTTTCGGGCCACGGCTTTGTGCTCCAGAAGGTCCCGGGTGCGCTCGTAATCGGCCTGGGCCTTGTGCAGCGCGGATTGCGCCTGTAGCACGGCCGCATCCGCCTGGCGGCATTCCGCAATGGCTCCCTCGGCATCCGGGCTTTCGATTTCGAGAAGAGGCTGCCCGGAGGAGACCGCATCTCCCAATCGGACCAGAACCTTGCTGATGCGGCCGGTGGTCGGCAGCAGGACGCGGCTGACCCGGCCGATATCGAACCCGACCCGGCCGGGGGCCACGACCTCATGGACCGGCACGCGACCCGCTGGCACCGGCTCGACCTTCAGCTGCTGACGGAGCGGGGAGTCGGCCGACAGCGCGATGCGCGGCGCTTTCTCCGCGGCGGATCCCGGAGTGCCTTCCGAATTCTGGACGGCGGGGAAAGCCCCGCGGAACCAGGCCGGCGCTGTGCAAAGCAGCAGAGCGGCGGTCCGGAACTTACTTGGTGCGATCCTTTTCATTTTGATCCATCCTTTGCCGTAACGGCGTCGATCCAATAGGAGCTCCGGCTATACTCGGCGCGAGCCAGCGCGTAGCTTTGCATGGTTTCCATGTAGGCCTTCTCCGCATCGAGCAGCTCCAGGAGGCTGGCTTCGCCGCGCTGATAGGCATATTCAGTTACCTCCCGCACCTCGCGGGCTTTTTTCAGCAGGACGGATTCGATCCGCTCCAGCTGCTGCCGTGCGGTGGCCTGCTGGTCCAGGGCCGTGGCCACTTCCGAGAGGATGGCGGCCCGCAGGGCGGCGGTGCGCAAAGCGGCCCGGTTCCTTTCCGCTGCCGCCCGCGCCAGCTCTCCCTGATTGCGGTCAAACAGGGGCAGGGGAACGTTGACCGTAAATCCCAGGGAGTTGCCCATGCCGTTGACCCCCTGCTGCCGGCGGTACTCCGTGCCCAGCTCCAGATCTCCGCGGCGGAGGGCTTTCTGCAGGGCAAGGTCGGCTTCGGCGCGCTCCTCCTCGGCGGCCGCCGCCCGGAGGTCCGGTCGGCCGGCCAGGGCCGATTGCCTGGCTTCCTGGGGAGAGGCTGTCTCGGAGTCGCGCCGGAACTCTCCGTCCGCCTCCGGCAGCCCGCTTTCCCCGGACCGGCCCATCAGGAGCAGCAGCCGGTTTTGAGACAGCCGCAGAGCCAGCTCAGCCTGCTGGAGGGCACTTTCCATCTGCTCCGCGGCTACCTGGGAGCGGATGACTTCGACCTCCGACAGGTCCCCTGCCTTCAGGCGCGCCTCGTTGACCCCCACGATCCGCTTCATGAAGCTCAGGTTTTCGCCGGCCACATTCCGGTGCTCCCGGGCGACCATGACATCGATAAAAGTGTTCTGCACTTCGAAGATCAGGCGGCGCCTCCTTTCTTTCAGCTCCCATTCCACCAGCGCGCGCTCTTTTTCCGCCAGGGCCATTCGACGGCTCCGCTTGCCGGCCCGCTCCCAGGTGAATTCGGTGCTGACTGCCACCTCGCTGGGGCCGCCGCCGTTGGCTTCGGTAAAGCCGGTCCCCAGCCAGTCGAGGTGGTCCGCGGATAGGCTCAGCGTGGGGTTAGGGCGCAGCCGGGCGGTTTGCAGCCGGGCTTCCGCCACCGGAAGACCAGCCCGTTCGGCCACAAAATCCCGGTTGTGCTCGCATGCCTCCCGAACGGCCTGTTCCAGTCGAATCGTTTCGGCATGCAATCGGGCGGGGGGAGCCAGGCAGCAACCCGGCAGCAGGCTCAGGGAAATCGCCAATGTTTTTACTTGCATTGCTCCTCCGGTCAAGGAAGACGAAAAAGAAACTCGGTGCCCATCCCGGGGATGCGCACCATTGCCGTTTCCGGCAGAAGGGAAGAACAGCCGGCGTCAGGCGGCAGGCGGAGAACGGGCCGAGATACAGGCCGCGGGAGGGCATTCCGTCTCGCGGGCTATGGAGATTTCCACCTTGCCGACCAGGGCCGGGGCGGGCAGGGGACTGTCGGGGACCAGGGCTTCGGCGACGCTGGAAATCTGAAAAGTGCACGCCGGACAGGAGAAACAAAAGTCCGAGGTCCCTTCCTGGTGAAGAAGGTCAACCGCTACGGATACCGCCAGAAGAGCAAACAGAAACAGAAGGTGCATGGTCCGGACCCGCCGGCTGAACGACTGCTCCCTGCTTTGTTTTTCCATGTTTGAATCCGTCCGAACCTGTGTGCGGATCGAATTTCCGGCCCGCACTTTTCGATAATACTGAGATTCCAGGGCTTTGTCAACCGGCCCGGATCCCGGCTTCTTTTTCCGGGAGGCGCGCTGCGGCAGCGGTCGGTTCCGGCAAGGAAAGCTCGGTTATAATCCACATATGGGATTTCCGGAAACATTCATCCATGAAGTCCGCAATACGGCGAGCATCGTGGATCTCATCGGTTCGTACATCAACTTGCGGAAGCGCGGCCGCAACCACGTCGGGCTGTGTCCCTTTCATTCGGAGAAGACTCCGTCGTTTCATGTCAGCGAAGAGCGGCAGTGGTTTCATTGTTTCGGCTGCGGCGCCCGGGGGGATGCCTTCAAATTCCTGATGCAATCCGACGGCCTGACCTTTCCCGAAGCGGTGAAGTGGCTGGCGGAGCGCTACGGAATTCCCATTCCCGCCTCCGTAATCCTGAACCGCGACCGGGAGGTCGACCGGGAAACGCTGACGGCCATACTCCGGGCTGCCGGAGAATTTTTTCACCAGCTGCTGCTGTCGGATGTCGAAGCGGAAAACGCGCGCCAGTACCTGCAGCGGCGGGACATCCGGCCGGAAACTGTGTCCCGGTTCGGTCTGGGATATGCACCCGGATCCAACGACCGCCTGTGCTCGCATCTGTCCAAAAAGGGCTTTCGCCCCGAGCAGATCGAGCAGGCCGGCCTGGCCCGCAAGCCGGAAGGGGGGCAGACGTACTACGATGTCTTTCGAAGGCGCCTGATGATCCCCATCCGCGATCTGTCCGGGCGCCCCGTGGCTTTCGGCGGACGCGTCCTGGATGACGGGGTTCCCAAGTACATCAACTCTCCGGAAACGCCGGTATATATTAAAGGCAATCATCTCTTCGGGCTGGATGTCGCCCGGGACGCCATCCGCAAAGCGCAGTTTGCCGTTCTGGTGGAAGGTTACCTGGACTGCATTTCCGCCCAGCAGGCGGGAATCGGCAATATTGTCGCCTCGCTGGGAACCAGCCTGACCTCCAACCAGGCGCGGATCCTGGCCCGCTATACGCAGAAAATCATCGTCAACTACGATCCGGATACCGCCGGGGTCAATGCCGCGCGCCGTTCCCTGGACCTGCTTCTGGAAGAAGGCTTCCGGGTAAACGTGCTGCTTCTTCCGGACGGCCTGGATCCGGACGCCGCGGTGGGCCGGCTGGGGGGGGACGGCTATAGAAAAATGCTTTCCCGCTCGATCCCTTATCTCGAGTTCCTGACGGAGGATGCCGTGAAGTCTTCCGGCGGCCTGGAACGCGGCCCCGGATATCAGGTCCAGGTGCTGAACCGCGTGCTGCCCTTTCTGGCCAAGGTCAACAACCGCGTGGAGCGGCTGGAGTACATGGGGCGGCTGGCCCACCGGCTGAACCTGGAGGAATCGGTGGTCCTGGCTGAGTTCCGGAAGGCGGCCATGAACCGCCAGGCGGTCATCGACGAAAAAAAGGTGGAGCGGCTGCCGGACCTGCTGCCGGCCGAAAAAAAGCTGGTACGGGCCCTGATCGACGACCCGGATGTCTCGGAGGCCCTTCTTCCCCTGATCGACTGGCAGTGGGTGGAATCGCTGCGCTCCGCTTCCCTGTTTCAGTCCCTGCGGGAAATGTACGAGTCGCAGCATCGAATTTCTTTTGCCGAACTGGAGGAGCGGATCCGGGATCCGGAAGACATGGCGCTTCTCTCGAGCATCTATTTCCAGGAAGACTCTCCTTCCATCCAGTTGAAAGATGCGGTAAATAGTTTAAATGCGATCAAAAGGCTTCAACTGGAGCGCCGGTTGAAAAAAATCCAGTTTCGAATCGAAAACCAGCGCTCACCGGCCGGAGAAGATGAAATGGCGGAGCTTTGGAACCAGAAAATGGAAATTTGTCGGCAGCTTAAGGATTTGTAAGAGAGCCCGAATGTAAACCTCCGGCCGCATTCCTCCGTTAAAGTAAGGAACAGGCGAACCGTTTTCAGGAAGAGAGAATCTTTTAGCTATGTCCATGGAAGAAAGATACGACGAGGTAAAGGAGCTTCTGGCTCTCGGGCGCGAACGGGGATACCTGCTGTACGACGAGATCAACGAGGTTCTCCCGGAAGAGGTGGCCACCTCGGAAGACCAGCTGGAGGCGCTGTTTTCGCTGCTGGGGGAGGCGGGCATCGAGATCCTGGAGTCGGAGCCCTGCACCGCCGGAGAGCGGCGCCTGGAGCGCATCAGCCTGGAGGCGATGCAGGGCCTGGGGATGGAAGGATCGATCCTGAAGGACAAGGAGAGCGAAGCGCCGCCCAAGGCCGCCGACAAGGATAACGAGCCGGTTCGCCTTTACCTGAAGCAGATGGGGCACCTGCCGCTCATCAGCCGGGACAAGGAGAGCATTCTGGCCCGCAACATCCAGCTCGGGTACCGGATCATCCACCGGGTGATGGCCCGCACGCCGATGGTGGCCAAAGAGATCGTTTCACTGAAAAGCAAGCTGGGAAAGGGTGGCGTGACGATCCGGGAGGTGATTTCCTTTCACGAGGATGAGGAAAAAGGACTTTACTGGCAGACGGTGCAGACCCAGCTGCTGGCCGCCATGGATGCCATTCATCTCTGGGACCGGAAAGCCCGAAAGCTGCAGCGGGATTGCCAGGCCCTCCCGGGCGCGAGCCCGAAGCGGAGAGGGATGACTTTCCAGTTCGGCCGATGCCGGGTGCAGATGGCCCGCCAGGTCGAGGTTTTGAATTTCTGCAAGCCCTTTCGCCACTACCTGCGGGAGCGCATGGAGGACATGGCTTCCCGGGCCCTTTCCCTGGAAAGCAAACTCGAAAAAGCGCAGCAGGCCCTGGCGGCGCAGCGCAGCCGGAAAACGCAGGCCTACCGCAAAGGCAGGGAGGACCTGCAGTCGGTCCGCAAAAAAATCGCGGACCTGGAAGAGAAATATTCCCAGACCCTTCCGGAAATCAAAAGGTACCGGGAGGCCATCCGCAAGGCGGAAAGAAAAGTGGAAGAAGCCAAAACGGAGCTGGTGGAAGCCAATCTCCGTCTGGTGGTTTCCATCGCCAAAAAATACTCCAACCGCGGCCTGCAGTTCCTGGACCTGGTGCAGGAGGGGAATATCGGGCTGATGCGCGCCGCGGAGAAATTCGACCACCTGCGGGGATACAAGTTTTCCACCTACGCCACCTGGTGGATCCGGCAGGCCATTTCCAGGGCGATCGCCGATCAGGGCCGCACCATCCGCATCCCGGTGCATATGAACGAAAACATCAATAAAGTGATGCGCACCATCCGGACGCTGGTCCAGGAGACGGGAAAAGAGCCGACCGTGGAGGAGATTGCCGAACGGATCGGCCTGCCGATCCCGAAAGTGCGGAAAGTGCTGAAATATGCGCAGCAGCCGATTTCCCTGGAAACTCCGGTGGGCGAGGACGAGGAAAGTCACCTGGGCGACCTGCTGGAGGACAATACGGCGATTTCCCCCGCGGATGCGGTGATCTCCCATCGTCTGCAGGAGCAGACCCAGTCCGCCTTGCAGCTGCTCAACAAGCGGGAGGCGGATGTGATCCGGATGCGGTTCGGCATCCTGGACGGGAAAGAGCATACCCTGGATGAAGTGGGCAAATTTTTCTGCGTGACCCGGGAAAGGATCCGGCAGATCGAATCGAAGGCCCTCCGAAAGCTGCGGCATCCTTCCCGCAGCAAGCTGTTGCGCACTTACCTGGAACAGGATATTTCCGATACCACCAAACCCTGAAGCTCCGCAAAAGACCGTTTTCATCTTATAGTGAGAATCCGCTCCCCTGGAGGCTCCTTGACAGCCGGGAGAATCGGTCCGATAATCCATACATGCCGGTTTTTCCAGTTTTTTCGTTTCCCAGCATAAGGTGAAGGAATGGGGATCGCTGCCGTTTCCCGGAATACTCTCCGTTTCTATGTCCGATCGCTGGCGGCGGCGCCGGACCAGCCGCCCCCGGCCGCTGCAGGCCGGGAGGATGAAGCGTTACCTTTACCTAAAGCCGGCGAGGAGGGGAGAGCGCTCGGATCCGGAGCCTATATCGACATTCAGGCAGAGTCGGTTGCCGAAACCCGGATTGCGCCCGGTGAAGCTTCCCTGGCTCTCCTCGGTCCGGCTTCCGCTCCCCCGGAGAGCGATCGGTCTTCCAAGGAGCAGGAAAACAGTTCCTCTCCGACAGTCCTTCAATATGCCCCGTCCAGCAGGTCCGGCGGAGGGATTGAATTGCGCTACAGCCGCCTGTCTTACCGCGGAAATGCCTTGGACCTGATGGCCTGAGCCGGTCATCCGCCCTCTCTTTTTTGTTATAATAAAAGATTTTGGGAACACGATTAGCTCCCGGAAGATCTCCGGTGTCTAATATTTATATATATGGATAGGCAGTCGAGGGAGGTACAGCCTTGAACGGACCATTAAAAAATGTCCTGCTCTGGGTCATTATTATCATATCGGTTATCCTGTTGATCAACCTGTTCAACAGTTACCGCCAGAATACGGTCGACACGATCACCTTCTCCGAGTTCTACGAGCATCTGACCCGAAAAAACATCGAAAACGCGGTGCTCCTGGGGGAGGAAATCCAGGGTAAGCTGCAGGGCGGATCCAGATTCCGGACCAATGTCCCTCCCGATTCCAACATGGACATGGCCAAGGAGCTGGTACAGGCCGGAGCCAAAGTAACCATCGAAAAGTCGGACCGCAGCTCCTGGCTGTATGTCTTTTTGACCAGCTGGTTCCCCTTTATCCTCTTCATCGGCTTCTGGCTGTTTCTGATGCGGCAGATGCAAAGCGGCGGAAGCAAGGCCCTCTCCTTCGGCAAGAGCCGGGCCCGGCTGCTTTCCAACCAGCAGAAAAAGGCGACGTTCAAAGACGTGGAGGGTGTGGATGAAGCCAAGGAGGAGCTGACCGAAATTATCGAATTCCTGCGGGAGCCGCAGAAGTTCCAGAAGCTGGGAGGCCGGATTCCCAAGGGAGTTCTGCTGATCGGTCCCCCGGGAACCGGAAAGACCCTGCTGGCGCGGGCCATTGCCGGCGAGGCCAACGTGCCTTTTTTCTCTATCAGCGGCTCGGATTTCGTGGAGATGTTTGTCGGGGTCGGAGCCTCCCGGGTGCGCGACCTTTTCGAGCAGGGGAAGAAAAACGCTCCCTGCATAATCTTCATCGACGAGATTGATGCCGTCGGCCGGCACCGCGGAGCGGGGCTGGGAGGCGGCCACGACGAGCGGGAGCAGACGCTCAACCAGCTGCTGGTGGAGATGGACGGCTTCGAGTCCAACGAAGGGGTGATTCTGATTGCCGCCACCAACCGGCCGGATGTCCTGGACCCCGCCCTGCTGCGGCCCGGGCGGTTCGATCGCCAGGTGGTGGTCTCCCTGCCGGACGTTCGCGGGCGGGAGGCGATTCTGAAGGTTCATTCCGCAAAAATCCCCATGGCCGAGGACGTGGATATTTCCGTCCTGGCGCGCGGAACGCCGGGTTTTTCCGGCGCCCAGCTGGCCAACCTGGTGAACGAAGCGGCGCTCAACGCCGCCCGCTACGATCACAAGGTCGTTTCCATGATCGATTTTGAAGGGGCCAAGGACAAGGTCCTCATGGGCAAGGAGCGGCGCTCCATGGTGATCAATGAAAAAGAAAAACGCATTACGGCGTACCATGAAGCCGGGCACGCCATGGTCGCCTTCCATTTGCCGGATGCCGAGCCGTTGCACAAGGTGACGATCATCCCCCGCGGCATGGCTTTGGGATTGACCCAGCAGCTGCCCCAGGATGAAAAGCACAATTACAGCAAGCGGTATGTGCAGTGCCAGATCGCCATCATGATGGGAGGCCGGCTGGCGGAGGAGATCTTTCTGAATACGGTCACCACCGGCGCGTCCAATGATATCGAACTGGCCACGGAAAGGGCCCGCAAGATGGTCTGCGAGTGGGGCATGAGCGATGTCATGGGCCCTCTGGCTTTCGGAAAGCGGGAGGAGCAGATCTTCCTGGGGCGGGAGCTCTCCCGGCATCAGGATTACAGCGAGGAAACCGCCATCGGCATCGACCAGGAGGTCCGCCGCCTGGTTATGGACGGGTATGAGCAAGCCAAGTACATTCTGGAAAACAATCGGGAAGCAATGGTCCGGCTGGCGGAAACCCTGCTGGAACTGGAGGTTCTGGATGGCGCCCAGATCGAGGCGGTGATTAAAGGCGAGCCTTTGCCCAAGAGCTTTTCCACGCGCTCCGCCAACAAGATCCTGGCTCCCCCCAAGGAAAAAACCGAGGGGCACGAGGAGAAGGAAACCGGGCGAAAGGTCAAGCCGATCATCAAACCGGAAGAAAGGCCTGCTCCGGCCTGACGGGGAAGCGAGCCGGATTTGGATTCCCGTATTCTCCGCCTTTGCGGCTCTTTTCTCCCCCTGGGCCTTCCGACCCGGATTATGGGTATCCTGAACGTTACGCCGGACTCTTTTTATTCCGGCAGCGCCTTCCCCGCTGAAGAGCCTGCTGTGGAGCATGCGCTGAAATTGGTGCGGGAGGGCGCCGACCTGATCGATATCGGCGGCGAGTCCACCCGCCCGGGCTCCCGGCCGGTTTCGGAAGCGGAGGAGGTTTCCCGGGTTCTCCCGGTCATTCGCAGCCTGAAGCGGTCCACCGAGGTTCCCCTCTCGATCGATACCACCAAATCCGGAGTGGCGCGTCTGGCGGTGGAGGCCGGGGCGTCCGTCCTGAACGACATCAGCGGCCTGGGCATGGATCCGGGCCTGGCGGCAGTGGCTGCGGAATCCGGTGCGGCTTTGATCCTGGGCCATACCCGGGAAGTGCCGGAGCGGATGCACCTGGTGGCGCCTTCCGAGGATATCCTGCGCGAGGTCCGCGAGGGTCTGCAGGGTTCGATCGACCGGGCGCTGCGGTCCGGGGTGAAATCCGATCAGATCGTGCTGGACCCCGGGATCGGATTCGGCAAGGGGATGGAAGAGAATCTCCTCCTTCTGAGCCGCCTGGAGGAAATCGCGAACCTGGGTTTTCCGGTGATGGTGGGCGTGTCGCGGAAACGGTTCATCGGACAGGTTCTGGGCCTGGACTCTCCGGAAGACCGCCTGGCCGGCAGCCTGGCGGCGGCTCTGGTGGCTGTCTTTCACGGAGCCCTGCTGCTGCGCGTGCACGATGTGGGCGCCACGAGGCAGGCCACGCGCATGGCGGATGCCATTCGGCAGGCGGGTTGTCCCGCATAGCCTCCTGGCGAATCCGGGAAGCTCTTCCTTTTGTGCCGCAGCCCGGGAGCCGCGGAAGAGAGAAGAAGGCATTTCAGGGTTGACGGAACTCCCTTCGGCGTGCAAAACTTGAGCCATGCAGGACTGGATACCGTTCATCTTTGGCTTTCTGCAGATCGGGCACTTCGGCTGGAGGGATGTTCTCGACATTCTCCTGGTGGCCCTCGTCCTGTACCGGATCCTGCTTCTGATCCGCGGCACACTCGGCTTTCATGTCGCCGTGGGCCTGGCGGTGCTGGCGGTTTTCTTTTACACTATCCAGGCGGTTCACTTGCGGACCATGTCCTGGATCCTGGCCAATCTCTTTTCCTACAGCGTCTTCGCCCTGATCGTGCTGTACCAGAATGAAATCCGCCGCGGGCTGGCGCACATCGGGCGGAATCCCTTCTTTCGAAACCTGCCCGATCCGTCCAGCGAGATGATCTATGAGGCCGTGGTGCAGGCCTCGGCCACCCTGGCCTCCAAGCGTATCGGCGCCCTGATTGTCCTGGAGCGGGAGATCGGGCTGCGCGATTACATCGAAAGCGGCATTGCCCTGGATGCGGTCCTGACCTATGACCTGCTGATCAACATTTTTATTCCCAATACTCCTTTGCATGACGGGGCCTGTATCGTTCAGGGGCGGAGGATCGCCGCCGCGGTCTGCTTTCTGCCGCTGACCGTCAACCCCGAGTTCAGCAAGGCGCTGGGGACGCGCCACCGGGCGGCGATCGGCATCACCGAACAGACCGACGCCGTGGTGATCGTGGTTTCCGAAGAGACCGGATCGATTTCCGGCGTGATCGGCGGAGAAATCACCGCGCGCATGGACGTAAAAAAGCTGACGGCTTTTCTCCATCAGGCATTTGAGTCCAAGCTACCTAAAAACCAGACCCTTTCGGCCTGGAAGCGGCTGTATGAATCTTTACGTGGAAATAAAAAGGCTGCTGCTTAAACACTGGGATCTGAAGTTTATCGCCCTGGCTCTGGCGGTAATCCTGCGGTTGGTGATAGTCGGCGACAAGGTGGTCGAACGGCTGATCCCCGACGTGCAGCTCGAATTCCGCAACCTGCCGGAGGGGCTTGAAATCGCCTCCCCTTCCCGGAACCGCTTCGACGTTCTGCTCCTGGCTCCCGCCAAAAGGCAGGTGCAGGGAGCGGATCTGGCGGTGGTGGCGGACATGAAGGAATGCCAGGTCGGCACCAATGTGCTCTTCCTGGGGTCCTCCTCGGTCATCGTTCCGGAAGGGGTGGAGGTCATGCGCGTCAATCCGTCCCGCCTGGTGGTGCCGCTGGAGAAGACGCTGCAGAAAAAGGTCCGGGTGATCCCGGCGACCAGCGGAAGCGTGCCTGCCGGATACGAAATTTTCGAAACGCGGGCCGAGCCTCCGGAGGTCACGGTTTCCGGTCCATCCAGTCGGATTCTGACCCTGGAAAAAATTCCTACCGAACCGATTCCGGTCGAAGGGCAGAAAGATACCGTGCAAGCCGTGGTGAACATTCTGGATGATCTTCCCGGGGTTCGGGTGGAACCCCTGGAGCCGATTCAGGTGACATTGAAAATCCGGAAAAAGCCCTGAAGTCCGTTTGTCGGAGAAAGAGGAAGACAGGCTTGAGAGAAAAAATATGGGGCCGTTCCGACCTGGTGGCGCATCTGGAGCAGGAGCGCCAGGCCGGAAAGAAAATAGTTTTTACCAACGGCTGCTTCGACCTTTTGCACGTCGGGCACCTGCGATACCTGGCCGCCGCCCGTGCCCTGGGCGATTTGCTGGTCCTGGGGCTGAACAGCGACGCCTCGGTGCAGTCCATCAAGGGCCCCCTTCGGCCGATCATCCCGGAAAGCGATCGTGCCGAAGTGATGGCCGCACTGGAAATGATCGATTACGTGGTCCTGTTCGACGAGCCTACCCCGCAGCAGCTGATTGAAGCCGTCCAGCCGGATGTGCTGGTCAAGGGGGGCGACTGGGGAATCGACGCCATTGTCGGCCGCGAAGTGGTGTGGGCCCGCGGGGGGACGGTGCGGAACATTCCTATCGTGGAAGGCTGGTCTACGACGCGGATCATCGAGCGGATCCTGGCCGATTCGTCGTCCTAAACCAGCTGCCACTCAATGAGAATCCGGTACCGGCTGATGCGCAGCTGAACGCTTTTCTTGGGCCCGGGCTGGAGGTCGGGTTCATATCGCTGCTCGTTGGTCTGGTCCAGGCGCAGGTATAGGTCAACCTTACCCTTCGGCAGCCCTTTCACCAGGACCTGGCCCTGTTTGTTGGTGGAAAACTGCAAGTCCTGCTTCTGGCGCCCGAGCAGGAAAATGCCGCGTCGCAGCTTCAGCATGACCTCCACACCAGCCTGGCCGGTTCCCCGGGTCTCGTCCAGCACGGTAATCGTCAATTCATAATGACCCGCTCCCAGGTCCATTTCCGAAACCGGCGCGCTGCCCGGTTGCGCTGCGGCGCAGGCGTTTCCCATCCCGAGAAGCAGCAGAGCTAAAAAGAGCCGTGGAACCATAATTCTTCTCTCCCTTATTTCAAATCTCGCCTCGAAATAATTATACAATTGATGCCGTCCCGGGTTTTCGGGGGAAAGGGGAAGACGGTGAAAATCAGTGAAATTTTTTACAGCCTGCAGGGGGAATCCAGCTATGCCGGATATCCCTTTGCCTTTGTGCGCACCGCCGGGTGCCCCCTGCACTGCGCCTACTGCGACTCTCCCTACGCCCGGCAGGGAGGAGAAGAGCTGACCCCGGCCGAAGTGCTGGCCCGGGTACGGAACTTCGGCTTTCATCCGGTCCTGGTGACCGGGGGAGAGCCTCTGGCCCAGCCGGAGGTGCACGACCTGATCGGCCTGCTGCTGGGCGAAGGGCGCACCGTGCTGCTGGAAACGGGCGGCAGCCTTCCCATAGAAGCGGTGGACCCCGCGGTGGTGCGCATCCTGGATGTCAAGTGCCCGGGGAGCGGCCAGGCCGACCGCAACTGGTGGCCCAACCTGGACTGCCTCCGGGCGCAGGACGAAGTAAAATTTGTGCTGTGTAGCGAACCGGACTATCTTTTTTCCCGGGAGGTCATTGCGCGCCACGGGTTGCTGGGCAAATGCCAGGTTCTTTTGTCGGCCGCCCAGGGATACCTTTCTCCCCGTGATCTGGCCGCATGGATTTTACGGGATGGCCTGGGCGTGCGCCTTCAGATCCAGCTGCATAAATACCTGTGGCCGGAAATTTCCAGGGGAGTCTAGCCGGCCGGCCGGCGAAGTTATCCATGCGGTCTGCGGCCGGAATATACATTCACTGGCCCTTCTGCGCTTCCCGCTGCCATTATTGCCACTTCCTTTCCTGCGCCTCCAGTCCACCCGCCGAAGCGGATCGGTATGCCCGGGCATTGCTCCGTGAGGTCCGGGAAAGCCGGATTCCCGAGGAATATGCGGGATGGACTTTCGACAGCATTTACTTCGGCGGGGGAACCCCCTCGCTGATTCCCCCGGATTTCCTTCGGGAAATCTTGGCCGGCATCCGGGACCGCTTACCCCTGGCCAAGGATTTGGAAATGACCCTGGAGGTCAATCCGGAGAGTGCCGATGGTCCCCGCCTCGAAGCCTGGAAGGAAGCGGGTTGCAACCGGGTCAGCCTGGGAGTGCAGTCGCTGCAAAACCGCGAGCTGCGCAGGATCGGACGCCGGCACAGCGCCGGGCAGGCGCGGGATGCGTTCCACGCTCTGCGCCGGGCGGGGTTCGCCAATGTATCCTGCGATCTCATCGCCGGATTGCCCGGGCAAAGCCGCCGAAGCTGGCTGGAGAATCTGGGAGGACTTCTGGACCTCGCTCCGGAGCACATCTCGCTCTATCTGTTGGAAGTGCACGAGGATACTCCTCTGGGTCGAAGAGTGCAGCGGGGAGAAGCGAAGCTGCCTCCGGACGACCGGGTGGCCGGCATGTACAACGATGCCGTCGAGCGGTGCCGGGACCGGGGATATGAGCACTACGAGCTGTCCAACTGGACGCGGCCGGGCTGCTCCTCCCGCCACAACCGGAAATACTGGGAAAGCATTCCCGTGCTGGGTTTTGGAGCCGGAAGCCACTATGCCCTCGAAAGGCGGCGCTTTCGGAATGCCTCTTCGGTCGGAGACTACCTGGAGCGGGTGGAGAGCACCGGAAGCGGCCTGGAGGCGGAAGAGCTGCTCGAGGAGCGGACCTGGCTGGCGGAATACGCCTTGATGGGCCTGCGTTTGCGGGAAGGAATCGACCTGCAGGCCTTTCGCCGGAAGTTCGGTTTTAGCCTGGAAAGCCGCTTTCCGGAGCCGATCCGTCGTTTTACCGAATGGGGATTGCTCGAAATCCGGCAGGGCTGCCTCCGCCTCACCCGGGCGGCCCTGCTGGTTTCCAACGAGGTTTTCCAGGAGTTTCTTTCGCCCGAACCGCGCCGCTCAGTTGATCCGTGAGGAAGACCGCAGGGCGAAGGGGAAGAAGTTCCTCAGCAGCGCCTTGCCGTACTTCCGGGCCAGTTTGGGATTGGCCAGCCGGGGAAGGACCCGCAGAAAGCGCGCCCGGCGCAGAAAAAAGGTGAGGTAGGCCCGGCGCTGCAGCCGCCGCAGGGCGGCAAAATCCCAGTGTTCGGAGCGGAGCCGGGCGAGCCCCGCTCCCCCGGCGCCCACCTGCTCCGGATCGTAAAGGCCCGCTTCGGTCACCATCCGATGCAGCTCCGTTCCGGGATAGGGCACGACGATGCTGAAAAGCGCTTCATCCAGATCGCTTTCTGCGGCATATTGAATGGTTTGCCGGATCTCCTCCCCGGTTTCAAAAGGGAATCCGATCATGAAAAACCCCAGGGTCCGGATCCGGTTCCGCCGGAGCCAGCCGATGACCTGCCGGGCGTGGTCCAGCCGCACGTTCTTGCGGATCATGGCCTGGATGCGGGGGCTGGCCGACTCGATGCCGATGGCGATGTGGTGGGTTCCGGCCTGGGCCAGCTTTTGAGCCAGTTCGGGGTCAAAGCGCTCCAGGCGGAGTCCGTTGCCGAACTGCAGGTAAACCTTCATTCCGGACTGGATGATCCGGTCGCAGATCTCCTTGGCCCGCTCCAGGTCCAGATTGAAGACGTCGTCCTCGATCATGAACTCTCCCACGCCGTAGCGTTCATGAAGCAGCTGCATTTCCGCCAGGACGCTGGCGGCGCTGCGCGCCCGGAATTTCTTCCCGAAGAGGCTGTGGCAGTATATGCATTGCCAGGGGCACCCCCGGCTGGTGAAGATCTGCATGGCCCGGGGGTGTTTCGGGGTATAGCGCGCCGATTCCATGGTGAAATAGCGCTCCATGGAGAGCATGTCATAGGCCGGAAAGGGGATCTGGTCCAGGTCCTGAATCAGGGGGCGGGGCGAGCCGCCGGTCCATTCTCCCCTGTTTTTGCTGTAGAGACCGGGCACGGCGACCGTGTCCTGGCGGTTGCCCAGGCGCGAAAGAAGCTCCCGGAAGGTTTCCTCCCCCTCGCCCACCGCCAGGAAATCGGCACAGGCATCCTTCAGGACTTTGGCGGTCTGAATGGTCGGGTGCTGCCCTCCCAGAACGATGCGGCAATCCGGCTGGGCCTGCCGGATCAGCCCGGCCGACTGCCGGGCGCCCTCGTACTCCACGGTCATGCAGGTGATTCCGGCCAGGTCGAAGCTCCGCTCGGCCAGGAGCGCTCCCAGGGTTTTCCGGGCACGCTCGGGGGTGGTCTCCAGGGCCAGGTCCTGAATGTGGACTTCATGCCCCTCCTTCCGGGCTGCCGCCGCCAGAAGACTCAAGCCGATGGGTATGCCGAGGATCATGTCGGAGAAATCCGTCTTCGGCCGGACCAGGAGTATTTTCATCGGCATGCGTCCAGTTTATCAAATCCGGGCGGCCCAAGACAAAGGGTAAAAGCAATCCCGGGCGGATGGTTGGGTTTGACAGGATCCCCGGCTTGTCGTATGATCCATTGGTTGTCTGCCCGACAGGATAAATCTTTTTTTCGAGGAAATAAATATGGGTTCATTTGGGATGCAGGAGCTTTTAATAATCCTTCTCATTGTCGTGGTCCTTTTCGGGGCCGCCAAGCTGCCGCAGATCGGCAAGGGATTGGGCGAAGGAATCCGGAATTTCAAAACCGCAGTCAAGGATGCCGCCAAGGAAGGGAAGGATACCACAGACGCGGACAAAAAATAGACGCCTTCCTGCTCCTGGAGCATGCGGCGACCGCCCGGGGCCGGAAGCACCTTGCCACGGCACATCCAGGTCCCGGAGCGAATGGAGGGAACCGCTTGTACTATTTACTGCCGATGACTGCCGCCTGCCCCTGCCTTGCAACCTCCTTCCTCTTTTTCACGAACCGTTGAAATGTCTACCCCGGAGCATGAGCTGACCTTCGTGCGCCACGGGCAGGGCTCCTTTTTTGCCGGAGACTATGACCAGCTCTCTCCCCTGGGGAGGCATCAGGCCGGACTGTTGGGCCATTACTGGGGTCGGAACAACTTCAGGATTGAGGCCGTTTTCAGCGGACCGCGCGCCCGGCAGACACGTACGGCGCAGATTGCGGGGGAGCGCTTCACGGCCTCCGGCGAATGCTGGCCCGAAGTGCAGGTGATTGAAGAGCTGGACGAGTTTCCCTTTCAGGAGATTCTCGATTTGCTTTTGCCCCCGTTTCTGGAGCTGCACCCGGAGCGCGGCCCCCTGGCCCGCCAGCTCCACCAGTCCCAAAGCCGGGAGGAGGCCCTGGCGGCATTCAAGCCTCTTTTCGAAAACCTATGCCAGGCCTGGGTGGCCGGCCGGATCGCCCATCCGCGAGTGGAATCCTGGCCCTCCTTCGCCCGGCGTGTGCGCCGGGGGCTGCAGCGGGTGCTGGCCTTGTGCGACGGATCCGTCGGAGAGAAAGTGGTGTTCACTTCCGGCGGCCCGATCGCTGTTGCCGTCCAGGCCGCTCTGGCGCTGCCGGACCATGAGGTGCTGCCTTTGGCCTGGAGGATTCATAACAGCGCCTTCTGCCGGCTGGCCTATGCCACCCGCTGGAGCCTGCGTAGCTACAACGAAATTCCCCACATTTCCGAAGGGGAATGGATCACGGATATCTGACGGAGTCTGATTAACGATTTCCTTTGAAAAACGGTTTATTCACGATGATGATCGATTTGAGAAGCGATACGGTAACCCGGCCGACGCCGGAAATGAGGCGGGCCATGGCCGAGGCGGAAGTGGGGGACGATTTTTATGGCGAAGATCCGACGGTGGCCCGCCTGGAAAGGAAAGCCGCGGAAATCCTGGGCAAAGAGGCGGCCCTCTTTGTTTCCAGCGGAACGATGGGCAACCTGGTGGCTTTGCTGTCCCAGACCCGGATGGGCGATTCCATTATCTGCGAGCGGAAGTGCCACATTTTCTGTTTCGAAAAGGGGCACGTCAGTGCGGTTTGCGGATTGCTGCCGATCTGCCTCGAAGGGGACCGCGGGCGGCTGGAGCCGGAAAAGGTGGAGGCGGTGTGCCTGGGGGAAAGCCCGCTCTACGCCGCAACCCGGCTGATCTGCCTGGAGAACACGCACAACATGCTGGGCGGGCTGTGCCTGGATGTGGCCTACATGCGCCGGATGCGGAATCTGGCGGATCGCCTGGGCTGCGGCATTCATGTCGACGGCGCCCGGATTTTCAATGCCTCGGTGGCTCTGGGTGTGCCGGCTGCGGACCTGGCCCGGGACGCCGACTCTCTGACCTTCTGCCTGTCCAAGGGGCTGGCCTGCCCTTATGGAGCCGTTCTGGCGGGAAGCCGGGAGATGATCCGCATCGCTCGTTTCAAGCGGCACATGGTCGGTGGAGGGCTGCGGCAGGGAGGGATCATGGCGGCGGCCGGGCTGGTGGCGCTGGATACCATGATTTCCCGGCTGGCCGAGGATCATGATCATGCCCGAAGGCTGGCGGAAGGGCTTGTCCGGGGCGGGCTGATCGTGGATCTGGGCGCCGTGGAGACCAACATGGTTTTTTTCCGGCTTCCGGACGGGGCACCCGAGCCGGAGGTCTTTCTGCAGCGAATGAAGGATGGGAAAGTCCTGTGCAATCCGCCTCGCGGAGGCAACTGGCGCCTGGTTACGCATCACGGCATCGGCCAGGCGGACATCGACCAGGCGGTGCACAGCATTTCTTCGGCCCTGGGGGGCTGAGAACCGAACGTAAACAATCTTGGCTGTCTGCCGGATAGGTAGGGAGGGGACAACGTGTTACTTGGAAAAAATTTTCAGATTCTGGAGAAGACGGTTCTGGCTCCACATATTTTCTCCATGTGGATTCAGGCGCCGGATATTGCCCGAAAGTTTGAGCCCGGGCAGTTTCTGATTGTGCGGTTGAACGAAGTCGGGGAAAGAATCCCGCTGACCATCGTGGATGCCGATGTGGGGGGCGGAAGGGTTCTGCTGCTGGTTCAGGTGGTCGGACGCAGCACCACGGAAATGAGCCGGCTGAACGCAGGCGACACCATCCTGGATGTGGTCGGCCCTTTGGGGCTGGGGATCCATGTCGAAAAGATGTCCGGCAAGGTGGTATGCGTCGGCGGCGGGATCGGGATTGCTCCTCTCTATCCCAAGGCCAAGGCCTTGAAAAATGCGGGGAACCATATTGTCTCCATACTGGGAGCCCGCACCAGGGATCTGCTGATGCTGGAGCAGGAGATGCGGTCCATCAGCGATGAGTGCATCGTCTGCACGGACGACGGGACTTACGGCCGCAAGGCGCTGGTCACCGAGCCGCTGCGCGAGGTTCTGGAGCGGGGGGAGGAGGTCTCGGAAGTGATCGCCATCGGTCCGCCGATCATGATGAAGTTTGTGTGCCGGACCACCGCTCCCTTTCCGACCAAAACCTGGGTCAGCCTGAATCCGATCATGATCGACGGGACGGGTATGTGCGGGGGGTGCCGGGTGACCAGCAACGGCAACGTTCGTTTCGCCTGCGTGGACGGACCGGTTTTCGAGGGGCAGGGCATCGACTGGGATGAAATGCTTTCGCGGCTACAGACCTTTTCCGATCAGGAGCAGGAAGCGCAGAACCATATTTGCAGAGTGAGGAACCAATGAGTGAAACCCAAGTGAAGAAAGGAAGAGAGAAAACCGCGGTTCCCATGCCGGAGCAGAAAGCCGAGGATCGGGTTCGCAATTTTCAGGAGGTTCCCTATGGCTACACGGAGGAGCAGGCGATCCGGGAAGCCAGGCGCTGCTACCTGTGCGTCAAGGATAAGGCGCGCTGCATTCCCGACTGTCCGGTCAGCATCAATATTCCCAAGTTCATCGGAGAGATCGCCCAGGGGGATTTTCCGGCTGCCATTCGGACGGTGATGCATGACAATCTCCTGCCGGCCATTTGCGGAAGGGTCTGCCCGCAGGAGGAGCAGTGCCAGCTGCACTGCCTGGCCGGCGTGAAGGGAGAGGCCATTTTTATCGGCCGTCTGGAGCGTTTTATTGCCGACTGGTATGCCCGGCAGCCCAACCAGGAACCGGCGCAAAGCCCTGCCTCCGGAGCGGCCAAAGTGGCCATTATCGGCAGCGGTCCGGCCGGCCTGACCTGTGCGGCGGACCTGGCGCGCCTGGGATACGATGTCACCATTTTTGAGGCGCTGCATGAGCCCGGCGGGGTTCTGACCTACGGGATTCCCGAGTTCCGGCTGCCGAAGGCCATCATCCGGCGCGAGGTGGAAAACATCACCCGGCTGGGAGTGAAATTTTATATGAACGCCATCGTCGGCAAGCTTTTCACCATTCGGGAGCTCATGGAGGAGCAGGGGTTTGAGGCCGTGTTTATCGGCACCGGTGCCGGGCTGCCGATCATTGTCGATCTGCCGGGAAAGAACCTCAAGGGCGTCTATACGGCCAACGAATTTCTGACCCGCATCAACCTGATGAAGGCCTACCTGTTTCCTGAGTTCCCCACGCCGCTGAAAATCGGAAAGCACATTGCGGTGATGGGCGGGGGAAACGTAGCCATGGATGCGGCCCGCACCGCTTTGCGCATGGGGGCCGGGAAGGTCTCCATCCTTTACCGCCGAACGGAAAAGGAAATGCCGGCGCGGCTGGAGGAGGTTCATCATGCCAAGGAAGAGGGTGTGGATTTGCAGACCCTGGTGGTTCCGGTGCGGCTGCTGGGCGATTCCCAGGGCAATCTGACCGCTGTGGAATGCCGCAAAATGGAGCTGGGAGCTCCAGACAGCTCCGGCCGGCCACGACCGGTGGAGGTTCCCGGCTCGGAATTCCAGCTGGAAGTCGACAATTTCGTTTTCGCCATCGGCCAGGGTCCCAATCCGGTTCTGTCGCAGACCACGCCCGGGCTGCAGGTCGACAAATGGGGGCGGGTTGTAGTGGACCAGGCCACGCGGGCCACCTCTCTGCCCGGGGTGTATTCCGGCGGCGACGTGATCGGCGGGGCGACGGTGATCAGCGCCATGGGCGACGGCCGGGTGGCCGCCCGATCCATCCACCAGTACCTGCAGGAAAAAGGGGAAAAATAACCCTGTTCCGTGAGTCGGGAACCGTGATCCGCGGTTTCCGGCTCACGGCGGCCATGCCCTCAAACCCTTTAAGGGTGCGGTATTCAGCTTATTAATCTCCCCGAAAAAAAATTCTTTTATTTTTTTTCATTTACCCCTTGCAATTATTCGGGGGTAGTTTTATACTATGCATCCCTCGTGACTGAGGGAAGCGAATTCAAACAAAGAATTAATTCTGAGTTTGAAAAGATCTGGAAAAAAGTAGTTGACATTCAGATCGAATTTTCGTAAAATGAAATTTCGCTTCGGATCTTTGAAAACTAGGTAGAGCGAGGAACTCGAAAATCTTTTGAGTGATCAACTCAACCATTTAATTGGAGAGTTTGATCCTGGCTCAGAATCAACGCTGGCGGCGTGCGTAACACATGCAAGTCGAACGCGAAAGCGGGGGCAACTCCGCAAGTAGAGTGGCAAACGGGTGAGTAACACGTGGATAACCTACCTGTGGGTGAGGAATAACTCGTCGAAAGGCGGGCTAATACCGCATCACATTCTCGGAACACATGTTTTGGGAATCAAAGCCCCAAAAGGGCGCCTGCAGAGGGGTCCGCGGCTGATTAGCTAGTTGGTAGGGTAATGGCCTACCAAGGCGACGATCAGTAGCCGGCCTGAGAGGGTGTACGGCCACACTGGAACTTAGACACGGTCCAGACTCCTACGGGAGGCAGCAGTGGGGAATTTTGCGCAATGGGCGAAAGCCTGACGCAGCAACGCCGCGTGGGTGATGAAGTCCTTCGGGATGTAAAACCCTGTCAGCTGGGACGAAAGGTCCCGAAAGGGAAATTGACTGTACCAGCAGAGGAAGCCCCGGCTAACTCCGTGCCAGCAGCCGCGGTAATACGGAGGGGGCAAGCGTTGTTCGGAATTACTGGGCGTAAAGGGCGTGTAGGCGGTTGGGTAAGTCAGTTGTGAAAGCCCCAAGCTTAACTTGGGAACTGCAACTGAAACTGTTCAGCTAGAGTTCAGGAGAGGAGAGCGGAACTCCCAGTGTAGCGGTGAAATGCGTAGATATTGGGAGGAACACCGGTGGCGAAGGCGGCTCTCTGGACTGAAACTGACGCTGAGGCGCGAAAGCTAGGGGAGCAAACGGGATTAGATACCCCGGTAGTCCTGGCCCTAAACGATGGACACTTGGTGTTGGCGGTATTGAGTCCGCCAGTGCCGGAGTTAACACATT
>CAINFC010000265.1 GCA_903847975.1 uncultured Acidobacteriota bacterium | reverse complement strand
TCATCCTTTCTCTCCCTTGGATTAATAAAACCAAGGAAAGATGGTATGTTTTGTCGCCGTCTGCTGCTCTCTTTTATCGTAAATTCCGCGCAGCTAGGTGGGGGATTTTGGGTGGCCATCGGGGGTGATATCCAGTAAAAGTCTAATTCCTCGGGAATTCGCTCGTGGCTAGCGCCTTCGGTCTCCGGTCGGAACGACCAGAGATTTGATCCCCCTTACCCCTTTTTATTGGATTGGAGTGTATGAAGGATAGAAACAGGCTGCAATGGCTTGTCGGAATGTCTCGGATAGAGACATCGTCACCCGCTGGATTTTTCTGGGAAAAACTTAGGGTTTGGCCTGCTGTGGAGTTATATTCAGCCGCAGTCCGGCTCCGTGCAACAGACTAAGCAAGGTTCGGATTTCCGGATTTCCCCGCCGAGAAAGGGTCCGATACAGACTCTCGCGGTTCAAATGTGCCTTCTCCGCCATTTTTGCCATGCCGCCATTCGCTTCGGCTACATTTCGCAATGCCAGAAGAAAGACTTCGCGATCTCCTTCTTCCAAGGCAGCATTCAGGTAGGCCGCCGCTTCTGCCGGGTCTTTCAATGATTCAATCAAATCCTTCTGATAATCTGTCATCGTGATCATGCTACTGCCTCCTGCGGTAATCCAGCAGGTATTCTTTGGCGCGAGAAATATCCCGTTTCTGAGTATCCTTATCCCCGCCAACCAAAAGCAAAATAAGCTTTTTCTCCTCTTTGGCAAAATAGACTCGATACCCTGGTCCGTAATCGATGCGCAGTTCCCACACGCCATTTTCCAGAAATTTGTGATCCCCTAAATTCCCTAAGCGTGCGCGATCCAGTTTGATACGTATTTTTGCCCTCCCGTTTATATCCTTCAGGCTGGTAAGCCACTCCTGAAACGGTGCCTTACCTTCTTGAGTCCGGTAATACTCGATCTGATACGAGAAAAACTGCATCATTCAATATTAGCCTATAAGCTACAAAGGATCAATTGTGTCCTATTTTAATGAATACAGCCGGACCGGCCCTGCACGGATTACCAATTGGCACATCTCTTAAAAGTTATTCCGGGTGTTTCCTCTCCCACCCTTTTACCATGGTTGGAGATGTTGTGGGTACCACCGCCGTCTGGATACAAGATTAATTCTCTTCCTTGGTTTTCCAGGCGTGGCAATCAATGCAAAGGCTTTGCAGATTCATTTCTTCTAATTGACCGCAAAGCTGGAAATCTGCCCGCCAACGTGCCCATTTCTCCCAAGATGGGTCTTGCGGCCCTCCCGGTCTGGTGTAATTTCCGTCCGGCAGGTTGGCTGGAACGGATGCCCGGGTTTTCTCTTCGGCACGGTTTCGGCTTTGGTTTTTCTGGCATTGAATGGCTATGATTTTACTGCCTCCCGGAAAGAGCTGACCGACGTGGTTTTTTCCCTTGCCTCTGGAGAAGCCACCCAAGCGGTCTGCTTTTTTACAGGGATTGGGAAATAGGAGAAGGAAGGGGTTAAAAAACGCATTAAACTCCGGGAAGGTCATGCGTGTTTAATCGCGAATAATAGAGGCGAGCGGCAGGCCTCCCATTCGCTACGGTGGCAAAAAACACAATCGAAAGGAATCTTGAATTGGTTGACCATGGATCGGTGAATACCCTTCATCATCGCGGAGCGTTGAAAGATATCTTCCCCTTCAAAAGCCGGGGATATGAGCAAAACATCCACATCCCTATCATTTTTAAGTTCCATTCCCTCTTTCTGGGATCCGAAAAACAGCAGAGTATCGATAGGAATGGCCCGGTCCATGCAGAGAAGCTTTAAAGATGTTTCAATCTCTAACCGTGAAGTTGAAGCCATTCCATGCCCTCCTTTGTTTATTGTACGATTTCTATAGCTCGGTTACGCGGATATTGGATTAAGAGTTTTGACAGCTCTTCCGGGTAGCGAGTTGGAATGCTCACATCGTTCAGCAATTCCAGAAAATCCGCATATTGTTCCGGGATGCGCCAGGAATTCACTCCAAGCAGATAAATCAGATCATGGCTTTTCGGAGGGACGATATCCCTTTTGGAAAGAATGCCTTTTAGGATTTTTTCCAAACAAAGGCGGCACATAAAGACGGAGCAGATATACCTTCGGGCTCGAATCATAGCCTGTGCGGTTCCGAAATCGTATTCCGCTTGCCGAAACCATTCTTCCCATTGCATGGCCATATCTTGAAATATACCCGATCCGTGAATCGCTTTATGCAATTACGATCCCTGCTGCCTCTCACTTTATCCAGCGGGAGGTTCCCAGCCGGACCACGGCTGCGAAACACAGTTATTGAAGTTCTCGGAAACCTTGGTTTGGCAAAGTAATTTTCGATCCTTTGCCGTTGGCTGATTCCGGCTCGATGGTACGTCTACAGGCGCATGCTCCATGATGATGAAAAAATGGCGCCTGAATGATCGCCTGCGGACCCCGGGGCCCCGGTCCAGACCTTAATCATGCCGGAGGTCCCGTGTTACCGACGACACCAGCCGGACCGGGCCCAGCAAGCCGGCAGGTTCGACATGCCATGGTTCGTCGCCGCCGATGTCCTTGTCGCGAGAGGTTACATTGGTACGCGTAAATCGTTTCTCCACAGGGAGCAGCCGATCCCCCGTCAGGCGATTGATCCACATGTTGGCCACATCGATCTCGATCCGGTTGCTTCCGGGTTTGGCTGCCGCCGTAATCTCCACACGGAAAGGCGCCTTCCAGAGAATGCCCAGGTCTTTCCCGTTCCAGCGCACCCGCGCCAGATCGCGCACTTCCCCCAGATCAAGATACAGGTGCCGATTCCCTTCGAGCAGGGCAGGGCGGAGCAGCACATCCTTGCTATAGGTGGCGATTCCGGAAAAGTATCGGATGCCTTCGTCGGAATCGTCCGTCCAGGAGTGGAGGGCCGCAAACTCCGTTTGTGCGGGGGCACCCCACCCCTCAGGGAAGCGCACCGCCCACGGCCCTTCCATCCGCGAAGGCGGGGGGATGTCGCGCACGCGCAGCGCCGATGTTTGGAGATTCGCTCCGGAAACCGTGTAGTCGCCATTCTGCCAGATCTCCAGGGATGCGCCGGCTGTGCCGGGTCGACCGACGGGAAGCGGCAATGCGGCTTCCCTGGTGAGAGTCATCCCAGTCGCATTCGAGGTCTCCGGAGAAAAAACAACAAAAAGCGAACCTCCGGCCGCCAACCTCAGCGGCACACGGATGCCCTGCGCCGCAGGACTGAAAAACAGCGCCGGACGAATCTCGCCGTCAGCAGGATCCCAGAAAGCCGGGCGCTTTCCCCGGGTGACGCGAAACGAGCAGGTGGCCTCGACCCAGTCCCGGGAGGGATTCCGCACGAAAAAGATGTCCGTGTTCCCCGCCGTGCGATGAATGTAATCGATACCGGCAGCGTCACAGGAAAAATCGGGACCGATGCCGTCCCGATCGAGGACGGATCGTACCTTGATCCCCCGGAACACGCGCCCCGAGCCATAGCGGTTTTCTGTTTGTGCCGCCCCGTCACAGGATCCCCAGACCTCCGCAGCCAGCGCCTGCAGGTCGCGGGTGCGCTTCTCGAATTCCTGGAGGCCGGGTACGGCCACCGGTTTCCTTCCCACGATGGTGGCGCCGGCCCTCACCAAGGCGGCGATCTTCCTCAACACCTCCAGCGACATTTCGGGCTGATCGCGCAGCACGAGGAGCCGGTAGCTCATCCCATCCGGCAGCATAAGGCGGCCGTCCTTGACGTACATGCGATTCAGGATCACATCGGCATTGATGACGTCGTAGTCGTAACCCTGTCCGAGGCCGTCGAGAAGAGGTTTGTCGGGCACATCGTGATAGGCGGGCCAGAAGTTGGGAGCCTGGTCGCCGTAAAAGTAGCAGGCATCGGCAACGAACCGGCCCTGTTGCAGCATGTAGCTGCTGCGGGCCATGTAATCCATGAACGGGCGGGCCATCGACCACCAGGTAACCATGGGATTGATGTCCACGCCGGCGTGGTAGGCACGACCGGGAAAGCCGGCTTCCGGCGGGGTATGCGCAAAACCGTGGTAGGTGACCCGATTGAGCCCTTCGCCAAATGCACGATCGAGAGAGTACTTCAAGACCCCCGGGCCGTCCTTCCAACGCCTCCAGGTGGTAAAGCTCTCCGCATCCACCAGCAGTTTGCCGTAGATGTGCGCGGCACTGGAGATTTCCTTGACCAGAAACATATTCCGGTGACGGATCCAGAATTCCCCCTGGGGAATATCCACGTTGCCCAGAGCTTTAAGCGCGTCCACCGGGCAGGAGTTCCAGATGGGCGGACCCGGGCCGCCGGCTTCCCCGCTCAGGGCGATCCCGTATTGGTTCAGCAATTCATTCGCCGTTACGTAGTGACTGAAAATGAGCTGCTCGCTGACCGCCTTGCGGTAGTCATAGAGAAACCGGTCACCGATCTCCTTGCTGCCAATAGTCCATCCCGCTAGAATTGGCAAATAGGGGATCGGATCGTAGCCGGCCCAGCGCTGGAAATCGGCGGGAAAGTTGTCCGTCCACTGAAGGCCGTCGGCCAACTCCATACTTTCAACCGCGAGATACGCGAGTCCAAACTCCGCAGAGTTCTCCGGCGTAATGCCGATCCGGTCCAGAATGTGCTGAAAATGCATCCGCGTGGCGGCGGGATCGAGAAAGTCGATCATCGCCCCTTTCGAGTTGGGACTGGGTACAATAAGCCGTTGTCCGTTGTTCATGCAGACAAACCGCATAATACGCCAGCGGCCGGCCGGTACGTCCCACGACAAAACGCCATCTTTCACCTGATTGGAGAGCACACGCACGGAAGCAAGGTCCGGCACGAGCCGGGACTCGGACTCGGGAACCGCAAGGACCGCGATCTCACGCAAATACAAAGGTCTGCCGTCGGGGCCTGTCGGGCAATCCTTCGGCAACGAGGGCAGCGGCAAGGATCTTTCCGTCCTGCCGGGGCCTTCCACCGCCAGCGAGGTGAAATAGGCGTTCTTGCCGGCGAATTCAGGCGTTACCCATGCGCCACCGGCATTCCAGCCGCTGGAGGTGAGCAGGCCCAGTTCCAGACCGAGCCGTTTCGCTTCCTTGAGCGAGTGCCGGATGGCAGCCACGGATTCCTCCCCCATAAACGGAGGCCCCGGCGGGACGAAACCATCGGGATTCAGGAAGGCTCCTGAATCCCACATTTGTCCGCCTCCCATGCCCTTGGCTTTCATTTCTTCGAGGTCACGGGTGAGCTGCTCCAGAGAGACGGCCCCGTTGATCCAGTCCCAGTAGGCCCGGGGCTTGGCGCTGAGCGGCGGCTCCCGGAACAGGGCGGCGTTCGGGCCCTCTCCGGCGGGTGTGGTCCCGCAGATCCCGTTGGCCGGCCATCCGGCCGACAAAAATGCGAGAATCGCGACCAGATATTTCATCTGGAAGACCTTCCGGATTTTGGGAAGAGGAAGGACCAACCCGGGGGCTTCAACATCCGGACGATCCGGACGGAGCCCGGAACAGGTAAGGGTTGGATGAATAGTGTGCTCTTGCATCGAATGGAATCCCTCAGGGAAATGCCGGAGGTGGTCCGGCCGGTTTGAACCGCAGAGCCTTCTCACGCGCAGGGCTGGAAGCTCTCGCAATAATGTTTTGCTGTTTTCCGCGGCGATCCCGCAGGGGAGGCAACAGCGTTCGGGGTGCAATGGCTGGAAGGCTGCCGCCGATAAACGGTAATCCAAAGCAATAGTATGGAAAAAGTGGTTTTTCAGTTGGATGCGTTAAGATCATGCCGGAACCCGACCCGTCTTTTCTTCCCATTTTCCGTAATTTCCAGCTTCATCTCCGATGACCCAATTCCTTTATCCTGCCGTATATGGACCTTAATATCCGGCGCTTTCCCCAGGTAAGGCGCAACCAGTGTTAGGAACCGAACCGGTTCGGAACCCTTTTTTAAACCATATCGGAAAGCGGGTCTGGGTTCTTTCCTGGTATATCGAAAGGAGACCTGACCTTCCTCCGGTTCCAGCTTGACCCTTGACCGGGTCAGGGGTTGAATCAGAACATTCCAGCCTTCCCTGAAATCGGACCGGACAAACAGTTTCTTCCGGTCCATTATTGATTCTCCCGGAGCAAGCTGGAAATGAAGCTCCACATCTCCAACAGCCTTGCCAATCGCTTCATCCACCAGGATAAAATACCGGTTGTCGACAAAGAGAACCGCTCTCCGGTGAGCCAGGTCAGGATAGCTTTGATTCTCTGTGACCAATATATTCAAATCCTTACCCGGCTGCCACAACAGTAGTTTCGGGGCATATTTTGTATTTTCCCCATTTAAGGTAAGTGTCTGATGTACCTTTGATTGCCTGAACCAACGGCGGCCCTCCGGATCGCCGCTGTAAATATAGCTGCCACCGTCGGGCATTAAATTCCGACCTCCGGCGTACAGGACGAAAGTTCCATTGTCCGGCTGGCAATGCCCTCCGCCGTCCGGCCCGCACTTCAGAACCAGGCAGACGGCCTGCTGGCCCCAGCTGCTTCGCATCGAGTAAAATCCGCTTTCGGGCAGGGCAAATGCCCTGGAGGACGGCTCCTGCCCTTCCTTTCCATCGGTCGCCATAAAAAGAAAATCGGGACGCTTGAATTTCCTGGACCATTCCAGAAACTGCCCGTTATGTTGTCCCGGAGAACCTGCCCAGTCATCGCCAAACTGACCGTGGGTCCCATCCGGCAGACAAAGTTTCATGGGCACCTCACACATTTTTTCAATCGTCTGCAAATAGGATTGCGGAAAAGCCTGTTCCTTTCCATTCAGCCTGGCCAGTTCATAAGTGCGAAGAAACCAGTGGATGCAGCCCATGTGGTAGCCGAGGGCCAGTTCCCGCTGGTGCCCGTCCGGGTATACCTGCAAACTAATTTCATGGTTCAATCTTCTGAATGCCTCCCTCATCCACTTTTCTGCTTCCCTGAACTCAGGAAATGTCAGGGCCAGGAAGGCCATCCCTTCCGCTTCCATCAGTCCCCAGTTGCTCCTGCTGCGGTAGACGGTCATCAGGAATTCCGCATGATCAAAACAGCTGTTCAGGAAAGTCACCAGAACCTTGGGCTTAAATGATTCTGCGTCAAGAAAATATTGAAACAATCCCGTCCAGTTATGCCCCCGTATCCCTGCCTCAATGGATCGCCAGGCGTAATCGTGCTGCCTGTCGCGGGGGTTTTTTCTGACCCAGTCGGTAAGTTGATAGCACCATTCCTGCGCATATTTTTCATCCCCCGTATGCCAGTACGCTTTGGCCAGGTCTTCCCAAAAACTCATCCGGTTGAGTTGCCAAACCCACTCATCATCCGGAACCGGACGCAACCCCCAGTTGATATCTTCACCACAGAAATAGGGGGGATAGGCACTCTGGCCGATGAAAACATGTTTCAGGGCGTTGTCGGCCAGCTCCAGATCCCTCCGGCTGGCGAAATGGTTCAAACTTGCCGAACGCTCTTTCCTGTCGATGAAATGTTTAACGTGCGTTCGGGCCCGGAAATATTTCAGGAGCTCCGAGGCTGCTTTTTCCGGGTTCGCCCCGGATGAACTTACGGCTTCCAATCCATTGGCTTCCAGGTTGAGCCGAGATATCAGTTTCTGGCAATCGGACACAGAATCACCGGTCTGCGCTCTGCCAAAATCCAAGGACGCGCCGCCAGCAAGAGTAATCAGAAAAAATGCCTTTATAAAGTATTCGTGCATCGCAGATCTATGCATGATCATACCCTCAAAGCTTTGCCGCGGCTCTGCAGCCAGGCGGTCAGGCCGGTGGCGGCAAAGGCAAACAGGACGGAACGTACGATGCCGACTGCCGTATTCCCGCCGAGCCAGCCCCACCAGGGATGGGTGCCTCCCGACAGTTTCGGCACCAGGTCGAAGATGGCGTAAGCGATCGGCCCCAGAATGAAAGCCAGGAGCGCGTTCTGGCCCGCCGAACCCAGGACAGCCAGGAGCGGACCCCACCCCTTGGCGTCGACGAGCCAGTAGACCGCCGCGAACAACCCCGCGGTCCATGCGGAACTCAGCAGGCACCAGGGCGGCGTGGCCGCGTTTTTGTTGTAAATGAAGGCCCGGTGCACGCCGTTCATGGAATGCAGCAGCAGGGCCGCGCACGCCAGGACCAGGGCAAACAACAACGCCGAACGGATGCGCGCCCCGTGGGGCCGGGCGGGCCGCAGAAGAGTCAGCCCCAGGAGCGCTCCGGAGGCAGTGATTGCGGCGTGGGAACCGAGCGTGGATCCGATGCGGATCCAGTGCCCCACCGTCCCCCTGAGAAAATGGAAGAACCCGCCTGCGTCCGCAAAGTACACGCAGTAGAGCAGGACGGCCGCGCCGGCAAATCCGAGCGCATTCTTTCTCATCGCCAGAAACAGGAAGGCCGTGACCGCGTAGGCCCAGCCGATGAGCCCGATGATTCCCCACCATTGGGTCCGGATGCCGATCTGATCCGGTTCCCCCCGATACACCAGGACGAGGGCCACAAGAAGCGCCCCTCCGGCCGCGCGCCGCCAGGCGGAACTCCAACGGGGGTTTTTCGGCGGGGTGATCCAGATCAGGCACACGCCGGCGTACAGGAGCAGCTGCCAGACCGCAGGCGGAAGGATTCCGCGTTCGGATATGTTTTCGGTGTTCACCATCAGCACGCCGATGATCAGGAGGCTGCCGGTGCGGAGCAATATGTGGCCGGCGACCGAGGCCGTCGATTCACCCCGTTCGAATCGGCGCTCGAGCGCCATGGGCAGGGCCATCCCCACTAGGAAAAGAAAAGCGGGGAAGATCACGTCCACAAAGGTCATGCCGTCGGCCGTCGACGGAGACACATGTTTCATCCAGCCGGGCGCCCCGGCCACGCTCGCGACGTCGTTGACAAACAGCATGACCAGGATGGTCAGCCCGCGCATGATGTCAAGGGATTGGAGGCGCGAAGAATCGTATGGAATTTCCGGTTGTGACATGGGGCCATCCTTAATTTTGATGATTGAATTGTATCTTGTCTTCGTTTTCACACCCATAAATCCGGATTGCAATGCCACGCTGCCGGGCCTGGTTGTTCCCGCCATGGCTCTCTTCTGCTCCCTGCCACGATGATTGATGTATAATCGAACGAATACTCATCATGAAAAAATACCTGGCCATTCTGTGCTTTTGCTTTTTTCTTTCGCCTCCGTCCCTGGCAATGTCCCCACGGCCCAACGTCGTACTGTTCCTGGCCGATGATCTCGGCTACGGCGACCTGGCCTGCCACGGCAACCGGTATGTCAAGGCGCCCCACCTGGATTCATTTGCCCGCGAGGCCGTGGAATTCAGGAACTTTCACGTCAGCCCGGTCTGTTCCCCGACGCGCGCTTCGATGATGACCGGCCGCTACAGCTTCCGCACCGGCGTGTGCGATGTCTACGGCCAGGCCACCGTCATGGATCCGCTGGAGGTAACCGTGGCCGAGGTGCTGAAGGCCGCCGGCTACGCCACCGGTCTGTTCGGCAAATGGCACCTTGGCGACGATGACCAGCACTGCCCCAACGCCCAAGGATTCAACGAATCCCTTACGTTTCGCGGCGCAGCCATGCGTCAGTACTTCCAACCGGAGCTGCTGCACAACGGCGTTGCGGTGCAGCCGGACGGGTATTGCATGGACCTTTTTACCGACGCCGCCATCCGGTTCATCCGCGAGAACCGCTCCCGGCCGTTCTTCGTCTACCTCCCGGCCAATTTGATTCACGCGCCGCTGCAAGTCGCCCCGGCACTGGCCGCGGATTTCGATGCGCTCGGGCTTACGGACAGTACCCAGAAAATTTACGGCATGATCCGCAGCGTGGATGACAACTTCGGCCGGGTTCGAAATGTGCTGAAGGAGCTGGGTCTCGAGGAGAACACGCTGCTGATCTTCACCTCCGACAACGGGCCCTGCTCCAGCTCCAAGCCCGTGGACCGTCACATGGCCGGCCTTCATGGCTTAAAAGGAACGCCGTATGAAAACGGAATCCGCGTCCCCTGCTTCATGCGCTGGCCGGCCGGATTCCGAAGCCCGGCCTCGGTGACGCGTCTGGCCGCCCATATCGACATCATGCCGACCATCCTGGACGTGTGCGGAATTTCCAAACCGGGCGGCAGAAAGCTGGACGGACGCAGCGTGCTGCCGCTGCTGCGCTCCCCGTCGGCACGCTGGCCGGATCGCACCCTGTTCTTCCAATGGGACAGCGGACAGCAACCGCGCCGCGGCCACGCATTCAGCGTGCTGACCGAAACGTGGAAGCTGGTTCAGCCGGTGGGGATGGACGCAGCGAACCAGAAGCACATCCGCGACCGTTATGCCGAGTTGTGCCGGCTGCAGGGCCGCGGCGAGCGCAGCATCGAAGGCTCGCCCCGCTACGAGCTTTACGACATCGCCGCCGATCCCGGCGAGGCCAAGGACCTCTCCGGCGCACATCCCGACATCGTTCTGAAAATGAAGCAGCAATACGAGCGCTGGTTCACCGAAGTCACCGCCCGCTGGTATTCGCCCCGGAAAGCGGTGGCCCATCCATGAAACTAGCTGCGGATCGGGACGAATTCTGCCGACGCACGGCCCCCGCGGCCCCCGATCCCCCGGAAGCGCATAAACAGGGTGCGGAGGAAGCATAGTCCCGTACTCCAATTTCACGGAACCGCCCGACTCGCTGCTTGACAGCCCTTCTACTTACCGCCTAAAATCGAAATGGAAACAGATTCATCGTCGTTTCCTGGGGTAGCAACAGGTTCGAAAATGCACGATTCTTGCTTACACGCCGTTGTGGTCAACGATTCGGCCACCCAGCTAGCTCTTCTGGCCCCACTGATCCGCCAGGCGGGACTCCAACCACGGATCTATTCCAGCGCGGAGAGCGCCCTGCATGACGCTCCCCACCATCCCTCGCCGGCCCTGGTGATCACCGACCTGAATATGCCCGGCATCGACGGCTGGCGGTTCTGCCGGCTGCTGCGCTCCCCGGAGTATCCCCGATTCAACTCCGTCCCCATCTTCGTTGTATCCGCCACTTTTTCCGGCGACTCCCCGGAGCGTATTACCGCGGATCTGGGAGCCGATGCCTTTTTCCCATGCCCGCTGGACGGCCCTTTTTTTGTCGAAAAGATTAAAGAAATCCTCCGGGGAGAGCGAAAGCCGATTCCCTTGCGCACTCTGATTGTAGAAGACAGTCCCACTCTTTCCGAGCTCCTCCGCAAAGCCTTTTCCGCGGCCGGATACCTCGCCGATACGGCCCTGACCCTGGCGGATGCCAACCGGCAGATCGACGAAACCTCCTATGAAGTACTGATTATCGATTATCACCTGCCGGACGGTTCCGGCGACGCCCTTCTGGACCGCCTGCACGCCGAGATGCCCGCTGGCGTGTGCATCATGATGACCACCGATCCCAGCGCCGATCTGGCCCTGGATTGGATGAAGCGCGGCGCAGCCGCCTACCTGCGCAAGCCATTTCAGCCGGCCTATCTCCTGGAGCTGTGCGCCCGGTCGCGCCGGGAGCGTGCGCTTCTGCTGGTTGAAAAGCGCCTGGAAGCCCGGACCCGGCAGCTTCACGAAAGCGAAGCTCTTCTGGCCCGCTCCCAGCAGATCGCCCACATCGGCAGCTGGAAGCTGGATCTTTCCGCCAATCAGCTCGCCTGGTCGGATGAGGTCTATCGGATTTTCGGGCAGCGGCCACAGGAATTTGCCGCCACCTACGAAGCCTTTCTCGCTTCCGTCCACCCGGATGACCGGGAGGCGGTCCATGCCGCCTATCGCAATTCTCTGCAGGAAGGAATCCAATCTTACGAGGTGGAACACCGGATTGTCCGCAAGGATACCGGCGAAGTGCGGCATGTCTACGAGCGCTGCATACATGAAAGGGATGAAACCGGGAAGGTGAGCTGCTCCATCGGCATGGTACAGGATATCACCGAGAGCAGACAAGCCAGGAAAACGTTACGGGAGAGCGAGGAGCGCTATCGGCTGATTGCCGACAACACTTCCGATTCCATATGGGCCATGGGTCCGGATCTACGGTTTACCTACCTCTCCCCTTCGACCGAAAAACTGTTCGGCTATCCCCTGGAAGAATGGAACGACCTGGACTGGGGCCGGTTCGTGCATCCGGACTATTTATCGTCAGTCCTGGAACTGTTCGCCGGACTTTCTCAGGGCCAGGAAGACCGCAGCGCCACCGCCGCCATTCGTGTTTTTCACCGGGACGGCCGCGAAATGTGGGTTGAGTTTTCCACCTCCTCCATCCACGAAAAGAACGGCCGGCTCAGCGGATTTGTCGGCGTAACCCGCGACATCACCAAACGCCAAATGACGGAACTGAGCCTGGCCAACGCCAAAGCCATGGTGGATGCGGCTTTTGCCCAGACTCCCATCCCCATGGTGCTCATCAGCCTGCCCGATGCCGTGCTGCGCTACGCCAACGCGGCATGCCTGGAATTTCTGGATGTGGCTGACGAACCTTCGCATATCGGGCAGCCTCTTTTTGCCTTCCCTCAGACCTGGCAGGATTACGATGCCACCGGCCGACAGCAGAAGCTGGAAGAAATGCCCCTGGCCCGCGCGGCCCGCGGCGAATGTACCCACAACCGCGAGTATTACGTCGTTACCAAGCGGGGAAACCGGCGCTGGGAGTTGGTGAGCGCCTCGCCCATTTACAATCAGGCCGGAGAGCGAATCGCCGCCTACGCCGTATTCCCGGACATCACCGAGCGCAAGCGCTCGGAGGAAGAGCATTCCAAACTGCAGGCTCAGCTGACCCAGGCCCAAAGGATGGAATCGGTGGGACGGCTGGCCGGTGGAGTCGCTCATGACTTCAACAATATGCTGGGAGTCATCCTCGGTCACGCGGAGATGGCCCTGGACCGGGCCGGACCGGACCAGGCCATTTACAGCGACCTGCAGGAGATTCGCCGGGCGGCGGAGCGCTCCGCGGAAATTACCCGGCAGCTGCTGGCTTTTGCCCGCAAACAAACCGTTCTGCCGCGGGTGCTCGATTTAAACGAAACCCTGGAAGGAATGTTCAAGATGCTGCGCCGCATGATCGGCGAGGACATTGAGCTGGCGTGGCTCCCGGCCAACCGGCCGCTGCCCGTAAGAATAGACCCCTCGCAGATCGACCAGATCCTGGCCAACCTCATCGTCAATGCCCGCGATGCCATTGCCGGGATCGGCCGGATCACCCTCGAAACCGGATCCATGGTTTTCGATGAAAAATTCGGCTCCGAAAATGAGGGACTGGCTGCCGGGCCCTATGTTTTTATGGCGGTTTCCGACAACGGGTGCGGAATGGATCCAAAGGTCCTGGCCAGCATTTTCGAACCTTTTTTCACCACCAAGGAATTGGGCAAAGGGACCGGGCTCGGGCTGGCCACGGTGTACGGAATCGTCAAACAGAACGAGGGAGTGATTCGTGTCTCCAGCGAGCCGGGTTCCGGCAGCCGCTTCACGATCTACCTGCCCCGCTATTCCGGGACCGCGGAATCGCCAGAATGCGAGGCCAGGCCTGGCGGGATCTCCGCCAAAGGCCTTGAAACCATCCTCCTGGTGGAAGATGAACCGGCCAACCTGAAAATGACCGCCCTGCTCCTCGAGCGACAGGGTTATGCGGTGCTCACCTGCGCCTCCCCACGGGAGGCTTTGCACCTGGCCGAGTCCTACCGCGGGAAATTGGATCTGCTGGTCACCGACGTGGTGATGCCGGAAATGAACGGTCATGATCTGGCGCAGAACCTGTTGAACCGTTTTCCGGGCCTCAAGCGGCTGTTCATGTCGGGATACCCGGCGGATGTGATTGCCCATCACGGGGTACTGGAACCGGGAGTACACTTCATCCAGAAGCCTTTCACCCTCAGGGAACTGGCATCTAAAATCCGTGAAGCCCTGGAAACTTCCTAAAAAATGAGCATAGGGATCAGGAGGAGAAAATTGAACAAGGCCATGCTTTTTTACATCGGTTCGCTTCTCGTTGTCCTCGCAGCCTGCCTGGATAATACTTTCCCGGCGCCTGCCCCCCTTTCCGGCTCCCGCCCTAATATTGTCTTTGTTCTCACCGATGACCAGGGCTACGGCGATATTTCCGCCCACGGGAATCCTGTCCTCCGGACTCCCAACCTGGATCGGCTCCACCGGGAATCGGTCCGTTTCACCGACTTCCACGTAAGCCCGACCTGTGCGCCGACCCGTTCCGCCCTGCTGACCGGCCGCCATGAGTTCAAAAACGGCATTACCCACACCATCCTGGAGCGCGAACGCCTTTCCCTGCGGGCTTCCACTCTGGCCGATGCGCTCCGCTCCGCCGGGTACCGCACCGGCATTTTCGGCAAGTGGCATCTCGGGGATGCCCCGGATTACTGGCCCAGCCGCCGCGGCTTTGCGGAAATGTTCATCCACGGCTGCGGGGGTATCGGGCAGACCTATCCGGGCAGCTGCGGGGATGCCCCGGGAAACACCTATTTTTCTCCGGTCCTTCTTCATAACGGCAAATTCCAGCGCACGGAAGGATATTGCACCGACGTGTTCTTCGATCAGGCCATGCGCTGGATCGGAGAGCAGAAAAAGGGGACTCCTTTTCTGGCCTGGATCTCCACCAACGTCCCTCACGCTCCCTACCAGGTCCGTGCAGAGGACGAAGCGCGCTATGCCGGCAAGGTAAGCGATGCGCTAACCGCCAAATATTTTGGCATGCTCGCCAATCTGGACGACAATATCGGCCGCCTGCTCACTCGTCTGAGTGAGCTCGGACTGGAACAGGACACCCTGGTCGTTTTTATGAACGACAACGGAGGTACGGGTGGAGTGAAAATATTTAACGCCGGCATGCGTGGGCAGAAAGGCACTCCCTGGCTTGGAGGCACCCGGGCTTCCTCTTTCTGGCGTTGGCCCGGGCATCTGTCTCCCACCGATGTCCGCAGACTGGCCGGGCATATCGACTTCTTCCCCACCCTGGCCGACCTGGCCGGAGTACGGCTTGGGAAGCGTGAGAAAAAACAAATTGAAGGCCGCAGCCTGGTTCCCCTGCTTTCGAACCCGGACGCCGACTGGACGGATCGCACCTTTGTGACTCATGTGGGCCGCTGGCCGCTCGGCACTTCCCCCGAGGAGTGGAAATACCGCGGCGCTGCTATCCGCAACCAGCGGTGGCAGCTGGTTTCCATCGATGGGGGACGGACCCCCCACTGGCAGCTGTTTGACCTGCAGGCCGACTATGGGGAAACGACGGATGTGGCCGCCTCTCACCCGGAAGTGGTTGCTTCCCTTTCCTCCGGCTTCGACCGCTGGTGGGCATCCGCGCGCCCTCTTATGGTGAATGAGAACGCCAGGGGACCGAAGGTCAACCCGCTCAAGAAGCTGTTCTGGAAGCAGTACGGCGGCAGTCCGAGCGAAGAGGACCTGAAAAACATGGACCTGGTCCTGTTTTTGAAAAAGCAGGCGCCAAAACCTTCCGGCGCCCAAAAGCCCTGAATCCGTTCCGGCGCCTTTCCACCAGGATCCCGTGACTCCTTTGAGGGTAGTGCAACAAAGCTGATGAAGGTGCCAAAAGTGGCAGGGGCCCCGAAAGGGGTTCCGGATCACAGCCCGGGGTTGCGCCGCATAGGCGCTACCCCGGGACGGCGGATTTTACCCGGCAGCCCTGTAAGGGCTGCGCAAACACTTGGCATGCCTGGATTTTGCGCAACCCTTTCAGGGTTGTCGCCTTCGGATCGCAGCCCGGGGTAGGCGCGAAACGCGCCAACCCCAAGCTGTGTTACGAAGCCCTTTCAGGCTTTCGCAACTTTTTTCACCTTCATCAAAACTGACGGCCCGGCCAAAAGACCCTCTGCCCATCCGAAATACCCGGAGGGCCTTATTCTTCCTTCCTGATCTTCCCTTCTTCCTGTGAAATGATTGGACTTACAGGAAGAAAGGAAGAGCTGGAAGAAAAGCGGAAGGGCTTGTCGTCAGCAGACGGGGACTTCTTGCCGGATTGTCAAGGATGGGAACCCCCGAAAACCAACTTAAAAACGAAAGATGAAAGGAGGCTGATATCCGCCAAACGACATCGCTTCCCGGGGCTTCACCCGGGCTGGAATCATTTCTCCCCTTCAGGCTTCTATGCGAGACTTTTTGCCAGGCTATCAGCGCAGATAATGGTGCTGAAGCAGGTATTATTATGTTCTTCCGTCCCGATAGGGTTGGGTCTGAATGCACCTTCATCCCCTTGAGTCGGACACGCCGGGTCCCGACCGTCCGCCATACCCTTCACACGCTTTTATTTCTCATCGTACTTCCGGCCGGCATCCAGGTGGTCATAGTTCAGGATCGAATTGAACACCAGCGCGTAGCTGCCCTGCGTCTGACCGCGCCACATAGGGTTGTTGGCAAAAAGCACCACATGCCCCTTTTCCAGCGGAACGTCCACCACCATGGGCTTCTGAGCAATTTCGCTTCCGTTTTCCAGCAGCCCGGAAACCAGCAGCTCCCGGCTGTCTCCATACCGCAGCACCACTCTCGGCCGCGATGCGGGCGGGATGACCCCAACCGGATTGCGCAGCTGCTCTTCGGTAAGCGGAGCCGCCTGCCACGGCTCTCCCTTGGGATCCTCCGGAACCGGCTCCACCGCCGGCCTCCCCTGCGGCTGATCGGGATCCTCGGCCGTTCCACGTCCGGTGGGCCGCTCCCGCTCTCCGTCTCCGAACCCTCTTCCGCCCCTTCCACCCGTTAGGTTGGATACGCTGAAAATCATCCCCGGAGCGGAGTAAACGGAAAAGCTGTCGCCGTAGCCGTAGGCAATCGGACTGGCGGCATCCACCACCCGGGCACGCATGACCGTGCCGGGCGCTCGCAGGCGGGCGGGCTGCTGCACCGATAGACCGGGGCTGAGCCCGTAGCTCCCGGCGAAAAGACTGGTGTCGCTGGCCACGATCAGCACCCCGCCCCCACGCACGAACCGATCCAGATTCTGCAAACCACCCCATCCCAAACCGGGCCGCATATCGTCGGTCGAGTCTATTTTGCCGATGTTGGGGGTCAGGGCAGTGGTTTTCCATGGAAGAGGGTTCCGCCACATAGGCATCCCGCTGATGATTGCCTGGGCGCCCCGGCCGACCGGCGGGAACAACAGAACGTCCCAACGGGAACGCAGGTCCGGCTCGCGAGCCAATACCTGCGTGCTGATGTATTCATAAGGGATCTTCAGCCGGTCCAGCTCCATCCGCCACCACCCTTCATCCTGGGTGGAGATCCAGGTATGCACATAGCCGATTCGAGGCAGACCGGCCTTATGCGTTTTCACCTGTGGCGCTGCTTCCATCGCGTAGGCCGGCACGCCCAGTTCAGCCCCGACCGCCTCCAGCTCCGCCGCCGGGATGCCCTGAATCAGGAAGGAACCGCGCCCGAACTTTCGCCCGGCGGCTTCGAACGGTTCCTCGGCAATTTCGAAGTCCGCTTTTGGCAATCGGTACCGGAAGGCCAGCAGCGAAGGATCGGCATCCTGATTCACCGCGAACCAGGTCCCTGTCGCGCTCACCCGGCCGTTCGCGGTGACCGTCTCCACCTTCTCCATAGCGGCTTCCAGGACTTGAGCGTCCGTAACCCGGACCACCTGTACGCCGAAAAGCTCGCCGAAGGTCCACCCGGTGTCATCGTATGGCCTCTTTTGGGGATCATTCGGGCTCCAGTACTGGTAATCGAGCAGAGCGTCGGCAATCCGGCTGTAGGGCTGATCCATGCGCACCACATAGCTCCCGGCGCCAAAGAGGCGCGGCTCGGTGGCTGGCTTGGCTGCCTCTTCTGCGGAGCGGCCTCCGGTCCGCTTTTCCTCGGTGCCATTTTCATTCCCCGGTCCTCCCCGGCTTCGTTTTTTTACCGGCTGGCTTACGGTGAAAGGAGCGGTGGCCCGGTAAATCTCCACGGCCTGCCGCTGCAGCACGCGGAGCATCTCCGCCTGGGCTCCGGGTCTTGGTTCGTCGGCCGGCAGGACATAAGCCGCCGGCCCTTCCGCGCGGGCTTTGTCGATGGACCGCTTGCTCTTCAGATAAAAATTCTTGAGGAACAGTTTGTTATTGTTGCCGAAGTAGGAAAGGGCGGTCAGCAGCCCGGTCTGCTGATAGTTGTTGTTGTTGCGCTGCGACCAGCGGGCCTTGGCCAGGGGCGGATTTTGCCGGTACCAGGTACGCGCGTATTCTCCGGGCTGCAGCTTCCTTTCCACCGTGTCGGCTCCGGCGTTGCCGAAGGTTTCGTAGAGCCGGCTGATGCCGTTGTGCATGGCCCCGATGAACATCAGATATCCCGGCGACCAGGTGTCAAAGGTTCCGTGGGCGAATGCTCCGGGCATGCCGAATTTGGTCAGCTCGGCCATGTTGTTCCATCCGAGCATCTGCCACTCGTCGGTCAGGATGGGGTCCACCCAGGCGTTATAGGGCCCGTCTCCCACGGTGTTATCGTAGAGGTAGGGGACCGATTCGTGAAGGTCGTGCAGCACCTGCACCTTTTCCCGTACCACCAGGCGAATGATATGGCGGGTAAGGGCCAGGGTAGCAGCCATGGCATCCCGATTGTTGTCATGAACGACATATTTGCCCCAGTATATGGTCTGCGGCCAGGTCAGCTGGGGATTGGCCAGATGCCAGTTGTAGATATCCACGTGTCGATCGCGGCCGTCGGTTTCCACCACCGGGGTGATCAGGGTGATCACACTGCTGCGAATGGCTTTGATGTAAGGGCTCTCGTCCACGGTCAGCCGGTAGGCCAGCTCCATCAGGGCCGTCGGAGCGCCGGTCTCCTGGGCATGCAGCGATCCGGTGATGTAGTAGACGGGAACGCTCTGCTCCACCAGGCGGTCGGCATCCTCTTCCCTGGCGATGCGCCGCGGGTCGGCCAGCCGCTCCAGACGCAGCCGGTTCTCCTCCATCTGCGCCATGACCTGCTCGGAGGCAATGGCCACTGCGATCATTTCCCTTCCCTCTTCGGACTGGCCCAGGGAAATTACTTTTACCCGCGATGGGCTGGCTTTGGCCAGCAATCGCATATATTCATGTACCTCCGCCGTGTAGGGCAGCTTGCCAGGGGCTCCGGCGATATCACCCAGTACGGCTTTGGGTGTGGGGACTTTTCCCGAGGCGGGAAGGTAATCGACCAGCGGAGATAGAAAATAGCTTTCCGTGGTGTATTCCCGAATCTTTTTTCCGTATTCTTCATCGACAGGCTGCCGCGGATCGCGCGCGAAACGATTGGGTTGCGCCACAACGGAAATCAGTGCCCAGGCGAATACCGAAAGGAACAGAAGGAACAGGTGCGGGGAGCAGATCCGGGGAGCGGATCCGCGCGTGGTTTTGTATGGATTTTTCATGCGGGGATTGTAGAAGGCCCGAGACCGCTTGTCAAGAAACCAGGGCCTCTCCCGGCGGGGGCTATAGACCGGTCGGCAAAAGAATTCTTGGCGGTTGGCAATGCCCCTCATAGACTGTGTTCATGAGAAAACAGTGCTTATGCCGAAGGAGGGCCCGGAAGGCGATGGCCACATCGTGATCCATTTCCAGGTAAAAGTCCCATATTCCATCCGGGCTAAAATAAAACCGGCGATAGCAGCGCCTTTCCTGTTTTTCCTGATGAAGTGCAAATCCGGTCAGATCCGCACGGACCGGATGTTGGAGGATTTCCTCTCCCAGGGAGCGGATGGCATCCGGTGGCGGCGTGGCGCCATATCTTTTGTGCAGAACCAGGCTTCCTGATAAAAAAAGGAGGATGGCGGCGATTGCTCCAAATAAGGCCACCAGCAGGTACAGCAGATAGGGATCCATGTTTTAATGCGCCTCCAACCTTTCCCTCCCGGTCCTGAGACCATCCTACCACAAACCAGGGACAAACCGATATTCCTGCCTCACATCCGGAAGCCTGGCGCGACCGGGTTCCGGGAGATGGCTTCCATTGTGTGCCGGGCTGCCTGACTTAAAAACAATAGCCGGCAGGCCCTTTGTTGCGATACGATTGATCCTGCCGTCGGAAAGCTGTACAATAACGCATTCAGATTATTTTTTCTCGAAACAACGGTCGGATTTCATGGACGCATCCATTTTTCGAAAAAGCTCGCTGGAAAGAATTTCCAGCCCGGACCAGCTGAACGAATACCTGAAAGTGACCCATCCGAAAGTCTGGGTGGTTCTTCTGGGCCATTTTTTAATTCTGATTGCCCTGGTCATTTGGGTGCTCTGGGGCACCGTTCCCGAATCGGTCCAGATGAGCGGATTCGCCTATTCCCGGGAAGGACCCGCAAACACGGTGTACGGCTATCTGCGTTTGAAAACTGCCAAAAGGCTGCGTCCCGGCATGGCGGCCCAGGTATCGCCGGACTATGCCCCGCGCAACCAGTTCGGCTACATCCACGGGAAAATTGTGCAGATCGGCGAAAAGCCTCTTTCCGTCGATCAGCTGCGCCAGCGTTTCCCCGCGGAAGCCTACCTGCACGAACTGCTTCCCAGGGAGGGCCCGGCTGTTGAAATCGTAATTCAGCTGGAGAGCGGTCCGCAAGGCCTTCATTGGTCCAACAAAAAAGGAGAGTCCCTGCAGATCACCAGCGGCTCGGAATGCAACCTGCAGATCATCACCCAGGAGCGCAGGCCTTTCGAGCTGGTTTTCAACCGCTGATGGCCGCCGGCTCACCTGACTCCCCTGCCGAGAAATGAACAGAATTTTCAAGGTTCCGGTGGTCATGCAGATGGAAGCCCTGGAATGCGGGGCCGCCTCGCTGTGCATGGTTCTGGCTTTCTACGGCAAATGGCTGCCTCTGGAGCAGGTACGCGCCGACTGCGGCGTTTCCCGGGACGGCTCCAACGCCCGGAACATTATAAAAGCGGCGCGCTCCTACCAGCTTAAGGCCAGCGGTCACCGCATGGAGCCTTCGGGCCTGCAATCGTTAAACGCCCCGGCAATCCTGCACTGGAACTTCAACCACTTCGTCGTTTTCTGCGGATTTCGAAAAAATCAAGCCGTGATCAACGATCCGGCCCGCGGCCGGATCGAAGTCGACCAGGAAGAATTCAACAAAGCCTTCACGGGCATCGTTCTGCGCTTCGAAAAGGACGAGAACTTCCGCCCGGAGGGAAAGCCCAGGAGCGTTGCGGCGTTTGCCTTCCAACGGCTGCGGGGCACACTCGTGCCTTTCCTTTTCGTCGTCCTGACGGGCATCCTGTCGTCCGTCGTCGGCCTGGCCATGCCTCTTTTCTCCCGGGTGTTTCTGGACAACATCCTTTCGGAAAGCAATCCGGAATGGCTCTGGCCGCTGGTAGCCGTCCTTTCCGCCGCGGTTCTCTTTCAGTTTTCCGTGGGAGTGATGGAAGGAATTTACTGGCTGAAAATCGAGGGCCGTTTTGCCGTGACGGCCAACACCGAATACTTCTGGCACGTGCTGCGCCTGCCTCTGGAATTTTTCTCCCAGCGATTTATCGGCGACATCGTTTCGCGCCAGATCATGAACCAGTCCATTGCCGGAACGCTGATCCGTCAGCTGGCGCCGATTTTCATGAACGTCTGCCTTCTCGCTTTTTATCTGGCGATCATGTGGCACTACAGCGTCCTGCTGACCGTCATCGGCGTATCCTCCGTCCTGCTCAACCTCATCGCCGGTCGGACCATTGCCCGAAAACAGGTGGACTTGAGCCGCCTCTCGCAGGCCAGTGCCGGGAAACTGGCCGGCTTCACCGTGACCGGGATTCACATGATCGAAACCATCAAGGCGGGCGGCGCCGAGGAAGGCTTCTTCGAGCGCTGGGCCGGCTATTATGCCGCCTACCACAACGCCCAGGTACGCATTGCCTCCTTCTGGCAGTATGTCGGTTCCCTGCCTTCGCTCCTGCAGCAGATGGCGGGAATCGCCATTCTGATCGCCGGCACCTCCCTCATCCTGCGCGGTGAATTCACCATCGGCATGCTGATGGCCTTTCAGGGTTTTCTCAGCGCCCTGCTGAACCCGGTGAAACAACTGCTGGAAGTCGGGCAAAGCTTCATCACCATGCGTGCCGAAATGGAGCGGGTGGAAGATGTCATGAATTATCCCACCGATGCCGGTTTGCAGCGGGATGAGGCACCCGACGCAGGCCTGCAACGAGGCAAGCTGAAGGGAGCCCTGGAGCTGAGGGAATTAACTTTCGGGTACAGCCGGCTGTCCGACCCGCTGCTGCGGAACTTTTCCCTGTCGATCCCCGCCGGTTCCTCCGTGGCCCTGGTGGGCGGTAGCGGCAGCGGGAAGTCCACCCTGGCCAAGCTCATTACCGGGCTCTATCCGGCCTGGAGCGGGGAAATCTTATTCGATGGCCGCAAGCGCGCGGAAATCGACGAGTATACCTACAAGAGCTCGGTGGCCATGGTCGATCAGGAGATCACCCTTTTCGAGGATACCATCGCCAACAATATCCGCATGTGGGACTCCTCGATCGAGGACTTTGTGCTGATCCTTGCCGCCCGGGATGCGGACATTCACCAGACCATCATCTCCCGTCCGGACGGCTTTCACCACCGCATCCTGGAGGGAGGAAAGAATTTTTCCGGAGGGCAGCGGCAGCGCTTCGAAATTGCCCGCGTTCTGGCCCAGGAACCGACGCTGATCATCCTGGATGAGGCCACCAGCGCCCTGGACGCCAAAACGGAAGAAATGGTCATGCGCAACATTCGCAACCTGGGAGCCACCTGCATCGTTATCGCCCACCGCCTCTCGGCGGTTCGCGACTGCGATCAGATCGTGGTGCTCGACCGGGGAGTCGCCGTGGAGCGCGGCACGCACCAGGAACTGCTTGCCCTTGGCGGAAAATACACCCAGCTGATTTCCACGGATATCCAGTCGTGACCATCGATCTTTTTGATGCCCAGATAGAGGCGCGCCGCGACAACGACACCCGGCAGTTCGAACAGGCGTTCGAGGAGCTGGCTTCCATCCTGAAGCCCATGGCCGACCGCCCCTCCGCGGAAATCAGGAACGCTCTGAACGAAATTGTCGCCTGCCTGGGCGGGCGCCTTCCCGACTTGCCGCTGGAGGCCGGCCAGGAAAGCGGTCTGCTGGGACATTATCTCCGACCCACCGGGATCCTGCACCGGCGCGTGGTTTTGAGCGGGGAATGGTGGAAAAATGCGGTTGGCCCGATGCTGGGAAGCACCCGCAGCGGGCAGGTCGTGGCCCTCCTGCCGGGAAGGGCCTTCGGCTATTTTTTCCGCCATCCGAATGGTCAGCCGGTACGCATCGACAGGAAAGCGGCACAGGATCTGAATCCGGAGGCGTTCTGTTTCTACCGGCCCCTTCCTCCCGACCGGCTGAGCCTTATCGACGTCCTGCGCTTTATGCTGCAAAGCGTCACCCTGTACGACTTTCTTTTCGTGCTGGGCGCCAGCACCCTGGTTTCCGTCCTGGGGCTGTTTCTGCCTTTCATGAACAAGATCCTCTTTGACACCGTGGTCCCGAGCGGCCTGCAGAACCTTCTTCTTCCGGTCGCCGCCCTGCTGCTGGGCGTCACTCTCGGATCCGCCCTATTCGGGATGACCCGCGGCATAATTCTTCTGCGGCTGCAGCACAAAATCGGCCTGGCGCTGCAATCGGCGATGATCATGCGGATGCTCTCGCTCCCCGCGCTTTTCTTCAAGCACTGTTCCGCCGGCGACCTTTCCAGCCGTCTGGCGGTGGTTCCCTCGCTGGTCGGCACGATTTCCAACGTCGCACTGACCAGCCTCCTTTCCGCCCTGTTTTCCCTGATCTACCTGGTGCAGATCCGGAGCTTTACCCCCACCCTGCTTCTGCCCGCCCTGACGGTGCTGGCGATTTCTCTTGCGGTTTCGATAGGCTCCACGTTTTTGCGCTACGGGATCACGCGCCGCCGGGTCAAAATTTCCGCCCGGCTGAACGGATTGCTCTTTTCCCTGTTTTCCGGAATCCAGAAGATCAAGCTGGCCGGTGCCGAAAAAAGGGCCTTTGCCCAATGGGCTGCCTCCTACAAGGAAGAGGGCAAGCTCAGCTACACGCCCCCGATGTTGTTGCGCATTCAGCCGGCCCTGACGACCCTCATCACCGGCGGCGGCAGCGTCTGGATTTACCTGACGGCTGCTGGAAGCGGCATCTCCGCCGCCGATTTCATGGTGTTTCAGACGGCTTACGGGGCAATGTCCGCGGCTTTTCTGGCCTTTATCGGCATGGCCGTGGCCCTGGCGGAAATCAAGCCGAACCTGGAGCTGATTCAACCGTTCCTGGATGCAACACCGGAAACCGCCGTCTCCCGCAAGGCGGTCGAGGCTTTGTCCGGTCAGATTGAGATCAATGATCTGACCTTCCGCTACGATACCGGAGGGCCGGCGATCCTCGAGCACCTGAGCCTCAAAATCCGTTCCGGCGAATATGTAGCCATCGTCGGCAAGACCGGCTGCGGCAAGTCTACGCTGATGCGGCTGCTGCTCGGGATGGAAAAACCGGAGTCCGGTGCTATTTACTATGACGGTCATGACCTGGAGCAGCTGGACCTGCCGTCTCTGCGGCGTCACATTGGCGTTGTCCTGCAGCACGGCAAGCTTTTTCCGGGGGACATTTTTACCAACATCATCCTGACCAGCCCATGGAAGACGCTGGAGGACGCCTGGGAAGCCGCCCGGCTGGCGGGAATCGAAGAGGATATCAAGGCGATGCCCATGGGCATGCACACCATGATCAGCGAAGGCGGCGGCGGAATTTCCGGCGGGCAGCGGCAGCGCCTGCTGATCGCCCGGGCCATTGTTGCCAAGCCGGGGCTGCTGCTTTTTGACGAAGCCACCAGCGCCCTGGACAACCTCACCCAAAAGCGCGTCGCCGACAGCCTCTCCCGGCTGTCGTGCACGCGGCTGATTATCGCCCACCGACTGTCGACTATCCGGCTCTGTGACCGCATCGTGGTCATGGACCAGGGGCATATCATCGAAGAGGGAAACTACGAATCCCTGATGGCGGCCCGTGGCGCCTTCTACGAGCTGGCCATCCGGCAGACGCTCTGAAAAAAACTCTATCGGCTACCGGCCGCCTTTCCCGTAATCCGCTCCCCGGCGGTGATGGTTACCGGTCCGAGGAGGCCGTTCCGGTCGATCCGGGACAGCTGGCCGGCATGGTTTTCCACCGCCCGTTCGTTGGCCATGGTGTTGGTGACCAGGATCCGGACGGAGTTGGAGCCGCTTTGCACCAGGTCGCTGATGTCGAAGCGATAGGGGAGCCACACGCGCACTCCGGCCGGCTTATCGTTGACCCAGAGCTCGGCCGCCGATCCTACCTGGCCGCAGTCCAGCATCAGTCTTCTTCCCAGGTACTCCTCCGGCAATTCGAAGCTCTTGCGATAGGAGGCGCTCCCGGAAAAGTAGGGCAGGCCCCTTTCCTGCCACAATCCCAGCTCCAGGGGTCCTTCCGCAGGCAGAAACCGGGGCATGTCCGGAAAGAATTCCTCCGACCGGAGTTTGATGGCCAGGACGCCGCCGCTCCCGGCCGTTGCGGGAAGGGCCGCCTGCCCCCTGGCGTTCACCGCCAGCAGCCGACCGTTGTAATAGGCCGCGGCCGGCTTCCATCCGAGGGGCAACTGAAGCCGGGAGGCGCAGGCAGGCACAGGGATCCGGTACCAGGCAAAACGGGAGGAGGCTTGCTCGTTTCTCTCCTCCTGGTCCGGCTGGATCCGGAGGTCGGCAAGGTATTCGTCGGCATCCCCGGTGACACGAAAGTAGAAACCGAAGGCCCCGCGTGCGTAGCGGGATATTTTCAGCAGAACCGTATTCCACCCGGAGTGCAGCTCTGCCGGACGGGTCAGGGCAAAATCCTGGCGCAGCTCATAGTAATAGGGATGAATGTGCCAGTCCAGAAGAGGCCTGCCGTTCACCCAAAGGTGGGCGTTGTTATTGGCGGCGGTATGCAGCTGCACGGTGCGCGCCTTTTCGGAGTAAATATAAGTCAGGGCATAGGCGACCGCATTGGTTCCGGGCTTGATGCCCAGCGCCTCGTTCAAGTCGATGGCATAGCCGGCAGCCTGGTACCGCTTCCAGGCCAGGCCTCCATAGCTGGCCCGGATATCGGGATCCTTCTCCGGCAAAAAGCTGCCGGTGCATCCCTGGTGGTCCACATTGGGGAAAGGACCGATCAGGTTCCATTCGCGCACTGCCAGCCGCTCCCGCGACAGCCATCGCCGCTCCCAGGCCGTATCGTTGAATTCTCTTCGATTCCAGCCGGACTCCTCCCCGCTGACCCCGGCCTCCTCTCGGTAAGCGGCATAAGGGGCCGGGACGGTTTCCGCCTCCGGCCGGAATCGCCATGCGGTTCCCAGGTTGAGCTGTGGCAAATACGGAGCGGCAGATGCAATGGGAGGCGCAGCCGGAGGGGAGGGAGGGAAAACGACATAAAAAGCATCCCAGCTTTCCATGTGCAGCTCCATGGCCGTACCCGAAGAAGTCTTCTCCGTTCGGAGCGCCTGCCTCGCGCCGGTGGCCGCATCCCACTTTTCCGCCGGACCGGTTGCAGAGAAAAGCAGCCGTATGTCCCGCGCAGCGGGAGAGTCGTTGACCACCCAGTAAAAGTCGGTTCCTTCCTTTTGCCGGTGGGTCACGAAAAGGTGTCCCGGCTCCCCTTCGAGCAGCCGGACGTCCTGCTGGATGTTGCTTTGCAGGATCCGGAGCACCTCGTCCAGGTCCTGGGGAACAAAGAAGGCTTTTCCGCCGGCTGCGTTTTCATTCCGGGCTGCCCTGCCGGTATTCCCTTCCCCGAAAATGCGGTTCACCTCCCGGGCCAGAAGCGGATCCTGGCGCCCCTCTTCCATCGATTCGTCCGGAAGCCGTCCCAGGGCCACCACCAGACCGCCCTGATCGTAAAACCGCCCTGCCTTTTCCAGGGTGCTTCTCCGGACGGTTGTCATCGGAGGCAACAGCAGCATGCGGTAGGCTTCCTTGCCGATGGTCAGCTTTCCACCGGCAATCCCCGCTTTGGAAAGATAATGAGAATCGGCAATATCGTAATCCCAGCGCTCCGCTGCCAGCCGGTTCATCAGGCTGCCGTAGACCCGGTTGATTTCCGGCAGAGGATTGGTTTCCAGGGAACCGTTGCGTTGCGGCCACTTCAGGTCGGAGTAGGTCCAGGCGGTTTCGGTGGGATGGAAGAGAAGGATGTCTGCAAAATGACGTCCGCCGTCGTTCATAAAACAGAGCCTGCGGGCATAATCGGCATACTGCCGGAAATATTTCCAGTATGGCTGGTGGTAGAACCAGTCGGGCGGGTACTCGATGCGCGTGGCATGATAGTTGAAGGCGTGGGGAATGAGCAGGCTGGCCCCCCACGCGGCAATCGTATTGGTCCCCAGTCGGGCTTTCTGCAGGTCGAAATAGGAATCGTATCCCTGCAGGCCCTGATTTTCCACCGTAAACCGCGTATCCCGGAAATGGGCCACGGAGGCGGTCGCTTTGAAATCGCGCGGGGAGCGCCCGTTCTCCCAGAGCGTATCGATACCGGGCCAGGAGTATGTTCGCATGACCCGCTGCAGGTCGCCGTCGAAAGCCGCCTCCGACGCCAGGGTCTCCTCCCACAGATGCCCGGAAAGCTTAACCCGGTGCGCCTCCGCCCAGTCGGTGACCTGGCGGAAGTAGGCTTCCGCATACAGCTCGCTGACCACATCCAGGTAATCGCAACGGATTTTGGGAGTCTGCCGCCCGCCTTCATAAAGAAGCAGAGGAAGGACCCGGCGCAGATCATACCCCTTGCGCTTCTGGAATTCATCAAAGAGCCCGGGCGTCCATGCAATCCGGGCTCCGTAATCCCCCTCATGGTCGGAGTAAATACTGTCCATGGTGGTGCCGAAGTGCTCCCCGAACCGCTTGTAGTACTGCTCGTGCACCAGGTCCAGGAAGGCCCGGATGGCCTTGGGATTCAGAAGGTCCACCAGCCCGGCGTCGCGGCCCTGGGCGTCCTCCAGGTAAAATGCCATGACGCGCCATTTTCCCGGAGGGGCCACCCAGGAAAGGCTGCCGGCGGAGAACGATCCGCTCACATCCACCAGGCTTTCTCCATCCAGGATCTCGTGCCCCACAAGCCTCCCGGCCACCGCAAATTGAAAATTCTTCAGCTCCTTGATTTCCGCACGGCGGCCTCCCTCCACATCGGCCGGGGAAAACCAGAGGCTGCGCATGCGGAACTCCGGATTGGCACCGATCACCCGGCTGGGAAGGCCCGATTTCCAGACGTCGCGCGCCTCTCCTCCGGGCCACTCGTACTCGTCAACGAATCCAAAAGAGAAGCCCAGCTGTTTCGACTTGCGCAGCGCTTCCCCCACAATCCGGAAGTATTCTTCGCTCAGGTAGGGGGTCTCGAGTCCGGTCCGGTTATGAACGTAGGCCCCATAGACTCCCTGGGCTACCATTTCCTCGATCTGGCGCCCCACTTCCCCGGCATCCAGTCGTCCGTTCCAGAACCAGAAAGGCCGGACACTGTACGTTCTGGGGGGATTCTGAAACTGGCGAAACAGTTCGCTGGTCTGTGCCGCCAGGGGCACGATCGATAAAACGACGAAAAGGGCGATGGCTCTCATGCATTCTCCTCCGTGGTCTTTCGCCTGTCATTGTAGGGCTTCCTCCCCAGGCGATCAAGCCGGAAGCCGCATTTCCCTTTCCGGTCATTTGACACCGGGACGGAAGAAAAAATACAATTTTCCCTTGACCCATAACGCAGAAAAAAACGGGAGCCACTCATGAATCGTATTCTTGCCTTTCTTCTCTGGACGTTGGCCGCCATCCATTTCCTGCCGCAAGCCCTGTGCCAGGACCAAGCGCCTCCTCCTTTCGTTTCCAGCCCCCGCAGGATCATGACCGCTCCGGAGCTCAAAGATGCTCCTGACGAATGGATCGGCCGGTCGCTGCAGTGGGTTTCTTACATTCTCGACCGCTTTCGCCCCGGCCTCACCGAGCACCCGGTGCGTCGTGCCGCCCTGATCCGTCTCGACGATATTCTCCACGTGGAATCGGCGCCAATGAAAGAGCTCGTACAGAACTATTTCCGGGAGGTCCTGCAGAAGGCCCTCCGGGACATTGAGAAGACCCGGGTAACCGAGGGGATGCGAATCTGGAAGCTTTACAATATGGGGTTTCTGGTACGCACCCCGTCCGTTACCCTGGCCTTCGATATTGTTCCCGGCATGCCGTCCAGGACTCCTACCGGTTTTGCCGTTCCGGAAGAGTGGCTGCGCCGGCTGGCCGATCAGGCGGATATTCTTTTCATCAGCCACTCCCACGACGATCATGCCAATCCGCAGGTGGCTCGCCTGTTCCTGGATCAAAAAAAACCGGTGGTTGTGCCGGAAGGCCTGTGGGCCGCCGATGCAGGGCTCTCATCCCGATTGACCTATCCGCAAAGGAGCACGGAAATGGTTCACTCCATCCCGGTGCGCAACGGCAGCCAGCCGCTGAAGGTCGTGGCTTATCCGGGCCACCAGGGCAAGTCCCCCCTGGTGAACATCCACCTGGTTACCACCGCCGAAGGCTTTACCGTAGTCCATACCGGGGACCAGTCCGGTTACGAAGGACCGGGAGGCGATTTCGACTGGATCGCCCAGATCGGGCGCGATCACCGGGTGGATGTTCTTTTGCCCAACTGCTGGGGAAACCAATTGGGACGAACCATGCGCGGCGTCAACCCGGAGCTGGTGGTCACCGGGCATGAAAATGAGATGGCCCACACTGTGGATCACCGAGAGGATTACACCCAGACCTACAATCATCTGTTTGAATCCAGGTATCCGGCCATTGTCATGGCCTGGGGTGAAAGCTATCTTTATCGGAAGGACCCGTCCCGGGAGGAGGCCCGCAGCGGAATCGTCCACAACTGAGGAAGGCGCAAAAAGTCCGGACACCGCCCGCAACCATCACCTAAACGAAATCTGTTTGGAGTTCAAGCTTTAGCTTGCGAGCCACAAGCGAATTCCTTCTCGCAGCACGCCCCGTAAACGCCGTATCGATCCGGCCCGGCCTTTCCTACTGCGGCCTCGGCTTCGTGTCGAACGGTTTTTCTTCGCCGGCATGCACCGCCCGCAGCCGGCGATGGGTGCTTTTCATCGCCTCGATCAGATCCCGATAAGCGCGGTCGGTCACATCCAGCAGGCCGATATTGTAGTTTTCCCCGTCCATGCGCCCCGCTACCGGCTGATCCACCCACTGAAACCAGCTGGAACCGATGAAGGCCGGAAAGGATGCCGCCTGCTCCACGTAGTAGCGATAGGCGATACCGCGCTCTGCCAGGTTCCGAACCTGAACCAGGCCGGCCGCCATTCCCCGGTCCGGAACCCCGAAATGGAATTCGCCGACGAGAATGGGCCGTCCGGTCGCCCGGTGGATCTCTTCCATAACCTTGGGATCAACGGCCTTGGCATAAACATTCATGCTGTACACATCGAAACCCCTGGAGGCACGCAGCATTTCCGCGGGCGGAATTCCCCCGCCGAAGCGCAGTCCCAGATTGAGGTGGTTGGGATCATGCCGGCGCATGGCCGCCTGAATCACTTCCAGGAAGCGCTCGTAGCAGCGGTAAATGAACTGCCTGCGCCGCTCGGGGCTGTCACCGCCCGCCAGGAACGCTTTGGCCTCTCTTTGGATGGCGCTCGGCGGCCGCTCCAGGATCAGGTCCACGACCAGGGATTCGCGCCCCGGCCAGGGTGGCTCGTTGGCTATAAAATAACCCAGCAGGTAGGGATCCTTTTTTCGCGGTGCGCACTGCTCGGCAGCCGCTTTGTCCACCGCACTGGGCCAGTCTTCCGCGAACACATCCGGCATGCCCATGTAACCGGACTCCATGCCCCAGCCTCGCAGGTTGACCACGTACGCTTTTTTATGTTCCTCCCAAAGTCGCACATCGCTCCAGTTGCCAATGGTATTCAGCCCCCAGGATTCCATCCTCCGGAAAGCGAGATCCACCCAGCCGCTGCCGGAAACCGAGCCATGGCGCCGGATCAGGTTCCAGGTATAAAAGCCGGTCTGAGGCCGCCGCCCGGCGACCGGCGATTCTTCCATCGGAGGCATCTCCGAAAAATAGTCCTCCCTTCCTTTCAGTCGGGAATCGCCGCCTCCCGCACCCATCCCGGTCGAGGCGGTGGAAAAAAACAAATGGCCGTCCGGATCCACGAACCACCACCTGCCCGCCACCTGCTCCACCCGAAAGAACCCGGTGGCATCCGCTTTGGTGGAGGAATATCCGCCATACCGGCAGTACCCGAAATCGCCGGCACCCAGGGACTTCTCTTCCGCAGCCCACTCCGATTGCAGCTGCTCCAGGCTTTTCACCTTGCCGGCCCACTCGGACGGAATCCACTGCCCGAACCGATCGACCACCGGCTTCCGATCCAGAATATCCGATCCAGGATCCTCCCGGGACAGCCGGACGGAGCGGATTTCCAGGATCGGTTTGCCCAGCGGGGCCTGCATCTTCACCCCGATCGAATCGACCGCACCAAGCGGCCCATAGACCCCGCCGGTGCTGATCCAGAAGGAGTTTCGGGGAACCTTGCCTACGGAGGCCAGATCGAAGCCGGCGCGGTTGGGCTGCCGGTAGTACTGCAACGGGACAGCCGCCCGGATCCATACTCCGGCCATAGGCTGCATCTGCCGCCGCTGCTCCAACACCCCGCTGTAGAATGCCAGCCAGAAGCGCTGGGGCGAGGAGGCCCTCATCTCCAGAACCAGGTAGTCGAATCCGCTCCAGTCGGACGGGAGCTCCTCGTTCAGTTCCTTGAGTTTCCAGCGAAATTCGGATTCCGGACCGTCGAACACCACCCGCCCTTTTCCCGCCGGGACCGCTGCCGCAGCCGGGGCTCCCAGAAAAGTTAAAAAGAACAAAGAAAGGAATCGTTTTACAAACATCGCTTCACCTGGATGGTTCCGCTGAATGGTTAAGGATTTCCCTGGCGGTCAGTGCTTCCAGGCCTCCCGCCAGAATGAGCGCCTGAGCGGCCGGCCCCATGGGCGAGACCGGGTATTCCCGGCCCTTCCATTCGGCCACGGAGCGCCGGATGTCCAGGGCCATCGGACCGCAGGGAATGGTGCGGCCTTTCTCCCCGGTATCCAAGGATTGGCTCACCGCATCGTACAGCGCCGGGCTCTCCAGACAGATGAAGGCATTATTGAATGCGTTTCGAAGATAGGTCTGCGAAAAACTGGCGGCGATAATCAGCCGGATGCCCCGGTATTTCAGGGCCGTGGCGGCCTGCTCGCGCGAGGAGCCGGTTCCGAAATTCCGTCCGGAAACAAGGATGTCCCCTTCCCGTACGATCCCCTGGAATTCGGGATCATAGTTGGCCATGGCGAAGCCGGCCATTTCTTCCGGAGTGAGGCCGTCGCGGTAGGTGGCATCCTTGCCGTAGATGCCGTCGGTGTTGAGGTTATCCACCGGCAGAAGCAGGATCCGCCCTTCGATGCGCTCGGCAAATCCGTCCAGCAGCTCCACGTTGCGGGCGGCGGCCGGCAGCCGGAATTCCTGGAACCGGTAGGACGGAGAGCGATCCGTCACCTCGGTGTCTCCGCAGATGTAGCCGGCCAGGGCGGAAGCGGCCACGACCGACGGAGAGGCCAGATAGGTGCGCGCATTCCGATCTCCCATGCGGCCTTTGAAATTGCGGTTGGTGGCGGAAATTCCGGTTTCTCCGGGTTCGAGCAGCCCCTCTCCCAGCCCGATGCAGGCTCCGCAGCCGGGTGGCAAAGCGACGGCACCCGCTTCCAGGATGACCTGCCAGATGCCGGAATCCCTGGCTTTTTCCTCGATCTCCCGGGATGCGGCCGCCAGGTAAAGGCGCACCCCATCGGCTATTTTTTTCCCGCGGAGCACGCCGGCGGCCTGTTCCAGGTCCTCGTATCGTCCGTTGACGCAGGAGAGCAGGTAAGCCTTGTCAATCCGGACCTTTTCCGCGGCGAGGGACCGGACCGCCCGGGCGGCAAAGACTGTATCGGGGCCGGAAACCTGGGGAACAACGCTGCCCAGATCCAGCCGGATTTCCCCGGCATAGCCGGCATCGCTGTCGGCATGCGGCGGATCGGCCTCCCACTGCCGCACCATTTCCCGGGTGAGCCGGTCCCGGATACCCATCTCCGCGAGCCGGTCGGCGCGCCCGCTCAAATAGGCGGCGGTCACGCGGTCAAAAGGAAACCAGCCGGCCAGCGCACCCCATTCGGTGGTCATGTTGGCAATCGCCATCCTCTCCGGCATGGAAAGCGCATCGATCCCGGAGCCGTGAAATTCCACCACGCAATTCAACACCTCATCCCGGTTGTACAGCGCGCACAGGGCGATGATCACATCCTTGCCGTGGACGCCCGGCCGCAGGCACCCTTCCAGCAGCACCCGCACGGTTCGCGGAACCTGCCACCAGGTGCTGCCCGTGGCCCAGATGGCCGCCGCATCGGTGCGCACCACCGGCGTACCCAGCGCCGCCAGCGCCCCATAGGTGTTGGAGTGCGAATCGGAAGCCACTACCAGGGAGCCGGGATGCACAAAGCCCCGCTCCATCATCAGCTGGTGCCCGATACCTTCCCCGGCCGGGTGGAAAACCACCCCCATCTCAGCAGCAAATTTTTCAATACGGTCGTACCTGGCCAGATTTTCCGGCGAGTGGTTCTGGACGTCATGGTCCAGGGCAAAGACCGGCTGGCGGGGGTCGGCCATTCGAACCGCACCCATCGACTTGAACTTGGAAAGGACCGCCCCGGTGTTATCGTGGGTCATGATGTGCGCAGGGCGGACCCGCACGATGTCCCCCGATCCTACCTTGTGCCCGGTTCCCAGCCCGACGGCATGAGACTGCACAATCTTTTCGGTAATGGTTTGAGGCATGGTGGTAATTGGATTAAAGGCAAAGTTCGGCGGGCAGGTAACGGGCGATGAGCTCCTCGTAATAAGGGCGCAGCGCCACCCGGTCCGGGGCCACCGGATTCTTGGAATAGAGGTCATAGGGATTGAACTTCCGGACCCATTCGAACATTTCGCGGTCGTGGTCGTTCATCAGGTAGTCGTAAGCTCCCTCGCGGTGCCCCGGATAGAAGGAATGGTAGCGCAGCATGTACAGGCCCTCTTCCGGCAGGTAGTCCTTGACCACCTGGTAAATATACTCGTCATGCCCCCAGGAAAGATGAACTTTGTCGAGCCCGCATCCTTCCTCATAAATCCCCAGCCGCGTCTGGTATAGCGGATTCCGGGAATCGGGATTATTCTGAAAATACTCGGGATAGACAATCTTGTCCGAATAGGCGCAGCCAACCGGAAAGGTATCGCCGACCACGGCCCATTGCGGTTCCCCAAAGAGACACAGTACTTTCCCCAGGTCGTGCAGCAACCCGGTCAGAACGAACCAGTCCGGATGGCCATCGGCCCGGATGGCCTCCGCGGTCTGCAGCAGGTGCTGCAGCTGGGAAAGGTCCGTGTCCGGATCGGAGTCGTCCACCAGGGTATCCAGGTACTCCATGGCATCCCATGTGCTCATCTTTCGGCGGTCCAGCGTCAGGAACTGCTTTTTCCTGGCCTGTACAAAATCAAAGGTCTGCTCGGTGTGATTGATCCGGTAAAACTCCCGCACCGTGGCGCGGGGCGGCTCGGCATAGTTCCGAAATTCCTCCCTGGATTTGTGCTTTAAGTCGGGATCGGGATACCTTCGGACCACATCCTCTTCCCATTCGTTGAGCCCCCGGAGGGGTGCTCCGGCCGGATCGCCCGTAATTTCATTACTCATAATATTTTCATTGCCTCCCGTTCAGGTGAAATCCAATTGATTCTTTCTGAAGCAAAGATGCCGCACCCCTGGCCCTGCTGTCAAGCGGCATAAATATGTCAGAAATTGTCTTACTTTGTCCCTTTCCAAAAACCGGCCTTTGGATTATTGTGTTTACGAAAAAAAGGGCGTAACCGCAGCTGCCGGATGTGGTTTTCCCGTCAGGGGGTTGGTGCAAACATCCTGCCTTGGGAGAAGATCTGTGTCTGCCAAACGAATTTTACTATTGGAAGACGATACCGAGTTCGCCAGATCCGTTGACGGCCTTTTGACTTCCCAAGGCTACGCAATCCTTGCCGCCTCCACTGCGACGGAAGCGATCGACCTGGCCCTTTCGGAGGCCGGAGCGCTGTCGTTGGTACTGATTGACCTCGAATTGGGCAACCGAGCGGATGGCATCCGGACGGCCCGGGCAATTCTGGAGAAAGTCGACCTGCCGGTTATTTTCCTTTCTTCTTCTCCGGAATCCGAACTCCTGGAAAAAACGGAAAGTATCCGAGCTTACGGTTTTATCTGCGCAAAGGAAGGTCTGGCACTTCTGCCGGCTGCGGTTCGCACGGCACTTCAGATTCATGAGTCCAAGCGCCGGCAGGATGCAGTGATGAATGCCCGGCTGCGTCTCATGCAGTTTTCCCGATCCCACTCTCTGCCGGAGCTGCTGCAGGCCACCCTGGATGAAGCGGAATTTCTGACCGAAAGCAAAATTGGCTTTTTTCACTTCTTGGAAGCGGACCAGGTCACCCTTTCCCTGCAGGCCTGGTCCACCAATACGACCCTGAACATGTGCAAGGCGGAGGGGGCCGGAAGTCACTATCCGGTGAACAGCGCCGGTGTCTGGGTAGACTGTATCCATGCCCGCCGGCCTGTCGTACACAACCACTATGCGTCTCTCACGCACCGCAAAGGACTGCCTCCCGGCCATGCCGAAATCTGCCGGGAGCTGGTCGTACCGGTCATTCGCGGAGACTCGATCGTCGCCGTCCTGGGCGTGGGAAACAAGCCCTCCGAATATGGGGAAAGCGATGTCGAAGTGGTTTCCACTCTGGCCGACCTCGCCTGGGACATCGCCGGCGACAAACGAAAGGAAGAAGCCCTGCGTGAAAGCGAGGAGCGCTTTCGGGCGCTGGTGCAAAACCAGGGAGAGGGAGTAGCCATCACGGATCCGGAGGAAAGAATCACCTTCGCCAACCCGGCAGCGGAAAAAATATTCGGGGTTTCCCCGGGCGGCCTGCTGGGGCGCTGCCTTCAGGAATTCATGACTGCAGAGGAATTTACCAGGATACGGCAGCAATCGGCGCGGAGCAAAGCCGGAGATACCCGCACTTACGACACGGAAATCACCGGCGACGACGGAAAAACGCGCTGCCTGATCGTTACCGCCTCTTCCTTCTTCGATCCGCGTGGCCAGTTGGACCATTCGCTGGGTATTTTTCGCGACATCACCGCCCGCAAGCAGTCGGAAATGGAAAAAGAACGGCTGGAGGCGCAGAACCGTTTGCTGCAGAAGTCCGAAAGCCTGAACCGCATGGCTGGCGCGATTGCGCACCATTTCAACAACAAACTGCAAGCCATCTCGCTCAGCCTGGAAATGGCTTTGGAACATATCCCTGCCGACCGGCTCCAGCCGGTCAAGTTTCTGAAAGATGCCATGACTGCCGTACAACTCGCCTCGGATGTCAGCTCGCTCATGCTCACCTACCTGGGTCAGACTCATGGAGAGCAAAAACAATTGCATCTTTCCGAGGTTGTCCGCATCTGCCTCCCTGTTCTTCAGGCCTCTGTTCCTGAGAATATTGTCGTACAGTCCGATTTTTGTGAGCAAAGCCTCCCGACGATGGGCAATGCCAACCAGATGCAGCAGATCCTTACCAACCTGCTCAGCAACGCCTGTGAAGCGATCGGCAGCCGTCAGGGAACCGTGCTCCTGAGCACCCGGCTGGAATCTTCCCTGGAAATTCCGCCGCTCCACCGCTTCCCGATCAATGCCGTTCTGACCACAGGCGAATATGCCTGCCTGCAAGTGGAAGACAGCGGTTGCGGCATACCCCAGCACGACATCGACAAGCTTTTTGACCCCTTCTTCAGCACCAAATTTCCCGGCCGCGGTATGGGCCTTTCCGCCGTACTCGGCATTGTGAAGGAGCACAACGGGGTCATCGTGGTGGAAAGCCGGATCGATCACGGCAGCCGTTTTTCGATTTACCTGCCCCTGCTGCCACATGCCCCATTGCCGTGCGCCCCGGGAGAGGAAACCAATCCGGAACAAGAGAGCCGCTCCATTACCATGCTCCTGGCGGAAGACGAGGAAGCGGTCCGCCGGGTGACCACCGCTTTGCTGCAGCATATGGGATTCCGGGTTCTCCAGGCAAGAGACGGTATGGAAGCGCTGGACATCTTCCGGAAAAACTCTGACCGGATCCAATGGGTGCTCTGCGATATCAGCATGCCGAAAATGAACGGCTGGGAGACCATGACCGCCCTTCGCCGGATTTCTCCCGATATTCCCGTAATCCTGGCCAGCGGCTACCAGGAAGAGGAATTCCTGGAACGTTTTTCCACGCAGCGACCCCGATTATTTCTTCGGAAGCCCTTTAACCGCAAGGAGCTGAAAAAAGCGATCGAATTGGCCCTGGGGGAAAAAAACTGAACCGGCTCCCCTTGCGTATCCACGACGATTCCATCTTGCAATGGCCGCATGCAGGCCGTATACTTCTTCCGCCTATGTCAACAGCCGAAAACCATTCCGGAGAAAGAACCCGATGAACCGCAATCCCATGCAGGATTCCACACGCAGCGCCGCCCGACCATTTCCCGCCCGTCGCACCTCGATGGGCTTTACTTCCGATTCGTTTGCCATGGAGCGCTGGAGCTCCCCCAAACAGATCCTGCAGGTTCACCGCCTGATGGAACTGGCCGCCCAAGTGGGCGGCGCCGGAGCGCACGGCGGCCTGGTGGACATCAGCTTTGAATACGCCCGGAAGGTAAGGCAGATGAAAGAGGAGCTCAACATGTACGTCGAGGTCCAGACGTTCCTTCCGAAGCTGGGAGAGGACCCTTCGGTGTTCGAGCACGCCGTCAAGGTCAGCAAGGAAGCGGGGGCGACCTCCCTGCGCGTGGTGTGCCTGCTCGGCCGGCGCTACGAACTGTTTTCGCGCCGGGAGGAGTGGGACACGGCAGTCGTTGGCTTCCACCGCCAGATCGCCACCGCGCTGCCCATCGTCGAGCGCCACAGGATGCCCCTGGGCATCGAGAATCACAAGGACTGGTTCGTGGACCAGCAGGTGGAGCTGCTGAAGCGTTACAGCAGCGAATACCTGGGCGTCTCCCTGGACACCGGGAACAATATGGCGCTGCTGGACGACCCGATGGAAACGGTGGAGAAGCTGGCCCCCTATACCTTCAACGTCCACCTCAAAGACATGGCTGTCGGGGAATACCCGGAAGGACTGCTGCTGAGTGAAGTTCCCCTGGGAGAAGGGATGCTCGACATGGTCCAGGTGGTGAACACCATACGCCGCCACAAGCCGGCCACCTTCTTTTCGCTGGAGATGATCACCCGCGATCCCCTGCAGATTCCCTGCCTGACCGAAAAGTACTGGGCCACTTTCCCGGAGCGCTCCGGCTCCTTCCTGGCCCGCGCCATGGCCGCGGCCCGGTCCCGTAAATCCGCCGCTCCGCTGCCGCGCATCACCGGGTTGACCCCGGACGCCCGGGCAGCCCTGGAGATGGATTTTATCGACCGGTCGATCCGCTATGCCCGGAGCCACCTGGGGATGGCGGTCGGAGCGGCATGAACTTCTTTTTCAGGGCTTCCAATCGTAAGGAAGCGGTAAAAGTCCCACATCGGCAGGCAACCATCTCCCAAACGAAATCTGCGTGGAGTGCAAGCTTCCGCTAGCGTGGCCCAAGCGGAATCCTGCTCGCAGCGCGCAGCCTGAAGGCTGTACTCAAAACGGCTTTCGTTTGTGAGATTGTTTTCGGGTGGCCAGGGAAAACACCCCGACCGCTACAGCTTTGTATATTGGGGAGGAGAGAGCCCGGGGGGAGCGGTTCCTCCCCCCGGGAGAATAGGAAGGTATCAGAAGCTCAGGCGCATGCCGAAGCGGAACCTGCGCTCGCTGCCGTCAAACGCACTGGTGATGGCCATGAAGCCGCCCACGTTGGTGATGGCACCGGTGGTCGGATTGACCGTCATGCTGCTGACGTTGGCCGAAGGATTATTAAAGCGCGGCGTGTTGGTGAAGTTGAAGGCTTCCGCTTTGAACTGCAGCACCATGCGCTCGGTGATCTTGAAATCCCGGAACAGGGCCAGGTCGGCTTTCTGAAAGCCGGGGCCGCGCAGGGCATTGCGCCCCATGGTTCCGAACCGGTACACGTTCGATGGCCTCTGGAAGTTCGGGTCGCGGAAAGCCTCTACGGCATAAAACTGGGTTCCCGGGCCTACGTCGCCCATCTGGGTGATGGTTCCGATCAGGTCGGCCGTCTGGGAGGATCCCGGCGTATTGAGGGAAGTGGTTGCGGCACTAACCGTAAAGGGCGTGCCGGAATATGCCGAGTAGATTCCGTTCAGCCGCCAGCCGCCCAGGATTTTTGCCGCAAAGCCGGATACCTCCAGCGGCTGTCCTTTGCTGAAAGGTAAATCGTATACCCAGCTCAGTACGAACATGTGGGGGCGGTCAAACCCGGCTACGGCGCGATTGCGGTCCAGGGCGGAAGGCATCTCGGTGAGAGGGAGCTGCGCCCATCCGTCCTCGTCCGACATGTTGATGGTCTTGGACCAGGTGTAGGCACCCTTCAGGAAAAGACCCTTGGAAAGGTTTTTGTTGATGGCGGCCTGCAGGGAATGGTAGTTGCCGTTGGCCCAGCCATTCCACATGTAGGCGGTGATAAGGCGGCCCTGCGTGGCTGCCAGCGGGCGGGAGCTGGTGCCGCCGCCGAAATAGGTCGCGGCATTGATGTCGCGATCCACAAACTGGCGTACGGTCTGGTTGCCCACATAGCCGACCGAAAGCAGAAGATCGGCGGGAAGTTGCCTCTCCACCGTAAAATTCCAGCTCTGGATGTACCCGCGCTTAATCAGGCCGGCCTCCGGGCTGCGCAAGCCCATATCCACCGTAGGAGGCAGTGTCAACGTACCGGTCTTAATGTCCGGAGTGGCAACATCGGGAATTCCCTTGGTGAAGGTGCCGTAGAATCCATAGGTGGTGGGGGCGACCCATTGGCTGGTGATGGTAGCCGGGTAAATTCCTTTCAAAGGCCGGGAGAGAACCATCGGGTTGAAGGTAACTCCGTATCCGGCCCGGATTACGGTATTTTCCTTCCAGCGGTAGGCAATGCCGATTCTCGGGGCGATCAGCTTCTTGGAGGTGGTCATGCCGTTGTTTTTCGGAATGTTGCCGACTCCGCCCATGGTGACGGTGTTGGTGACCGGGTCCCAGCGCTCCAGGCCACGACCTTCGCGGCTCATCAACGGGTAGTATTCCCATCGGGCACCCAGGTTAATCGTCAGTTTGCGGTTGACCTGCCAGCGGTCGCGAAAATAGAAACCCTCCTGCCATTCGCGGGTGGTCATCTGCAGGAATTGCACCGACTTGTTGGCGCTTCCCAGAATATCCAGCAGTCCGGCGGCATAGGTGTGTATGGCACGGACCACCTGCCCGTTCAGCACGGTGGCCTGTCCGCCGGCGCTCAGGGATCCGCGCGGGTTGGCCGTTTCCGGCTGCCAGTGGTTCATGCCGTGGTGCAGGATATCGATCCCCCAGCGCAGTTCGTGGGCCCCGAAGAGCTTGGTGTAGTTGTTGGTGAAAGTGTAGCTGCGGTCGTTATAGAAGTTCGGATTGGAGGCAGAGTTGTTCCCCCAGCTGGCAAAACCGTTGGAAATCAGCGGCATGCCGGAATAGCGGATGTCGCCGGCAAAGGCGCTGCCTCCGTTGGTCCCCGGGATCTTCCATACTTCGGAACCCCAGTTCTTTCCGTAGTCCGGACCGAGGGCCACGTTCTTGAAGCGGGTATGTCCGAAGACTCCATCGACGATGAAAGTAGGCGACTGGGTGAGGTTGAATCCGAAGGTCGGGATTTTGATCCGGACATCGGCTTTGCCGTTCTGCCCCAGCGCCGGTCCCACCAGTGTGCCAAGGGCGCCTTCGCCGAAAACGTTGGCCACCATGTCGGAATACTTGCCCCAGACCATCAGCTTCTGGGTGACATTGTAGTTGATCTTGACATCGTAATTGTCGCGAGTCATCCCGGTGGCTGCCGAAGCGAAATAGTTGTTGGTCAGTCCCCAGGTGTCGGCCGCCGTCTGATTGGGCAGCGGGCAGAGCGATTGGATCTGCTGCCAGATCGCGGAAAGCCGGTTGGATGGGATTTTGTTGTTGGGAAAGGCGATGCGTCCGTTCCCGTTGGCATCCCCGGTCAGCGGGTCGTAAATGGTTCCCAGGCCGGTATAGGCGGAAAAATCGCCGGTGCGGATGTTGGCTGGAGGAACGCTGGTGTTGGTGAAGGTGTTCTGTCGCAGCCAGTTCCTCTCGAAGCTGAAGAAGTAAAACAGCTTGTTTTTGATGATCGGGCCGCCGATCGTGCCCCCGGGAATGTTGGTGATCGATTTGTTGAGCCTGGGCTTTACTTCGCTCTGCTTGTAAAAATAGGGTCGCGCGTACAGGTGCTGGTTATCGTGATACCAGAAGCCGACTCCGTGAATGTCGTTGGTGCCGGATCGGGTGGCCACGGTCACCGCCGCACCGCCGGCCATGCCCTGCTCGGCATCGAAGGAGGAGGTGGAAACATTGACCGTCTCGATCGATTCCACCGGCGGAACGTACAGCGTGTGGTGAGGAAGCCAGATGTAAACGTTGATCGATCCGTCTACCCGGGTGTTGTTGTTGTTGCGGTTGGTGCCGTTGACGTTGGTGGTCAGGGCGCGCTGCGGAGAGGCGCCCATGGAATTCTGCTCCGCCGCCGGTGTCGCGCCGGGTACCAGGTTGATCAGCGTCTGATAGTTGCGGTACGCAGAGAGCGGAAGCTCGACCACGGCCTTGGAATTGATTTCCGTTCGCGTGTCGGCCCGGTCCGTCTGCAGCGTGGCCAGAGATCCCGAAACGGTGACCTGCTCGCTGATCTGGCCGACCTCCAGGCGCATGTTGACGCGTGTCGTGTTGTTGATGGTCACCGTTACGCCCGACCGGGTCGTGGTCCGGAATCCGGGGGCCGTTACCACAAGGTTATAATTGCCGGCCGGCATGTTCACCGCCGTGTAGCGGCCCTGGTCGTCGGCGACCACTTCGCGCGCCGCACCGGTTTCGGTGTTGGTCAAAGCGATGGTGGCCCCCGGGATGACCGCGCCGGAAGGATCCTCTACGGTTCCCACGACGGACCCGTAAAGGACCTGGGCGGAGGAGGATTGTACAGAAAAGTTAAGAAGGAGTAAAAAAACAGGAAAAGCGCATAATCGTTGCATCCATTTTCGACGAGCCATGGGCGTTAGCCTCCTGATAGATGAAAAGAAGTTGCACATACATGGGAAAAACATCACGCAGATTTTACAGTGAAGCTCCAATGTACACAAGAAAATCCGAAAAGCAGAGGGATTTACGGATTTCCTGGCAAGGATCCGAAGGCGGGAAGCAGCGGCAGGATTTCGTCCGCCTGCGTACCGGCGGATACTTCGAAGGAATGGACCGGCACCCCTTTCCGGCGGTAGTAGTCCAGAAGCGGGAGGGTGCGCCCGGCGTAAACTTGCAGCTTCCTTTCCACCAGCGGCGGCCCGTCGTCCGCCCTTCCCGCGCGGTCCCCGCCGGTGTTGCGTTTCAGCCGCTCGGCCACCGTGGACGCATCGCAGTGCAGCTCCAGGATGGCCCGGATTCGAACCACCCCCTCGAGCGCTGCGGCCTGTCCCGCATGGCGGGGCAGGCCGTTCAGGATCAGCAGGTCCGCCCCCTGGAAATTCCGCTGCCGGGCGAAGCGCTCCAGAATCCGCAGCGCCAGCCCGAAGGTTTCATTTTCCAGAAGCAGGCCCTTGTCCAGGACCTCCCGGATAAAACCGATTTCCTCTTCCCGGAATTCGGCCGGGGCTGTCCGTGCCGCTTCACGCAGCCGGGCCCCGAAATCGAAGTGGTGGCAGCGGCGGCCGCGCAGGCCCCGCTCCTCGAGAAGTTCGCCCAGCGGGGATTTTCCGGATCCGGTCGGACCGACCAGCAGCAGGGCGTCGTAACACGCGGGCAGGCCGCAGCTTTGTCCGGGATCGACAACCAAGCCGCGGCCCTTCCCCGGCTACGGCGTGTCGTAAAGACGGTGCGCCGGATCGCCGGCCTGACCCTGCTCCAGGCCGCGCCGCAGGCTTTCCTTCCATCTTTGGCTCAGTGCGGGAACTTGCATCAGCTCCCGGGCGGCGGCGGCCGTCGCCGGCAGATCGCGGAGAGTCAGGAACGCCCGCTCCACGCTCCACGATGGGGCCGGGCGCTCGGCCAGGATCAGGTCCATCCCCGCTTCCAGGTACCCCTCGACGACCACGCGGAAGTACCATCCGGAGCGACCGGTCTTCTCCATAAGCGCCGGGAGCTCCCGGCGGTTGTCGTTCCTCCGGGCAATCTTCCAGCAGGGCTGCCTCGGCTGGGTAACCTGCAGCCGGACTTCCCCCGCAGTAAAAATATCCCCGATGCAGACGCTGCTCTCCAGCAATCCGGAGGTAGTCAGGTTTTCTCCCTGCGCGCCGTGAACGACCGCCCCGAGAGCCAGTTCCCGCGCCCAGTGTTCCAGATTCTCAACCGCGAAGGCAAACACCGCCTTGTCGGGCCCGCCGTGCTCCTCAAAGGCCTGGCCGTCACCGGCGAGACCGGTCTTCCCGGCCCGCACCGGTCCGGCCACGGCGCTTTTATAAATACCGCTTTCCCAGGGAGCGAGGGTGTTTCCGGCGCCGTCGGCACCGCCCAGCTTCTGCGGCATGCCGACCTGCACCGATACTATTTTTCCGGTCATCGTCGCAAACCCGCGGCGTCAGGCCAGGGATTCCTGGGCATCCATCATGCGCCGGCGCACCGTGACGCCGTGCGCGCAGCGGAAGGAGCAGGAGGAGCAGTCCGTGCAGCGTATGTCGCGCACTTCCTGCGGCATTTCCAGGTAGCGCTCGCGGGCCAGGGCGAACTGTCCGTATCCTTCGGCATAAGTGAGATAGCGAAGAACATCCGGCACCGGGATTCCCTTTTCGCAGCTTCCTCCGCAGCTCCCGCACATGCGGCAGTAGGACGGGCTGATCGATGCCAGCTGGGCGGTCAGGAGCTTTTCATCCTTGTCGGTGAAGGGTTCGGCCATGGCCCGAATGTTTTCCTCGAACTGGTCGTGGTTGGTCATGCAGACGATGGCGGTATCCACCGACTTGTTTTTCAGCGCCCATTTGATGGCCGCCAGGGGTACTCCCTCCTGGCTGAGATGCTTGCTCAGCGACTGCGGATTGGCCCCGTAGAGCCGGTCTCCGCGCTGTACGCGGGTCACTCCACCGGCCAGCAGCTTCATGGCCACGATGCCCAGTCCGGCCTGGCGTGCGGCGCGGATGGCCTCGGTCATATCCGTCTTCGGCGCTTCCTGATTGGTGTTGGCGGCGGCATCCACCGAGCGCATGGCGAAATTATAGGTAGTCAGGGCCACATCGGTCTGTCCGAGTTTGACCAGGTGGGCCAGGATCTTGTCCATATTGAAATGGGTACTTACCCCGGCAAAGCGGATCTTGCCGCTCTTCTTGGCGATGCGCTGGGCTTCCAGGAGCTCTTCCGTGACGTGCTCCGGTTCATTCTTCATGTGCAGGTACCAGATGTCCAGGTAATCGGTATCCAGCTCGCGGAGGCTGGTATCGAGGTCGGCCAGCACTTCCTGCCTGGTCTTGGCGCCGCTTTTGCTCGAAATGATCACCTTGGAACGGACTTTCTTAAGAGCCACGCCGACCATTCTCTCGTTGTTCCCGTTCTGATAAATGCGGGCCGTATCGAAGTGGTTAATGCCGTAATCGGCGGCACGCTCGATGACCGATGGGTCCGAAGTGGTCATGCAGCCGAAGGCCAGCGGCGTCACTTTCAAGCCGGTCTTGCCAAGGGTACGGTAGGTCAGCCGGGGGACTTCGGCCTTCGGAGCCTCGGGTCCGGCGTCGTGGGTGGTATTCATGAGCGAGGGCATTCCTGTGGCGGGAAACGCCAGGCCGGCCCCGAGAAAATTGCGTCGCGTGCAGGTCGATTTCATGCCGTGTCTCCTGTGTGTGAAAAATAGAAACGATTATACCCCAGGCGATTCGGGGCGGGACCGAAAATGATACCAGCAACCAGGAAAAAACGAAGGAAACGGATCAGGTGCCCGCCTATTGCAGGACGGGCATCCTGCCGAGAACATCCTCGATCGTCAGGGGTACGATTTTCCCCACGTTCAGCTCCTCCAGTCCTTTCTGCACCGCCTTCCGGTCGCCGACCAGGATGACGGCGATATGCGCCGGATCGATATACTGCCGGGCAACGCGCTGCACATCCTCCTGGCTCACAGCCAATACGTCGGGTATGTACCGCTGGAAGTACTCATCCGGCAACCCGTAGTAAACCATTTCCCCCAGCCGTCCGGCCACCTCGGCAACGGTTTCGAAGTCTCCCGGATAGCCCAGCGCCAGGTAGTTTTTGGCCCGGGACAGTTCCGCCTCCGGCACAGGCTCCGCCATGCGCCTGAATTCCCGGAAGAACTCGGCCAGCGCCTTGTCCGTAACTGCGGTCTGCACCGAGGAAGAGGCGGTGAAGGCCCCGGCCGAAATCCGCATGTCAAAGGAGGAGCCGGCTCCGTAGGTGTACCCGTGCTGCTCGCGCAGATTGTTGTTGAGCCGGGAGGAAAAGGAGCCGCCCAGGATGGTGTTGGCCACCAGCAGCGGAAAATAGTCCCGGGTCAGCCGGTCGGCACCCACCCGGGCGATGCGGATCACCGACTGCGGGGCATTGGCCTTGTCGATGAGATAAACCGTACTGCCGCTGACCTGGGGGGCAGTCGGAATTCGAACGGGGACCGATTCCCCTTTTTTCCATCCCCCGAATGCCTTTTCCAGCCGGGCTGCCATTTCCGAGGCCGCAATGTCTCCGACCACCACGAAGAAGGCGTTGCCGGCATGGCAGTGCCGCCCGTAGAAGCCTTGGACGTCCTCCGCGGTGAGGGCGCGCAGGGTGCTTTCCCTTCCGATCGCACTTCGCCCGTAGGGATGCGCCTCTCCGAAAACATACTTGCCGGCGGCCACCGAGGCCACCATGGTCGGCTGGTCGTACCATTGAACCAAAGTCGTAAGGCGCTCCTTGCGGAGCCGTTCCAGCTCCCCGGCCGGGAATGCAGGCCGCAGGACGATATCGGCAAAAAGAGCGAAGGCCGCATCCAGCTTCGAAAGCGGGGTGTGCAGCGACACGCTGAGCGACTGGGTGTCGGCCACAGTATTCACGGTGGCGCCCAGGTAGTCGATGGCGTCCGCGAGCTCCAGGGAGTTCCTGCCGCCGGCTCCCTCCCGGAGCATGGCGGCCGTCATGCTCGCCAGGCCGATTTTATCCGCCGGTTCCAGGGCCGCCCCGGCCCGGAAGGTGAGGTTCATCTGCACCAGCGGAACGCTGCGCTTTTCCATGACCACCACCGGAATCCCGTTGCTCAGGGTTACCTTCCGGATCGCCGGCAGGATCAGGGATGGAGGCGCCCCCAGCTGGGGAGGACGGCTGCGATCCGCCTGGGGAGCCTGCGGGAAAAGGAATGAGAATCCGGCCATGAAGACCGGGAGAAAGGCCAATCCCGAAATGGATTTTCGAAGTGCGGTCATGCTATTTTCCCTCCACGCTGATAAAGGTGCCCGCGGCAGCCAGTTCTTTTTTGCCTTTGGGAACCACGCTCAAGACCACCCGGCCGTCATCCCGCAGGAAGGACCGGGTGAAGGCGGTAATATCCTCCGGGTCGATGTTTTTATACCGGGCCAGGTCCTCCTGGAAGTAGTCCGGATTTCCGGTGGCGGCGTAGTAGGAGTTCAGTGCGTTGGCTTTGCCCATGAATCCCCCGATCCGCTCCAGCCGGTTGATAAAGGAGGCCTCGTACTGATTGACGGCCCTTTCCACTTCCCTCCGGCCCGGCGCTTCTTTCTTGATCCGGTCGAGCTCCTCCTGGATCACTTTTTCCAGCTCGGCAAGGCCGTGGCCGGAGCGCGCCGTGGCGACGATCTGAAAAGAGGAGATCTGCGCCTGGGATTCCTGGTAGGCGGAAACGTCCTGGGCGATCTGCATCTCGTAGACCAGCCGCCGGTAAAGGCGCGCGTTCTTTCCGCCGCTCAGCAAATTGGCCAGGATGTCCAGCTCGGCATCGCCCGGCTTGAACTGCGCCGGCGAAAGCCAGGACATGTAAAGCCGCGGCAGCTGAACGCGGTCCTCAAAGGCCAGCCTCTTCTCCGCGGAAAGATGGGCGGGCGGCGCATCGATCAGCGGAACCGGCTTGCCGCGCGGGATCTCTCCGAACCATTTTTCCACCAGGGTCTTGGTCCGATCGGGGTCGATATCTCCGGCAATGGACAGAACGGCGTTGTTCGGGGCGTAGTAGGTGCGGAAAAATTCGACGACATCCTCGTAGGAGGCCGCGGAAAGGTCCGCCATGCTGCCGATGGTCGGCCAGTGATAGGGATGGGCCGCCGGATACAGATTTTCATCGATCACCAGGGAAGCCATGCCGTAGGGCCGGTTTTCATAGGACTGACGCCGCTCGTTCTTGACCACGTCGCGCTGGGCATCGACCGCCTTGGGGCTCATGGCTTCCACCAGGTAGCCCATCCGGTCGGAATCCAGGAACAGCGCCAGTTCCAGCGCATTGCCGGGCAGATCCTCGTAATAGTTGGTGCGGTCGGGGGTGGTGGAGCCGTTGTTGTCGGCCCCGGCGGCCTCCAGCCATTCGTCGAACTTGCCGGTCGGCACGTTCTTGGAGCCCATGAACATCAGATGCTCAAACAGATGGGCAAACCCGGTTCTCCCGGGCTTCTCGTTGCCGGAACCGACCAGAAACCAGGTGTTGACCGCCACGCGCGGCGTGCTGCGGTCGACATGCAGGATCACGGTCAGCCCGTTGGCCAGAGTGAAGGTGGTGTAGGGCACTTTCAGCCGCAGGTCCTGGGCTCCGGCCGCCGGAAGCGACAGGAGCAGCAGGGGAATCCAGAAAAGCTTTTTCATAATCAAATCCCTTTCGAGCTACTTTTTGGGGTAGGCGGGAAGCGGCGGGAACACAAAGGGCTGCTCCTTGATTTTCTGGAGCGCCGTCTCCACCGCCTTTTCCAGCTGCAGATCGCGTCCGGAGAGCACCGAAGCCGGGTCGTTGTCCTGCAGGATATCCGGATCGCCGCCGTGATTTTCCACCAGCCACTTCCCCTCCCGACCGTAGAAGGCGTTGTTGGACTGCTGAACGGTTCCGTTGTCGATGGTTTTCTGGCCGTTGACGATTCCCACCAGGCCGCCCCAGGACGGAACGCCCACGATGGTTCCGAGCTTTCGCGCTTTAAAATGCTCGACAAACGCCTCTCCGTCGGATCCGTTGTCTTCGTTGGAAACCACGACGTAGTGAGCCCGCGAAGCGGTGTTGGGGTAGCGGTAGGGCTCCATCCCCTGGAGGACGTTGTAGGCCACCTGGCGCCGCTCCAGCTTGTCGATCAGGAAGTATTCCGTCCAGCCTCCGCCGTTCCCGCGCACGTCGATGATCAGTCCGTCCTTGTAGCGGAAGGCGCGCCAGAACTTGTCGAATTCCATCACCCCGCCTCCGCCCATGGCGGTGATATGCATGTATCCGACCTTCCCGCCCGACAGCCGCAGGGTCTTGTCGATATTGTCGCTCACCCAGCGGGCATAGCGGGCCTCCCGGTCCGAGCGCAGCGGCTTGACCCGGTAGGTGCGGCTGTTGGCGCCGGACGATTCGCTGGACACGGTAAGCGCCACGGTGTCGTCCTTGGCCACCTGCAGCAGCCGGAAGTAATTGTCCGGCAGCTTCACCTTCCGGCCGTTGATGGCCACCAGGTAGTCCCCTTCCTTCAATTCAATATCCGGGCGGACCAGCGGGGAGGCGATGCCGCTGAAGTAGGGCGTCGATCCGAGGATCCGGGAAAAGCGATACAGGCCCGAGGCCGCATCGGCGGCCAGGTCGGCTCCCAGCAATCCGGTAAACACAGGGCTTTCCGTGTCCAGCTGCGGGCCGGTGTCCCCTCCGCTGATGTAGGTGTGGGATACGCACAGCTCCCCGACCAGCTCCGACAGCATCCAGTTCAGCTGATCCCGCGATCGCAGGTCCGGAATGTAGGTGCGGTACTTTTCCACCATTCCCTTCCAGTCGCGGCCGTGCATGTTGCGGTCGTAGAAGAAATCCCGGTACCACCTCCCGGTATCGTTCAGGATCTGATTCCATTCCTCCCGGGGTACCACGCGGTAAACCAGCCCGCTGGTGTCCAGCTCCTTGCCGACCTTTTTGCTCTGGTAGGCCTGTTCGAAGGGAGTGGTATAGAGCTTTTTATCCTTCCGGAAAATCAGCTTTTCCCCGTTGACCGAGACACGGGCCTCGGCAATCTTTTCCTCGAGGACGACGGCCTTTTCCTCCTTCATCGAAAAGATGTGAAACGTCCATTTGGTGCGCCCGCCGACATTATAAAACTCCTCATACTCGTCCTCGGTGAAGAGCTCCACGGAAGACCAGCCCGCCATGCCCCGGCCGGCCACCAGGTGGAAGAAGTTGCCCGGCGCGACCGGCGCCTGGTAAACTCGATCGGCAATTCCATCGGGGTCTACCCGGAACCGGGCCGCGGCATCGCTCTTGCTGTCCGCGGCGGCAGCCCCCTCCTGCGCCGGCCGTGCAAAAGGAGGCGTTTCTCCCCGGCGCAGCTGGACCACCATCAGCCGGGTGGGGTTGAGCACCACATGGTTGTCCTCGAACAGGTCCATGCCGATCTGGTAATTCCGGTTGGAAAGAAAGTAGAGGTATCCGCCGTCCGCATCCCAGCGCGGGTTCAGATTGTCGAAAAAGTTGTCGGTGAGCGATACTTTTTTGCCTTCCTGGGTGTCGTAAAGGTAGATCGCGTTGTTGCGGTTTTCGGTGCAGAAGGAATAGGCGATCCAGCGGCTGTCGGGGGACCAGCTGTAGTCGCTGATTTCCCAGGTGAATTCGTCGTTGTCCAGGTAGCGCGACTCGTCGATCTTGATCAGCCGGCGGCTTTCCACGTCGACAAAGAACAAGGCGAAATCGCGGTTGCCGAATAGAATTTTCTTCCCGTCGGGAGACCATTGCAGATGGTATACCGTTCTCTGCAGGCTGTCGGTGAGAGCGGTAGCCGCCCCGCCGTCCGCCTCCTGCAGGTAGAGCTGGTACTCTCCCGTGCGGTCCGAGAAAAAAGCGATCTTTTTGCCGTCCGGGGACAGCGAGGCGTAGGTTTCCCGGCTGCCGGCGCTTTCCGACAGGTTCTTCCAGGCCGTCTCCTTTTCGCCGATCCGCAGATGAAAAATATCGCCCCGGGCGGTAAGGGCCACCTGGCGCCCGTCGTTGCCGATATCCATGTAGTGGATGTAATCCGCCGGTTGGATCCAGCGCGGCTGCACACGCCAGCTGTCGCTGGGAATCTGCACCGGGATTTTTTTGTCCGTTCCGGATTTGGCGTCCAGCAGGTGCAGATACCCGTTCTGCATGAAAACGATCCGCTGGCGATCACCGGAGGCCCACATGACATCGAAATCGGTGTAGTGCGTCACCTGCCGGGCAGTCTTCCCGTTCAGCTCCTGGGCATACAGGTTGGTGATTCCGTCGGCGCTGCGGTCGGAGGTGAAGAAAAGGCTGCTGCCGATCCACACGGGAAAGGCATTGCGACCCACATAATCGGTAAACGGCGCGAATTTGCCCGTACCCGGATCGGCCAGCCAGATGCTGGAGTGCTGGCCGCCCTTGTAGCGCTTCCAGTAGTAGGTTTCGTTGCCCCGGCGGACAAAGGCCAGGCGCTTGCCGTCTTCCGAGAAGCTGGCATTCACCCCGCGATCGACCGGAATGAGTTCCGGCAGACCGCCGTCCAGGGAGACCCGCCAAAGGCGCGTATCGCGTGAGACCGGAATGCGTCCGAAAACCGAGCGGAACAGGATGTTCTTGCCATCCGGAGTCCAGCCCAAACTCTGGCCTCCGCCGGGAAGATAAGACATGCGCCTGGGCGCTCCCCCTTCCGCCGGGATCAGGTAAACGTCCGGCACGCCGTCGTAGGAGGCGGTGAAGGCGATCCACTTGCCGTCCGGGGAAAATTTTCCTGCAAATTCCCGGCCCGGATGGCTGGTCAGGCGCACCGGCGCTTCCCCCCGAAGGCTGACGGTCCACAGGTCGTCGTCGTAGGTGAAAAGTATTTTTTCTCCGCAGACATCGGGGTAGGTCATAAAGCGAGCCTCGCCGGCCCGAAGCGGTCCGCAGGCCAGCAGGGCGAGAAGGAAGCCCAATAAAACCATTTTAATTTTCATATTCATTTCCGTTTCAAGAAAAACATTCTCCGGTTTCGATGATTTCCGAGGGGTCGATCCAGCCAAGCACGCCATCGGATTGGGCAATGTGGCCGATTTTCCGGGGATTGCGCTTTAAAAGCCGGGCGCCCATGGCATCCACGGCGACCGGATCGCGTCCGGCCACCAGGATTCCGGGAGCGGGCTCCAGAAGCCGGCCGCCCAGGTGAAAGTCCCGCAGCCCGCTGCGGGCGTCGAGCAACGTGAAATCCGGCTGGCGATAGCGGTTCAGGTCGAGAATAGCTTCGTCCAGGCGATGATGAAAGGCCGATTTCTTCCAGCTTCCTGCGGTGTAATGCACCGGAGAGACGAGCCCCATCATGTTCTTCAGCGTCAGGGTGACTTCCGAAAAGCTATGGGCCTTCAGCACCGGGAGGGATAACAGGAAGCAGGACGAAAGAATCTCCGGCAGGAACATCTCGGGAAAGCGCCGGCAGTCGGACCGACGGAAACGAACCTGCGGCGCGTGGTTCAGGTCGAGCAGGCGGATCCCCTCCTCCGCAGCCAGGCGTTCGTATCCCAGCACCCGAAACGGCCGCGACGTTTCGTATTCCGATGCCCCGCACCCTTCCCCGATAATGATTTCTTTCTCCGGAAGACGCTTCCGGAGGAACCGGACGACGGCGCAAACCAGTTCCACCGGCGTGGTCACCGGGGGCGGAGAATCGGTCACCAGGTTCGGCTTGAGCAGAATTCGGTTCCGCTCGCCGATCTGCCCGGGGAGGCCGAGGCTCTCCAGAAAGGCCTCCAGGCCGCCATTCAGATTCCGACAGCGGTGCAGGAACAATCTCTCCTTTTTCGCCCTTCCCTGTTCCGTCATGGGTTCCGGATCCTCCGGCTCTATTCCGCAACCATGGCCACCGCGGGCCGGCGCGCCAGCCGGTAGACCGGGTACAGAGAAAACGTGTTGGACCACTGCGGAACTATGGCCCGGTTGAAAAAACCCCAGGCGGCCAGGCTGTCCGGGATTTCCGGCTCCAGCAGCAGGGGAACCAGCCGGGCGAGCGGCTGGTGCAGGGAGATGAAGTAGGCGTTTTCCGGAATCAGGACCTCGCCCTTCTGATATTCCCCCCGCAGGGTCAGGGCGATTCGCCCCTGGTATATGGTCCTGCTTAATTCCATGGCGGTTATTTTAAAGTTTTCGGCCTCCGTCACCCGCAAGGGTTCTGCGAATTTTTCCAGAAGGATTCCGTGGGAACGAAGAATGGCGATCGCCTCCGCCTGGCCGGGCAGGATCACATACCCCTCCTCCGGCAGCGGCAGCACGCGCGTGGGCACTGCCAGGGAGAAGTAGGGTATCCGGTAGTCGCGCAGGGTTTCCGTGCGGCGCAGGCGATACCGGCCCGGACCGCCGCGTTCGGCCGGGCTGCCGGCGGCAGGCATCTCTTCCCTGGCAAACTCATAGCTTCGCACGGTGACTTTCATCAGCTCTTCGATCTTGAACTCCACGGCCGCTTTTTCCCGTGCATAATCTCTGGCTGTTTCCCGGTCCGCCCGATAGGCAAGCTCCGCCATTTCGCCGATGTGCCTGTCGGTAAATTCCAGGATGGAGCGCAGATACGCATAGGACGCCAGAACCCGGGTTTTGAAGTCGGCGTAGCTATAGTTTTCGTCCAGCAGGGCAAACCGGTTGCGCAACCCGATGTAATTGGTTCCATAGCGCGCTTCCATGGCGTCGTTGAGCCACCCTTTTTCCGGCTGCAGGCGATCCATGAAATTGCCGTAGGGTACACTTTCGTAACCGTATTTGCTTTGGAGGGCATCCGCGGCTCCGGCCGTCAGCTTCTGCCAGAAGTAGTCCTGCAGCAAACGGCTGGTGGATGGGTGTGCCATCCCGGCATAGGTCACCGGCTCACGGTGGTAGGATCCGTTGGTGGTATGCATATCCACGGTCAGGATCGGGTCCCAGGCCCGAAAGAGAGAGAGCAGGCCCCGGGTTTCCGGGGCTTCCAGCTTCATGTAGTCGCGGTTCAGATCCAGGTTCTGCCCGTTGGCCCGAAGGCCGGCCAGCTCCGGGCCGTCATCGCGCCGGTTGTGCCCGAACCGGTCATTGCCGTCCGCGTTGTAAATCGGCAGAAACAGCAGCACCTGCCGTTCCAGCAGATGGCGGAGGGGCCCGACGGCCAGGTCCCGGATCATCATCAGAGAACTTTCCTTGCCCTCCACCTCTCCGGCGTGAATGTTGGCCATGACCAGAACCGCCGGCTTGGGTATTGCCGCCCGCTGCGAGGGATCGGAGATCGACTCGCGGCTGACGATTACCAGCGGGACCATTCTGCCTTCCGCTGAAGTGGTCAGGGATCGCACTCGAACCTGGTCGGATCGCACCTGAATTTCTCTCAGGAAGGCCAAAACCTCGCCGTAGCTGGACGTTTCGGTATACCCGGAGGCCTCCACCCGGGTTTTCGGGCCCGCGCTGTCGGCAGCAGCAGACAATGGGCGCAGCAGGAGAGGAATCATCAGCAAGAGGATTAGTTTATGTCTTTTCATGTCGGATGCCCGGGCATGCCGCCCGCCGTAAAGGCCAACTTCCTTATTTCATAATGAGCTTTTTCCGAATCCCCCCAAAGACCTTCTGTTTTATTTTTCGGAGCGATTTTAGCGATATCCCCACTCCGTGTCAACAACGTAGGCAGCGGCCTGTGCCCCCTTGCCATGGTAGCGTATTTGTCCTATGCTCCATTTTCGCAATCGAAGCAATTATTTCTGCCTGCTCTTTTTCAATGATAAGAAAATTGCTAATGGCGGCTTTCCTTGCCGCATTTTGCCTGGGCAGCTTGCCCGGCCAGCCGGTAACCGGAAACAGCCCGGCTGGATCCGGGGCTTCCAAACAAGGAGACAGCTCATGGGGGGGGCCGCCATGGATTTCCCCTGGGCGCCGCGGGGAAAACGGCTGGCAGGCACACACAGTCCGGTCCGAATTTCAGGAGGGAGAGACCGAGATCCAGGTTCTCACCCCCTCCGGAAGAGGCCCGAAGCGCAGGTATGCGGCCTTGTATATTCTTCCCGTCGAGGCCGGCAACGGGACCCGATGGGGGAACGCGCTTCCGGAGGTCCGGCGCTGGGATCTTGCCGAGCGCTTCCAGCTGATTTGCGTATACCCGACCTTCTCCGCTTTGCCCTGGTATGCGGACCATCCCAGCCGATCGACGCTGCGCCAGGAAAGTTATTTTCTGCAGGTTGTTGTCCCCTTTATCGAAAAAAACTACCCGGTGCGCAAGGAAGCGGCCGGCAGGCTTCTGGTCGGCTTCAGCAAGTCGGGATGGGGTGCTTTCAGCCTCCTGCTGCGTCATCCGGGCCGCTTCGGGAGGGCCGCCGCCTGGGATGCTCCCCTGGCCATGGAGTATCCTGACCGTTACGGAATGGAAGACATATTCGGCGATCAGCGGAATTTCGAGGCCTACTGCATTTCCCGTCTGCTGCAATCCAAGCCCGTGGAATTTTCGGCAGGTGAGCGATTGATCCACATGGGATTCGGCAATTTCCGGGATCAGCACACGAAAATAGAAAACCTGATGCAGAACCTGCATATTTCGCATCTTTTCCGCGACGGCCCGCGCCGAGAGCACAGCTGGAACAGCGGCTGGCTCCCCGAGGCCGTGGAACTGCTTTGTCAAAACCCGGGCGGCCCTTAAGCCTGGACGCCTTTCATACGATATAATTCCGCTCGTCCGAACAGTCTGATTACGGTTCTTATTTATTTCTCAAATGGAAGGATTGGAATGAAACGAAACCTTGGCTCCGCCCTTTTGGCTTTGTTTGCCTGGATGCTGGTCTCGCCCCATTCGATGGCGGAGGAGGGCATGTGGATGCCGCAGCAGATTCCGTCGCTGGCCGCCCGTCTCAAAGCGATGGGTTTTGAGGGAGAGCCGGCGGCCTTTGCCGACCTGACCGGCCAGCCGATGGGTGCCATCGTCTCTCTGGGCGGATGCACCGCTTCTTTTGTATCCCCGGATGGACTGATGGCCACCAACCACCATTGCGCGGTCGGCGCCCTGCAGTTCAATTCCACGCCGCAGCGCAACCTGCTGCAGGACGGTTTTCTGGCCTCCCGCCGCGAGGAGGAGGTTTCCAACGGTCCGGGAGCCCGCGTCCTGGTGACGGTTTCGGTGAAGGAAGTCACCGATGCCATCACCGGAAATATCGATCCCGGTTTTACCGACCTCCAGCGCTTCGAAACCATCGAGCGGAGAGTCAAAGAGCGAACCGCCGCCTGCGAAGCGGGAGGGATGCGCTGCCGGGTGGCCTCTTATTTTGAAGGACTCCGATACTTCGAAATCGGCCAGTTCGAGATTCAGGATGTACGCACGGTATATGCCCCGCCTTCGGGAATCGGAGTGTTCGGAGGGGAAACCGACAACTGGCGCTGGCCGCGCCACACCGGAGACTGGTCCTTTTTCCGGGCTTATGTGGCCCGGGACGGAAAATCGGTCCCTTTTTCCAAGGACAACGTTCCCTACAAGCCCAGACACTGGCTGAAAGTCAACCCCGCCGGGCTCAAGGAAGGCGATCTGGTCTTTGTCGTCGGCTATCCCGGCCGCACCCAGCGCCATCAGACCTACCAGGAAGTGAAGTCCACCACGGAATGGAGTTTCCCGCGTACCATCCGCCAATACCAGGAACAGATCGACCTTCTGGAGAAGCTCCGCCGGCAGGACCCGGATCTGGCCATCAAGGCGGCCAGCCGCCTGCGCAGCCTCAACAATGTTCTAACCAACCGCAAGGGGATGCTGGAAGGCCTGGTTAAGGGTGGAATCCTGGCCCGGAAGGAAGCGGCGCAAAAAGCCCTGGAATCCTGGATCGCCGCGGATACGACGCGTCAGAAAGAGTTCGGCGACGTGCTTCCTGCTCTGAATTCCCTCCACGCCGCAGAAGAAAAGACCCGGGAACGGGATGCGGCTCTGGGCCAGATCCTGTTATCCTCTTCCCTGCTCTCGTCGGCCCAGACCGCCCTGCTGCTTTCCCGTGAAAAGCCCAGGGCCGACCTGGACCGGGAGTCCGGTTTTCAGCAGCGGGACTGGAGCCGCATCCGGGAAACGCAGGAGAGAATGCAGCGTACCTTCGATGTCCGCATCGACCGGGCCCTGCTCGCATACGGCCTGGGGCTGGCGGCTGCCTTGCCTGCCGGCCAGCGCATCGAAGCCCTGGACAAAGCCATAGGGCTGGCTCCGGGCCAGTCTCCGGCGCAAAGCGAAGCGGCTATCCGATCCTTTCTCGACAAACTCTATGCCGGTACCAGGCTTGCCGACAACGACTTCCGACTGGCGCTGCTGGACAAGAAGACCGAAGACCTGATCGGCCTTGGCGACCGGATGGTCGACCTGGCCGCCACCCTGGATCCCCTGTATCAGAGCAACCGCGCGGCATCCAAGCAGAATGCCGGAGCCTATGCCCGGCTGCGACCGCGGTACATGAAAGCGCTGCTGGCGCAAATGGGAGGCCTGGTGGCTCCCGATGCCAACAGCACGCTGCGAGTCACATTCGGAGAGGTGAAAGGAGTCGACAGCCGCGACGGCATCTACTTCAAGCCATTTACCACCCTGGAGGGAGTATTGCAGAAGCATACCGGATCGGAGGAATTCAACGCTCCCCAGAAAGAGCTGGATGCCATCCGGGCCCTGCGACATGGCAAGGCCACCCCATACATGGACAGCCGCCTGGGGGACGTACCGGTCGACTTCCTTTCCACGGTCGACACCACCGGCGGCAATTCGGGTTCGCCCACACTCAACAGCAAAGGGGAGTTTGTCGGCCTGCTCTTTGACGGCACTTTCGACACCATAGCATCCGATTTCCTTTTCGACACGGCCCTCACGCGCTCCATTCACGTCGACGTCCGCTACCTTTTGTGGACCATGTCGGAAGTGGACGGCGCCTCTCACCTGATCCGTGAAATGGACGTCCGATGAAGCGGTTCCATGCGGTCATGGTGGTAGTATGGATGCTGTTGCTCGTCCCCCGGGCGCCCGGGGAGTCCGGCCGGACGGCATCCGCAAGGGAAACCATAGAGCGCCTGAAGGCCGATGTGGAGTTCCTCTCCGCTCCGGCCCTGGATGGACGCGCTTCCCTGAGCCGCGGTTCGGAAATTGCCGCCCGTTACCTTGCCGCGGAGTTTCAGAAAGCCGGACTGGCGCCGGGTTCGGGAGACTCCTATGGGCAGGAGTTTTTCCTCATGCCACTGGATCCCGACCCGGAGCGAACCTCCATCCGTATCCTGGGAAAGCAGGGAGAAAACCGCTACGCCCCGGGCTCGGTCCTTTTTCCGGATCGCCGCCGCAGCATCTCCATTTCTTCGGGAGTGGTTTTTGCCGGCTTCGGCATTACCGCTCCGGAGCTCGGCTACGACGATTATGCCGGCCTGAGCGCCGAAGGTAAAATCGTCCTGGTCTTCGATCATGAGCCGCAGGAAGCGGATGCCGCTTCCCCTTTTAACGGGACCGGGATGACTCCCTATTCCTCCGGCTGGTACAAGGTCTGGAATGCGCAGAAGCATGGGGCCGCCGCCCTCCTGCTGGCCACGGAGCCGGTGAACTCGCACCGCAACGCCGTGCGGGAACCTGGTCGGGCCGCTGCTCCGGCGCAGGCTCTGATGGAGGGCGGGCTGACGATCCCGCGGTTCAGTGTGCCCTCCGCGGCCCTGGAGGATCTGTTTGCCGGGAGCGGCCGGACCGCTGCCGGATGGCAGGAAATCATCGAGCGCTCCGGCAAGCCCGCCTCCCGCGAGCTGCCGGGCATTTCCGTAAAACTGGAAGCGGTCAACCGGTCGCCCGGGGAAGGCCGTTCCTGGAATGTGGCCGGTCTGCTTCCAGGAGCGGATCGCCGTCTCCGGGAGGAAACGGTTATTCTTTGCGCCCACTACGACCACCTCGGAATCCAGGATGGAAATGTTTATCCCGGAGCCAACGACAACGGCTCCGGCCTGGCGGCGATGCTGGAAATTGCCCGTGCCTTTGCCCGGGAGCGCCGGAGGCCCGATCGAAGCATCCTTTTCCTGGCCTTCGGATCGGAAGAGCAGGCCATGCTCGGGTCCTATTATTATATCGAGCATCCGCTTCGTCCCCTGCCTTCAACCCGTGCGGTATTCAACCTGGACATGATCGGCAGGAACGAAGAGCACACCGCAGAAAGTCGCGGCAGCCTGGAGATCAGCTCCGACACCTCCCATGAAGTCAACCTGGTAGCGGCGGTTTTCTGCCCGCAACTGGCCGATCTCGTAAACCAGGCCAACCGCAGGGTCGGGATGCGCATCCTGGACAAACACGACCGCGATTCCTCCATGCGTGCCCTGTTGCGCTGTGATCATCTGCCATTCCTTTACCGCAACGTACCGGCAATCTGGATTTTTGGGGGGTTCCACCCCGGCTACCATACTCCTCTGGACACGCCGGATAAAATCGATTACCGCAAGCTGCAGAAGATCACCCAACTCACATTCCTTTCCCTGGCGGCGGCTGCCGACCGTCAGGAGAATTTTTCCCGCAGATAAGCCATTACGACGGCCTATACGTGATACCAATAACCTCATCCTCGAGTCGCTTTCGCCGCTTCACCGGGCTTTGGTGTCTGTTGCTGGCCGGTGCAGTGGCCGCACAAGGTCCGCCCCGCGCCCAGCGGGAAGAATTTGTGAGGGGGATGGCGGACTGGTGGGTGGAAGGTGGCGAGAAAACCTGGATCGAAGATGGCCGGTTGCGCATGCGGGCGGACAATCTTACCATCGAGGGAGGCGGCGCGGCCACGGCCTGGTGGAAAGTACCTCACCCGGCTGATTTCGATTTGACACTCGAGGCGCAGGTCATTTCGTCTGCCATGGAAGCCAACAACATCAATTTCTTCTTCTGTTACTCGGACCCTGCCGGCAGGCCGCTCTACGAAACCCGGGATTCGCGCCGCAACGCCGATTACAACCTTTACCATCCGCTCCAAGGCTACATCGTTACCTTTCTCAACAGCGCCGATGGGGAAGGCGGACGCCATCCGGACGGATCCACCAAAGCCCGCGTCCGTATCCGGCGCAATCCCGGATTCAAGCTCCTGAATGAGACTTTCGTGAAGCAATGCCGGGCCGGCATCACCTACCACCTCCTTCTGGCCAAACGGGCCGGGCATATCCGTTTCGCAGTGGACGGGGAAACACTGCTGGAAGCCGACGATCCTGAGCCATGGAAGGGCGGGTTGCTCGGCTTGCGAACCTTTCGCACCGACCTCTGGTGGGACAACATCCAGATCGTTCCCGCCCTGGACCGCTAATTCGCTGGGCACCGGCCTTTCGCCATGAATTGCCGCAGCAGACGGGCCGCCGCCATCGCCAAAGCGGATTGCCCCCTATGGGAGTAAAACCAATCATGCGAACTTTTCCGTTCCTGGCAATGTTGTTCTGCCTGACGCCGACTGCTTCCCTCCAGGCCTCCAGCCCTCCTGATTCGAAATGGGAACTGTTCGACGGAGCGTCCATCCCCATCCCCCCGGCAGAACATCCCCGCCTGTTCTTGCGGTCCCGCGACCTATTGGATCTCAAGCGGCGTGCGGAACATCCCGTACTGAAACCGGTATGGGAGAGCATGGTGCAGGAGGCCGCCGGGCATGTGCAAAACCGTATCGAACTGAATGCCATCCGCTATCTGATGAGTCAGGATAAGGCCTTGGGAAAGCGTACCGTTGCCGACGCCCTGGACTTTCTGCGGCAGGCCGAATTCCCGAAAAGCGGGCCGGGCACCCGTCCCACAGGGCGCGCCATGGTTACCGGGGCGCTGGTGTACGACTGGTGTTATCCCCTCCTGACGCCCGACCACAAGCGGACTTTCCTGGAACAGCTGCTGCGCCTGGCGAACAATATGGAGTTCGGTTATCCCCCGCCGAAAGGGGATGCGGTCACCGGGCACAACTCCGAGTGGATGATCATGCGGGACTTGCTGGCCGCAGGGGTTGCGCTCTATGACGAATTCCCGGATATGTACCGGCTGGCGGCCCATCGCTTCTTCCTCTACCACCTGCCGGTGCGCAATTGGTGGTACCAGGGGCACGCTTTCCACCAGGGTTCCGCCTATGCGGAAACGCGCGCCAGCTCGGAGCTTTACCCTCTATGGATCTTTGAGCGGATGGGAGCCGGGCCCGTTTACCACCCTTCCCTTCAGTTCGTTCCCTATTCCTGGATCTATATGCGGCGCCCGGACGGACAGCTGCTACGGTCCGGAGACGGGCAAAGCAAACCTCCGAAGCTCCGTTCGTTATTGAATGCCAGCTATTACCGGGATCCCTATGTACTGGCCGATTATCTGCAAGACCCGGGCATTGAACCCAACAGCCGGATCTTTGAATTCCTGTGGCGTGATCCGGAATTGAAGCCACGCCCCCTTTCCGAACTGCCGCTGTCGCGTTTCATGGGCACTCCCTATGGCTGGATGGTGGCCCGTACCGGCTGGGATCAGGAAAGCGTCATTGCGGAGATGAAGGTAAATTTTTACAACTTCAATAATCACCAGCATCTGGACGCCGGGGCTTTTCAAATTTATTACCGGGGCCCGCTGGCCATCGACTCCGGGGTCTACTCGGGCACCATGGGCGCCTACGACAGCGACCACCATGTGAATTACAGCAAGCGCACCATCGCCCACAACTGCCTGCTGGTGTATGATCCCTCCGAACTGTTTACCTATGGCCGGCGCACTTTGCGAAATGACGGGGGGCAGAAGCTGGTGAACGGAGGGCGCGAGCCCGATTCTCTGGAAGACGTACGGTCAAACTATCAAACTGCCGAGGTTCTCGGCCAGGGATTCGGGCCGGATCCGTACCGTCCCGCCTACACCTATCTCAAGGGAGACTTCACCAAAGCGTACAGCTCCAAAGTGCGCACCGCAGAGCGCTCCTTCGTTTTTCTCAACCTGGGTCCTCAGTCGGTACGGGCGGCCCTGGTGGTTTTCGACCGGGTGATCTCCTGCGACCCCGGCTTTCGCAAATACTGGCTTTTGCATGCCATAGAAAAACCGCTCTTGGACGGCAAGACCATCACCGTCGCACCTGTGCAACGCGGCTGGCGCGGGAAGCTGGTGGATCAGGTGCTGCTGCCGAAGCATTCCGATATCGCCCTGGTAGGTGGCCAGGGCCGGGAGTTCTATGTATTTGGGGAGAATTTCCCCAATCCGGTAAAAGAGAATACCGCGGAATACGAAATCGGCGAGTGGCGCGCAGAGGTTTCTCCCTCCAAGCCCGCGGCGAATGACCTTTTTCTGAATGTTCTGCAGGTCATGGACGCTCCGACCGCTCCCCTGGAGGCCAGGCTCATCGAAGGGGATAACCTCTGCGGCGTGTTTCTGTCGGGAGTAACCGTATTGTTCCGCAAGGATGGGGTCCGGACGAACCGGCCGGTGCGGTTTCAGTCCGAGGGAAGCCGATTCCTGGTATCCGACCTGGCGGAGGGCACCTGGCAGGTGTGGCGCAATGGCGCCGTGGTCCAACCGGCGGTTCGGGTACTTGACGAACAGGGTACGCTCTGGTTGGAAGGTCCCGCCGGGACCTACGAATTAAGACGATGAAATCCTTCCGTACTGTGTAAGATGCTTGTTTTTCGATGTACCCTCGTCAATTTTTACTTACACGGAACCAGTGGAATCCCGCTCGCAGCACACACGCTAAAGGTGGAATCTCCTATGAAAAACATACTTTTTGCACCTTCATCCTTCCGGATAATCTCGCAAAAAGTGGCAGGAACCCCAAAGGGGTTCCGGTACACAGCCCGGGGCTGCGCAAACACCTGGTATTGCAGGATTTTGCGCAACCCTATAAGGGCTTTCCCCAACGGAAATCTCCAGACATGGGACTTTTTTCCGGGTTATCAGGGAATGACAGATTCGCAAAAAAGGAACCCCAAAGGGGTTCCGGTACACAGCCCGGGGTTGCGCCGCAGG
>CAINFC010000264.1 GCA_903847975.1 uncultured Acidobacteriota bacterium | reverse complement strand
TCGTACCGGGTGAAGACGCAAAGGAAAAAGACCAGGGTTCTCAGCCGGCAATGGATGGCGGGAAATAGCTTATGGGATTCGCCCAACGGGACTTTCAACGCAGACATCCTTCATACATACTACGATCTATCTATCGACATTAGCATCTTTCCTGGGGGGAAACAAGAGAAACCCTGCGACGGTGAATAACCCGCAGGGCCGCAAAAAGGGCAATCTGTGGCCGCCGTCACAGATACGCCCGATGGCTTTCCTTTTCTGCTAATGCTGCCTAGCTGTCTTCTTTCGCCTTTCCGGAGAGAACCGAAAAGAGACCTTTGACGCCGAGCACGTGGCGGCGCATGTCATCGTATTCCGAAGAACAGTTGGCAAGCACATCGTAAAAAGTTGCCAGGGTGGGATTATAGATCAACCTTTCCGGAGGGAGCTCAAAGCCGGTTTCCTGGCGAATCCGCGACAGAAACTCCGCCGCCAGAATGGTATCCCCTCCCAGGGCGAAGAAGTTATCGTTTAATCCAACCTGCTTTTTTCCCAACACTTCCTGCCAGATTCTGGCCAGCGCGGCATGGCCCCCGTGCTCCGGAGGAACAAAGCCCGGCTCCAGCAGCGGCTTCCATTTCCCGGCCAGTTCCGCCCGCGGGCTTTTTCCTTCCGAGCCCACAGGGATTTCATCGACAAATATGATTTGCTGGGGAACCTTGTAGGCCGCAAGAAATTCGGCGACATACTCCCGCAGTTCGCTCTCTGTCACTCCCCTTTTCGGTACGGGGACCACAGCGGAGCATACGGTTTCCCCCAGCCGGACATGAGGCACGGAAAAGCTGATCGCCTGCTGTACTCCCGGGTGCCCAAGAAGCACTTCGTCAATTTCGGCAGGCAGCACTTTCTGGCCGCCACGGTTGATGATCTCCTTGCTGCACCCGGTAAGGTACAGGTAGCCCTGTTCGTCCAGGTATCCTTCGTCGCCGGTACGAAACCAGCTGAGGGAGAAAAGATCCGCGCTTGCATCCGGATTGGTCTCATAGCCGCGCATGACATTGGCGCCGCGGATCACGATTTCTCCGTTTTGCCCGAAAGGCACAAAATCCCATTGATCGTCAATCACGGCAACTTCGATATCCTCGGACTTCCCTACGCTGGCACTCTTGCCGTCCCCGGCCTGGACGGAAGTACAGCAAATGTGATGGGCCGCTTCCGTCATGGAGTAGGCATCGATAACCGGAACCCGGAAAAGCCTTTCCAGCCGATCCCTCAGAGCAGGAGGCAGCAGAGCCGACGAGGATCGAATCATGCGCAGCGAAGGAAAATCCTTGGCTGATCCGTTATCGCGCTCCCCATTCTCCGCCACGGAAAGGTGGATACTGGGTGAAGCCGAAAACCACGACGGACTTAAATCATCAACCCATCCCTTGAAAAGATGGCTCAGGTAACCGGGCGGGCAGACGACACTGCCGAATGAGTAAAGGGATGACATCAGAGCACCGATCAGCCCGTGGGAATGGAACAGGGGCATCACGTTCAGGCACCGGTCCTGTTCTGTCAGCTGCATGGATTTTTCCATGAGGTAGGCGGCGGCCATCACATTCGCCTGGGTAAGGGGAACAATCTCGGATTGTCCGGTTCTTCCCGATATGGGAAGCAGGAAAGCCGTATCGCCTGCATGGGAATATCCAATTTGCGGCAAGGCTTTTTTCCGTCTCCCATAGAAGTCCATGCGAAAAAGGCCGGTGGAACTGCCCGTTTGCGGGATCAATTCTATAATAGCGATTCCCTGTCCCCGGGCCACATCCATAACCGGCGAGGGAGCGCCGGCAAAAACCACGACCGCCGAAGCGTTCAGATCCTTCAGCAGCAAGCTGTACTCCGGCGAGGTATATCCCGGATTCAGGGGAGCGCAGCCGCAGCAGGCGGCCACTCCGGTAACTGTTACAGCCATTTCCAGCCCGTCCGGAAGAACGATCGCCACCCGGTCTTTTCTTCCGATCCCGTGGCTGTTGAGAAACATGCGGATCATTTCCGCATGTCCATGCAAGTCTGAGTAAGTTAGGGTTTGCCTGCCTGGGGAAAGAAGGGCGGTACGATCCGCCGTTCTTTGTGCAGACTCCAGGAGCTCCTGAATACAGGAAAATTTTGGAACGATCCTTCTGGGATGCTCGGTCATGGTTTGCTTTCTCCGTTTGGATGTTTGCCAAAGTTAATATCTAATATATATCACAGATTGCCTTGGGCTACTTGAGATAAAATGTAATCATGAAACGATGCTTTCTCGCTCTGCCCATAAACGATAAAGTGCGGTCTATGCTCTCTCAGCTGCAGGACCGATGGAAAAAGAGTTTTCCGATGGCCAGCTGGGTGCCTCCCGGACAGATACACCTCACCATCAAATTCCTGGGGGAAATCGACGATTCCCTGTGCAGCGCCTTGCAGCCAGACATGTCCCGTATCGCTTCGGGAACTCCGCCTTTTACTCTGGCAGCAGATCAGCCGGGGGCTTTTCCTTCGATGAGAAATCCAAGGGTTTTATGGGTCGGCATCCAGGATTCCACCCGATGCCTGGAAGAGCTGGCCGGGAAGGTGGAATCGGCCTGCGTGAAACACGGCTTTCCCCCTGAGGACAGAAACTTCCATCCTCATCTGACTCTTTGTCGAATCAAAAAAGAACATTCTTATTTTCCGGCCGGTCTCCACTCGCTGCCTGCAGGCGATTTTCACGCCGGGTCGTTTGATGCTACCAGGCTGATTCTATTCCAGAGCATTCTGAAACCGTCCGGGGCTGTCTACCACCCCCTGGCCACTTTCCCTTTTTGCCGATCCGAGGAATAACTCATGTTCCCTGCCGCTTTATGCGTTCTGGCTGCCTTTTTTCTGGGCTCCATCCCATTTGGCTACCTGGTGATTCGACTTTCGTCGGGAAAGGACATTCGAACCCTGGGCAGCGGAAACATGGGCGCCACCAATGTCATGCGAATTGCCGGCAAAAAGCTGGGTATCCTCACGCTTTTTCTGGACGCCGCCAAGGGAGCATTGGCCGTCTGGCTGACGCGGCTATATTCTCCGCAGGAGTCGGCCCTGGTCCTTGCCGCGCTGGCTTCCGTTGCCGGGCACATGTTCACGCCGTTCCTTCGTTTCAAGGGCGGGAAAGGAGTCGCCACCGCGCTGGGTTCCCTTCTGGTTCTGACACCGGCGGCAATCGGACTCTCTGCCGCCGTTTTCTTCCTGGCGGTCGGCCTGACCCGTTTCGTTTCGCTGGGCTCCATCCTGGCGGCTGTTTCCTATCCCCTGTGGGTGCTTTATTTAAAAGGAAGCCATGAGGTCCTTATCGCCGCCCTGGTGCTGGCCGCACTGATCCTCTGGCGGCATTCTTCCAACCTGGGAAGGCTGTTGCGCGGTACGGAAAACCGCATTCAGTGGAAAAAAGGCTCCTCTTCGTGAAACGGCAAACCTTCGACCGTTGACAAGGAAAGAGACCGGCCGCATAATAATCCTATTTTTATATTTCTCGAAAGGCAGACTTTCATGGCAATCAGCAAAGAACTGTTGGCGATTCTGGCCTGTCCCCTCTGCAAGGAAGAGGTGGTACTCGAACCCGATCAGAACGGCCTGAAGTGCATAAAGTGCCGCCGCATTTATCCCATTCGCGAAGATATTCCCGTCATGCTTGTCGATGAGGCCCGCATCGAAGAGCAGGCTCCCGCTTCTTCATAAGCGAACCCCGGTCGAGCCGGAACGATCCCGGGTTTTCACGGGTTCCATATCCTTGCGCCAGAGGCTTTGGGCTACCCGGATCCCTGTCCAGCCGCCTATGGAGTTGAGCAGCAGGTCCATCATCTGGGAGGAGCGGGTAGGCAGGAAATACTGCAGTAGTTCTATGGACAGGCTGACCGCCACCCCCAGGCTCAAGGTCATGGCCAGCAATGTTTTCCTTTGCAAGTAAGGGTATCGACCGCCGAAACAAAGGAAGAAAAAAAAGCCCAAAGGGACAAAACCCAATGTATTGACCAGCATGTCCTGAAAGTAAGACCAGCTGAACCGGAAATCCTCGACCAGGGAGGACAGCACGATTTTATCCACCACATGGTATATTTCCGGAACCACGAGATCGTGATGCCGGGAAGAGAGATCCATCACCTTTCCCGGCAGAGCAACCCCTTCGAACAGAAACAGTGCCTCCAGGCCCTCCTCGCTCCGGAGCCGGTCCATTTTTTTCGCCATCCAGGACCGGTAGTGATCCCCGACTTCTTCTTCCGCCAGGGAGCGGCTGTAAAGAGCCAGCCCGTACATGGTACCTTTCCAGGCACGGTGCATCCCCGCCGCGGCGCACAGGGTAAATGCCCCGTTCAGGTTTGCGGCGGGAGTCCGGAATCCGGGGTACCTTTTTTTCAGCTTTCCGTTCTGGAAAAAAACCGTCCCGGCCCGGTCGCCGGTGATGGTAAGGAAGGAAGCTTTTCCTTTTGGAAGAGCTTCGCTGGCGCCTACTTCCCTGTATTGCAGTATGGCCTTAGGATCCGCAAACGGCAAACGGAGCAGCACCTCCGACCTCCACTGTCCGATCAGCATGTTTTCCGGAAGGCGCCCGTCATAAATGGTAAAAATCGCCGGAACTCCATCGGTCGGCTCCGCAGAAGCCTGCAGCCATAACTCGACTGTGAAAGAAGCCGCCGAATCGGAAGCCTGCAGGTCCGCACCTTGGAAAATCGGCCGTTCCGCATAGGCCATTCCCTTCCCGTTGAATCGAACTCCCGGTTCTTCCGGGAGGGATTGCACCCCGTTTCGGGGCAGGAAATTAAATGGCCACAAGCCGAAAATAAAGTAAATTACTAAAACAAGCAGACAGAACCTTTGCGGATTTTTCCGGAACAGGCGATCCATCATGAAATGGAACAGGAAGGATGGAAGTACGGTCAGACGCATGGGGCCCGGAGTATGACCCGGGTGATCAGATTGGAACCTTGCCGCAGGCGCGATATGTCATAATTGTCCATGCTGAGGAATACATCATGATCTCTTCTGAATCCACTGCCTGCTGTCCTCCGGATTTTTTACGCGGCCCCAGGCGCCTGCTGATTGTCCGTCTCCGAAACCTGGGCGATTGCATTCTCTCCACCCCGGTGGTGCGGGCTCTCAAGCAATGGAACCCATCCCTGAAAATATCCCTCCTGGTGGAAAGCCGATTCGCTGGAGTATATCACGGAAATCCGCATATCGATCACCTGGAAATCCTTCCCCGGAGCGGCAGCGCCTTGGAGCGGCTCCGGCAGCGCTGGCATTGTGCCGTTGGCCTTCGGAAAGGTCAGTTTGACTGTACCTGGAATTTGCATGGCGGCAGCACCTCTTTATACTTCACCTTGGCGAGCCGGTCCTCCGTTCGAATCGGGTACGCTCACTACCGGCAGAGTTCGCGGTATACGCACCTGGCTCCTTCGGCTGCCCTGATCTGGGGAAAATCGCCGATTCACACGGTGGAAAATCAGCTGGCTCCGCTCAAATGGCTCGGGATTGTGCAGCAGACGGAGGGACTGAATCCGGAAGTATTTCTTTCAGCGGAGTCTACACAGGCAGTCGACCGTTTTCTTCGGGAGCATATCGGCCATGACCAGCCCTTCGTGCTGGTGCAGCCCACAGCAACTTTACGTACCAAACAGTGGCCCGAGGAGCGTTTTTCCCGGCTCATTCAGAAAATCCAGCGGGAGGAAAACCGGAAGGTGGTTCTTTCTGTCGGACCGGGTGAAGCAGAAACGGCGAGAAAAGTTCTTGCCGCCGGAGGGCTCGATCTTCCGGTGTTTCAAGGGAAAAACCTGGAGGAGCTCAAATCGGTCCTGCATCGGGCGGAGCTGTTTATAGGCAATGACAGCGGACCGATGCACCTGGCTGCCGCTCTGAAGAAGCCCGTGCTGGCCATCTTCACCTCTTCCCACTTCGAAGCATGGCATCCCTGGGGAACTCCTTTTTTGTCCTGCCGCTCCTCGCTGCCCTGTGTTCCCTGTCCCGGATATCGTTGCTACGAATATGAAAATGCGCGGTGTGTGGATAACATCTCCGTGGACCAGGTTTGGCAGGGGTATCGGGAGTTGCGCCGCCGCAGTTTTTCCTGATAACCTTTTCTTTGTTCCGACAGCTTCAGGGATAAATCCTTTTCCGGAAGGCCACGGAAAGTCTGCGCCGCCAGCTTCCATGCAAACCTATTTTATATACTTCCATCTCGCCGGATAGCCATTTTGCCTGGCACTCCAGTCCGGGATGGAAAGAAAGAACCGGGGCCACCAGATAGAGCAGGGGTTCCTCTTTGCCGGGGCTGAATCCGGGGAAAAAGCCCCGCTTTTCAAAATCGTTTTCAAGATTGTGCCGGTGGACCCTATCCCAGTAATCCAGGGCCTGGAAAAGCAAGCCCGAATCCCGTTGCACCTTGATTTCGATCACCGCCAGCCGCCCACGCCGGGTGATGGCCAGCAGGTCCACCGCGCCCTTCCGGCCCCGCCAGTAGGCCGGAACCTGGGGATAGACAAATCGCTCGTCCAGCTCGGGGTCTAATACCTGTATCTGGCAAAGCAGAAGCTCCTCCAGCCATCGCTCCGTTTGCCGCAGATAATAGGGGTGGTGCGGATCCGGTGATGCCGGACAACGGATCCGCTGGATCTGCCGGACCGACTCCACAAAATCACCCCAGCTATTTTCGTTCAGTTCACGCGACAGATCCGGCAATCCAAAACGGATGGTCGCCTCTTCCGGGGGGGAAGAGCGGGCTACCTCCAGGCCCAGATAACGAAAGGAGAAGCCGCCATCGGCGCGTGGAAACCTCCGGAATCCGCTTGGAAAGGCTGCCGCAATTCGGTCGATCATTGCATTGCGGAACCAGGGGGCACCAGGCGGCCACCGGGAGGCCCCCAAGTCCCGGACCTCCCACGGTGCTTCCCTGTGTAAAGGTTTCAAAAGCAAGGTCTTTCGGTTTTTATAGGCGTAGATCTGCCATTGAAATCCACTCCTTTTCATCAGTTCCAACAGCCGAAAAATTCGGGCGGATATTCCCAAGGGACTGACAACGATCAGGCCGGGAAGCTCGGAAGAAATCGGATTATTCTTCTGCCGAACGACATCGCGAAGCACCATGGGAAGAATTCTGTATATTTCCTCCAGGGGAGGGCCGGATCCCAGGACCACCGCCCAGAAGCGCCTGCCGGCCTTACCGTTCCGAAAAAGGACATAGTTGGACGGAAACAGACCGGAGTAGTTCCTGCAAAAACGAAAGGAGCGCCACTGGAATTCCGGAAAGGTCACCTCCAGAGCCTTTTTCCCCCACTGGGAAAGACTTTTCCAGAGCAGGGCTCTTTCATTTCCGATGTATTCTGCTTCCCTTGGAACCAGGATCAGCAAAATGGATTCCGGACAGGCTGCCGCCTGCAGTTCCAGGATCACCCTCCCTTCTTTCTGGAAATGCCATCGCAGAATCCTTGCCGTCAGCGTGAATTCGGGGTGGGTAAAACAGATCCTGTCTCCTACAATCCCCTTCTGAACGGCAATCTGGCGGTTGGTCAGAGAAAGAACCATTTCCCGGTGATCCTTCAGCCGCCAGGCATGATACTGCCCGATAAGGAAAATCAACCTTTTTGATGAGGTGCCTCTTGCCATGCTATTTATTTTGTGGCAACCTCCTCTTAGATCTGTTCCTGGTTAACTATGGAGCCTCGAAAGAGGAGAAAGGTAATGGGTATGAATTCAAAGGAACTGGATAAACTGATTGAAAAACAGATACGGGATAAAGAACGGGAAAAATTCCTGGAGTGGCGTAGAAAACTGGACGAAGAAAGGGGCCACAGGGAGAAGGAGGAGCAGAAGGAGAAATTCTGGATGAAATGCCCTAAATGCGGGCATTCCCTGGAGGAAATACATTTGAAGATGATTCGCGTGGACCGCTGCACCAATAACGACTGTCACGGCATTTACCTGGACAAGGGTGAATTGGAAATGCTGCTGGACATGCATCTGGATGAGCAGACCAACAGCCAGCTGTTTCTATCCCTATTGGGAATGAAAAAAAGGTCAGGAAAGTAAGCCTACGGGGCCTGGATGTTCAGGCCTTCATCGATCCATTGAAAATATTCTTTTTTCCCGCTGGAAACCGGCAGCAGGACCAGTTCTGGAAGTTCATAAGGGTGGTGCAGTCGGAAGAAATTTTCCAAAGAATCCAGAAGTTCCTTACGAGTTTTGATTAACAAAACACACTCAACATCTTCGCATATCTGACTTTTCCACTTGTAAAAAGATCGAACTTCTGGTATGATGGAAACACAAGCGGCGAGACTTTCTTCCACCAGCAGGCGGGCGATTTTTTTGGCATCCGCTTCCGAGGAAAGGGTCGTCAAGGCAATGGTGTATGGCGTATTTGTCATTGGATCAGATCACTTTCTTTTTTGTTGAAGGAAAAAGCCGGCATACTTTTTACGAATGGTAAGGGCCGAAACCCAATCAAATGGATCAGACGCTTTCCACAGCACTGCCTGATAAGCCACCGCGAATTTACCGGGATGCGGCCCTTATACTCTTTATCATTTCTTTTCTTGGTCTGGTGTATCTTCTTGTTTTTGGAGACAACGGCTACCTGGAACTGCGAAAAAAGGAATGGGAAATCCGCCAGATCGAACTGCAGCGCAATGCCCAACTGGAACTGAACAGCCGGCTGGAAGAGGAAATATCCCTTCTGAAAACCAGCCGCGACCGCATCGAACGCGAGGCCCGGGAACAATTTAAAATGGTCCGGGAAGGGGATATTATAGTCAAAACCTCCCCCGATGCACCTCGTATTCAAGCCAATCCGACCGATCAATCCGCTCCCTCCCTGCGCAACTGATCTCCATATATTAAACGGAAAAGCAGGATTTTTTCGAAGCTTTTTCCCGCGGATATTTTTTCGATCCGCCTAGGATGCTCGGATCTGTGCTTTTTTTCTCCAGAGCAGGGTGCCATCCGGCGAAAAAGTCAGAATAATGGTGCCTAATCCAAAGGTAAAAACCAGGTAGGGTGCGAGAAAATTAAAAACCGGCAGCAAGCGGACCAGGCCCAGAAGCAACAGACCGCAAAAAAGAAGCAGAGCAGGTGAAGGAGAAAGGCGACGCGCCAGAAATGTCCGGGCTACAAGGCTGCCAAGAACATAATAAACCGCCGTCGATCCGAAAACCCATACGCCCAGGGTGATTAATCCCCAGGCGATTACGAGAGGAACACCAACCAGGATTACGCAAAGGGCCAGAAAAACAACCAGACTGGTTGCCAGGGCAATCGATCCGATCAGTCCGTAGAGCGCCGTCTTCCCGAATTGCAGTTCCAGGTTCCTGCTGGCGCGCAGAACCGGTTGAGGAAAAACATAAAAAACGATGAATGTCAGAAGGAGCCAGCAAGCCATCCTAACGACTCGCCATACCATCGATAGCGGTGAGTAGTCTACGCGAAAAAAAAGCCTGGATGGATTCTGGAAAAAGTCGATCAGCTTCTGCTGGTAAAAGGAGGTAGCGAATACTTTCCCATCGATTCTGCCGAGGGGTTGTCTCTGAATGTTCCCACCGATTACGATTACGTCGCCTTGAATGATGGATCCGTCACGAATTTCGATGGTTCCGCCAACGACCGCGACATCCCCTCGTATGGTTCCCTCGACCAGAATTGCACCGCCGAGAACAGCAACCCCCCGTCGAACAATGCCCCGTATCCAGACGTTTTTAGCAAAAACAATCAGGTCCTCCGCAACATCCTGATCCTTTTCAACGATCACGATGTCCTGGCCGGACGGAACCGATGTCTGAGCCGCCAGGGTTCCGGAGGTAATGAATGGAGCCAGAAGAACAGCCCCAAGAAGTCTAAACCATACGGCTTTTCCGAATCGAAATAAACTATCCATCAGGAAGCTATTTGCAGGTGTTGCGTTCTTGATGCCGTAAAAGATAGAAAAGAAGAAAATGCGAAAAGAGAAAAAGGGTCGTCAGAGCCATAAACCAGAGGGACGGTAAACCGGCCGAACTCCTGGAAAAATAAGCCAGCACCCCGCCGATCATTTGTAGCGTCAAAATCATGGCGTGTCCAACGGCAAGAGAAGCGCGGATTCCGGACTCCAGGGTCCTCACCAGAATGCTGAAGCTGTCGATGATGACCTGGTCCCAGAAAGGGTTGCTGATGAATTCAGGCCAATAGGTGCCGATCAGCCCAATCAGGATAACCGAGGAAGCAGCCAGGGACCAGACCTGCCAAGTCTTCCTGGACCGGGAGGACACTCCGGCTTCGGCCCGCACTTTTTGCATCACCGCCATGGAAAAGTCAAGAGGCACAACGACCCGGGGGAGTTTCCGGATCTGCTGGCTAAGGTTTGTTTCCTGTTCGAATAATTCCAGGCATCCGGGACATTCCCTGAAGTGCTGGCGTATCTCCTCCTTGCTGGAATGATCGCTGATCAAATCCAGAGCATATTTTTTAACCTGTTCAGCAGAGCAGCGGAATTTTTCTTTCATAATACTAACTTACAAGCAATTCTTTAAGTATTTCCCTAGCACGAAATATCCTGTTTTTCACCGTTCCCAGGGGCAGTCCCAATATTTCTGCGATTTCCTCATAGCTCTTATCCTGAATGTGCCTTAAGACCACCACTTCGCGATAAACCCCGGGCAATTCGTTCATAGCTTCCTTTAAGTTTGATCCCAATTCTTTGTTTAATAAAGACTTTTCCGGATTTGGTGAATCGCAGTCTTCAAACTGCATCCCGGGACCGCCTTCATCTTCTTCGGAAATCTCCTCCAACGAAACCAGATTCTTGTGCGACTTCCTTATGGAATCAATTGTGCAGTTTTTAGCAACCGTGAACAGCCAGGAACTGAATTTGAACTCTGGATTGTACTTGGATAAGGATTGATATACTTTTACAAAAACATCCTGAGAAATATCCAGAGCATCATCCCGGTTAAGAACCATCCAATAAATATAATTGACTATCGCTGACTCGTATTTTTTTACAATCTCGCCAAAGGCATCCACGTCGCCCTGGAGTGCCCATCGGACCAGTACTGCGTCTTGGTCAATCATAACAAAACCAAGACATTTAACTGTCCCGATTACTACTACGCAATCGGATCATACGAGGTTTCAGCCGATAAAGAGAAAATTGTACTATTTTCCGGAAATATGGGAAATATGGGAAGGTCGGCACCGAATTCACGCGGTCCAGACAATTTTCCCGCCCACAATCGTCATCGCCGGCCCACCGGTCAGATTCATCCCTTCGAAAGGAGTGTTTCTGCATTTGGACCGCATCCTCGATTTATCCACTACTGTTTTTTTCAATGGATCAAGGATGGTAATGTCTGCCGGGGCCCCCTCGCTGAGCGTCCCGTAAGGAAGGTGGAGTATTTGGCAAGGATTCAGGCTCTGCAGTTCCACATAGCGACTCATGGTGATCTGCCGGGTACGGACCAGGTGGCTGAAAACGACGCCTACGGCTGTCTCCAGCCCAATGACTCCGAAGGGCGCAATCTCGAATTCCTGGGATTTTTCATCCAGCCCATGGGGGGCATGGTCGGAGGCAATGCAATCAATGGTTCCATCCGCCAGTCCTTCACGCAGAGCCAGAACATCCTCTTTCGTCCGGAGCGGAGGGTTCATCTTGAAGTTGGTGTCGTAAACTTGCGCCTCAATGCAATCCTCCGAAAGCAGGAGGTGATGCGGCGTAACTTCCGCGGAGACAGGCACTTTCCTCTTTTTGGCCGAGCGTACGATTTCCACCCCTCCTTTGGTGGAAATATGCTGGATGTGCAGGTGGCATCGGGTCAGTTCAGCCAGAAGTACATTTCTGGACACCTGGACCTCCTCGGCAACGGCGGGAACGCCTCTCAGGCCAAGTCGCGTGGAAATAGCCCCTTCGTTCATCACTCCGCCGGCAGCGAGTTCCGCATTTTCACAATGATCCAGAACGGGGATACCCAGAGCCAGACAATATTCCATGGCCCGTCGCATCAACTGGGCATTGCCTACCGAATATCCATCGTCGGATATGGCCACGATCCCACTCCGGGCCATCTCCCCTATGGCGGCCAGGGATTCCCCTTTCAGCCCTTTGGTGACAGACCCGCAGGGGAACACGCGGGTGATCCCCGAATGGCGGGCACGCTCCAGAATATAGCGTGTGACCGCTTCGGAATCGTTCACCGGATCGGTATTGGCCATGCAGACAACTCCGGTAAATCCGCCCGCCGCCGCCGCCTGCGTTCCGGTGTCGATGGTTTCTTTATCTTCGCGTCCGGGCTCCCGGAGATGAACATGCATATCCACAAACCCCGGACAGACAAACATCCCGCCGGCATCAATCGTTTTCACCTTGGGAGCGCGAATTCTTTTCGCCACTTTTGCAATGATCCCGTTCTCGACCAGGATATCCCAGGGCCCGTTTTTCCGATTGGCGGGATCCACTACTTTTCCATTTTTAATCAGCAGTTTCATCGGCTTCTTTCCTCAGTTCCTCGAGGGTTTTCCCGGCGATCAAATACAGGATGGCCATCCGGGCGGCGACTCCGTTTGTAACCTGATCCAGAATTACCGAGTAGGGACCGTCGGCGACTTCCGAATCGATTTCAACTCCGCGATTCATGGGACCGGGATGCATGACCAGCACATTGCGGGAAGCCTTTTGCAGACGGTCCACGGTTAATCCATAGAGCTGGAAATACTCCTTGATGGAAGGGAAAAAGGCCTCCTTGAGTCGCTCCTGCTGAATGCGCAATCCCATCACAACATCGGCGCCCTCCACAGCCTCGTCCATTTGATAGGTGACCTGGCATCCGATCGATTCAATTCCGATCGGAATGAGCGTCGGCGGACCGCAAACCCAAACCTGGGCCCCCAGCCGGGAGAAAAGCATGATGTCCGACCGGGCCACCCGGCTGTGGCGAATATCCCCGCAGATGGCTATTTTGAGCCCGCGCAAGGATTTGCGTTTCTCCATGATGGTGACCGCATCGAGAAAGGCCTGGGTCGGATGCTCATGCATTCCGTCCCCGGCATTGATGACCGAAGCCCGGCAAATACGGGTCAGCAGATGAGGGGCGCCCGACGACGAATGGCGGATCACAATGATATCGGGGGCCATGGACTGCAGGTTGCGAACCGTATCCACCAGAGTCTCGCCCTTGGTAACGCTGCTGGTGGAAGAAGCAAAGTTGAGCACCTCGGCACTCAGCCGCTTTTCCGCAATTTCGAAGGAGCTGCGGGTCCGCGTGGAAGACTCATAAAACAGGTTTACCACCGTGCGGCCCTTCAGCGCATCCAGCTTCCGGGAGGACTGGGCCAGGATTTTCTTGCAAATAAACGAGGCTTCGATAATCAGGTCAATATCGTCTGAATCCAGAGAACCGATTCCGAGGATATGAGAGTTTTTCAGCTGTTTCAAAATTTCCTCCCCCTCCTGATTCTTTCATTTACGCGATTAGAAAAGATCTTTGCTTGCATCGGGTGATCCACTGGCCATGAGGGACCAAACGAAGAGGTTCGGCCTTATTCCCTTTCCACCAGCAGGACTTTTTCCATCTGATCCACTTCCTGTACTTTGACCTCAATGACTTCGTTATCGGAAGTGGGAACTTCCTTGCCGACAAAGTCGGCGTGAATCGGAAGCTCCCGCCTCCCTCGGTCGATCAGCACGGCCAGCTGCACGCGGGAGGGCCGACCGCAGTCCATGAGCGCATCCAGGGCGGCACGGATGGTCCGACCGGTAAAGAGGACGTCGTCCACCAGCAGGATGGCCTTTCCGGTAATGTCAAAATCGATGCTGCTCTGTTTGATGATCGGCTGCGTGGCGACCTTGGTCAGATCGTCCCGGTACAGAGTGATATCCAGTATGCCAACCGGGATCTTTTTCCCCAGAATATTTTCTACTTTTTCCGCCAGACGCCTGCTTAGGGGAACGCCCCGGCGTTGAATGCCAATGAAGGCAAGGCCTTCCCGGCGTGAAAACCGCCTTTCCACGATTTCTGCCGCCATCCGCGAAAGCGCCAAATCGATGTCTTCCGAATCCATCAGTTGTGACTTAATTTTAGAATTCATTTTTCATTTCCGGAATTTGCCCAAATTTTGCCTACGAACGAACCATAAAATAGGGATAATATACGATTGGTGTATCGGCATTTATTTAAGCACAAATAGCCGGCAACGCCAAGAACAAAATAAAATTCTAGACTCAGGTCGCCGCCCTCCCGCCGGAACGCGACGGGCGGGCAAACATTAGGATGATTGCCTCATGACAGATAAATCCCCCTCGCTGGCTGTGCGCCTTGGCAACCTGGAAATGAAAAATCCGGTAATCGCCGCTTCCGGGACGTTTGCCTACGCCTCGGAAATGGATCCCGTCTTCCCCTGGGAGCAGCTGGGGGCAGTCGTCTGCAAAGGGCTGTCGCTTGCACCGCAGGCGGGCAATCCGACCCCGCGCCTGGTGCCCACGCCGGCCGGCATGCTCAATTCCATCGGATTGCAGAATGTCGGGCTGGACGCCTTCCGGCAGCGATGGCTGCCCGGGCTTCGCAGAAGGCAATGCCTTATTGTTGCCAATGTTTTCGGAAACAGCATTGAGGACTATGTTCGGCTGGCGACAGAATTATCGGCCGAAGAGGGTATCGCGGCTATCGAACTGAACCTGTCCTGCCCCAATGTGCAGCACGGGCGCCTTTTTGGCCGGGATCCCGATTCCGTTTTTCTTCTTACCCGCCAGGTGCGCAGCGCCTCGCCCGGCATCCCCCTGTGGGTCAAGCTTCCCCCGGATTCCCCGGACCTGATCGCCTCGTGTAAGGCGGCAGAGAAGGCCGGGGCCTCCGCCCTGACCATTTCCAACACCTTCCCCGGCATGGCAATCGACCTGGATGCCTTGCGTCCCGCTCTTCCGCGGCGACATGGAGGGCTTTCCGGTCCGGCCATCCGGCCCATCATCCTGCGGCTGGTAGACCTGATTCTTCCTCAGGTCTCCGTTCCCGTGATTGCCTGCGGCGGTGTTTGCCGCGTCGAGGATGCTCTCGAATACCTTTCGATCGGGGCCCGCGCCGTACAGGTCGGCACGGCGCATTTTGTTGACCCGCGCGCCTCGTTGCGCATCGTTCGGGGCATGCAGAAATTCCTGGCCAGGCGAGGCTTCCCGGATATGGAAAGCTTTATCGGCTGTGTTCCCCGCCATGCCTGATGGCCCCGGAAACAGGCGTCATCCCTGAGGAAGGTGCAATACGTAGCAGGAACCCCAAGGGTTTTCGCTACGTTTTGCGGCGGCTCATCCCTGGTCGGCGTTTAAGGTGCAGGACTGCTGTTCCAGCCAGGCTTCCAGAATCTGGGCCCGCGATGCGGTTCCGGTGGTCCCGATCTGGCGGATGGTAACCGAACTGGAAAGGCAGCCGATCAGTGCCGCCTCCGGTATGGTTGCCCCGGAGCAGAGCGCGGTCACAATGCCCGACATGGTGGCATCTCCGGCACCGACGATGTCGATCGGGCCTCGGATGCGCATCCCCGGCTGATGGGACCATCCGTCCGCCTGGAACGCGATAATCCCCTGGGAGCCGATGGTCAGAAAAAGGGCTCGTCCGTTCTTTTTCTGCAGCCACTCCCCTCCGGGCAACCAGTCTTCCAGCAGATAGCGGCCTTCTTCGGAAAGGCACTGCTGCAGCCTCCCGGCCAGCTCCCCTATTTCGGGCTCCGGGCATGCTTTCAGCGCTCCGATCAGCTCACGGGCATTCGGCTTGACGATCATATGGGAAAACAGTCCGATCCGCTCCCGGGAATCCGCGGCAATCACTTTTTCCGGATTTTTCCGCGCCAGCTCACCCAGCTCGTTACGGATCGCCTCGGTGAGGATGCCGCAGTTTTCCTCCGGCACCTGGTCCGCGGCGATCACCGCATCGACGAAAGGAAGCCGTTCGCGCAGGGCGGAGATAATCCTCTGCTCCGCTTCCTTGGGCAATGGGTGAAAGTTCTTGGTATCCAGACGATTCAGCTCGCGCAGCGTTCCGTCCGCCTCCTGCATCATCGGTTTGGCGTAGGTAGGTGTTCTCCTGCCGCGATGGACAATCAGACCGGAAATATCCGCCCCCCGGGCCTCCAGGCCGTGGCGCAGGTCATAGCCTTCCCCGTCGTCCCCGATCACACCCAGCACCGAAACCTGGGCTTCCATGGCCCGGAGATTGGAGGTTACCGTTCCCGCGGCGCCGGGGCTGCAGCGGATGTCGACCACCTGATAGGCATCCAGGCCGGTCTCCAGGCTGGTTTCCGTCCGAGCCGGATCCAGAATAAAATACTTGTCCAGAAAAAAATCCCCGACCACCAGAATTTTCTGTTTGGGGAACTGCTCCAGAATCTGCTTCAAACGGTCTGCATTCATGGGCGCTATCTTCTCCCGTCATCGGACAAAATACGATACAGCGCGGGGAAAGTGCCATGATGCGGGCCGCGTATATAGTAGCTCTTCCCTCCATCCTGCACCGTGCGGACCAGAATCGTTTTATAGGGACGGAAAAAATACCGGGCCTCCGCCTTGGCGGCCTCCTGGTGGATATCTTCGCCAAGATCCTGCAGGTCGAAAACCGCGGTGGTGAAGTGCCGGATGAATTTTCCCTCCTGGTGGGCCAGATTGCGGCTCATCGATAGAGCCTTGAGGTATACTTCGGGACCCATGACCGCGGAACCGAAGTTGAGAAAAACCCCGTTTTCCAGCTGCCGGACGGTCTCCGCAAAGATCAGGAAATCGCGATAGGTAGCCTCTCCGAGAACCGCTCCGTCACAGTTGGGATGCTCGTGGATGATATCATAGCCCACTCCCACGTGAACCGTAACCGGGATTCGCAGCCGGAAGCCGGCGGCAAAGAGGCTGATATCCCGGTAAGGAAGCTTTTTTTCCTCGATCCAGGCCCCAACGGCCTCCCCGTAACCCATCCCGGACGTCAGACCTGCGGCGAGAGCCTGGTGAATTTCCCCGGTCTCGGTCCATAACCCGAACTGTCCCTCGCGAATATAACGCGCCACGCTTTCGGTGGTGGCTCCGATCAGAGCCAGCTCGAAGTCATGGATCGAGCCGGCACCGTTCATCGCCAGGTGGGTGATGTACCCTCTTTCCATCAGGTCGATGATCATCCGCGAAACGCCAGCTCGAATTACGTGGGCTCCCATCATAAGAATGACGGCTGCGCCCCGGTCACGCGCCGAACGGATATCCCGGGCTACCGAGCCTAAATCGGGATGGCCGAAGTCCGGGGCATGATCCAGCGGCAGCATGAAATCCATCTGCAGATCATGCTCCCTTTCCCGAAGCGGCTTCATCCGCAGCCGCTTCCGGTCAAACTGAGGGAAAGACATCCTTTTTCTCCTTTGCCAACCTGGCAGGTACTGTTTACAAATTAATCCAGGGAGTCGATTTCATTGCACAGGAAGGCCACCACCTTTTCCTGCTCCCGGAAGTCCGGAATGATCATGTGGGCGCCTGCCTGAATGAGGCGGTTGCGCTTCCATTCATCGATTCCCTGACGCTCGGCCTCGTTGGAAGCGACTCCGATGGAAATGCCCCCGGCCCGCGCGGTGTCTTCGATTTCCACGTACCCGTCTCCGAAAGCGGCAAATTCCGGTCCACCCAGCCGGTTCTCGCGGAAAATCCTTTCGATCAGCATTTTCTTCGAGAATTTCTTGTAGTCGTCCAGCGCCCCGTAAATTCCGGCAAAGTAACCGTCGATTTTCAGTGCCGCCGACTCATTCAGAACGAAGGGCTCGTCGGTCCCGGAGGCCAGAAAACAGCGGATACCCCGACGCTTCAGGTTTTCCAGCAGGTCCCGGGAGCCGGGCACCAGAAGGTCATCCGGATCGATTTTTCCGCTTTCCAGCTTTTCCACCCGATGATGAATCCGCTGCCAGAGGCGGTCCAGATATCCGTACTTGTAGACCAGCGGATCCTCCGGCACCCCTCCCCTGCGGGCGATTTCCTCCGCGAGCTGGATCATCTGGTAAATGGTCTGCTTTCCGTTCAGCCGGGTCACGAACTCCTTAACCACGGCCGTAACTTCCTCCTCGCTTTCATGCTGCGGGGACATCATGATCTGCCCGGTCAGATAGGGTATCATGACTCCCTGCCAGCCTTCGCGTATCAGGGAGAGGGTTCCATCGAAATCAAACAGGACATTCTGCACTTTCCCGCGGGTGAATCCGGGGCGGATCATCTCAATCATTGCTATTCCTTTTCTTGTTTTCGATAGCTGCTCAGCCCACCAGGTACTTGAACCGGGCGATGAAGTCCTCCGGCGTCATCTTGCCCACGGCAGCCATCTTCCGGACAAAGTCGCTATCCGCCAGATCCCGCTTCTCCAGCCGCACCATGTAGCTCCGGGCCACTTTGTAGGAATCGCTTTCGGTATCCACATAGCGCACCGCCGTCTTCTTGGTCTCGGGATCGATGATTTCATCGAAGGGCAGGGGCGTCAGCCGCCCGTTATCCACGCAGATCATGGAGTTGCGCCGGCACTTCTCGTCCTGGCTCAGGAGGAAACGAACCGCCTGGTAGCCCAGGTCTCGTGTATACTCCTGGTCGAAGGGGATCGGGTCCGCGCAGCGCAGCACGTATCCGATATTGATTTCCACCAGGTTCATCTTTTCGCCCCTCTGGGCAAAACGGCTTTCGATTTTCAGCTTGATGATCTTTCCCAGCTCAATCTCCGAGAGCATGATGTTGCCGAACGGATCATAGTCGACAATCACGCCGGGGATCTGTTTCAGCTCCTCCGGGCTCAGGCGGGCTGCCACGCCTTCGGCAATGACCAGAACTCCGTGATTGTTCCCCATGGCCCGGCGCTTCAGCATGGCGCCTTCCAGGATATCGCACACCTTGTCGATCGGAATGAATTCATTGTGGTTGAACTCCTCGGCAACGATACACAACGTGGCCCCCGACGATTTGGCGATACCCAGGGCCAGGTGGCCGGCGTGGCGACCCATGGCGGTGGCGATGTACCAGCGGCCCGTAGTCCTGGAATCTTCCATGAGGTTCTTGACCAGGGTGGCTCCCAGGTCGCGTGCGGTCTGGTAACCGAAGGTAGGCAGGTCGTTGGGTAGGGGAAGGTCGTTGTCGATCGTCTTGGGGACGTGCGCGAACTTGATTTTTCCGTCCGCCGCCCGGGCGATTTCCATGGCCCCGTACGAGGTGTCGTCGCCGCCGATGGTGACCATGTAGTTGATGCCCAGCTTCTGCAACATACGGACGGCGTTCTGGACGCCGTTCGGTACCTTGACCGGATTGGTGCGCGACGTCCGGAGGATGGAGCCGCCGTCAAAATGGATCCGGGAAACATCGCTGATGCGCAACTCGCGCACGTGATTCATCAGGTCCTGCTCGTCCCCTTTGACCAGCCACTTATACCCGTCCATGATCCCGTAGACCGTCATGTTGTTTCGACGGGCTTCGATCGTCACGGCAGCAATGACGCCATTCAGACCCGGCGCGGGGCCTCCTCCAACCAGAATGCCTATTTTGTCGGTATGTTCAGCCATAACTTCCTGACCTCCTTGTTCGTTAAAATGCCAAAATATAAATTATAGGATTTTTTGCGCCAGAGCCGCCGCACCCCAAAGGGGGGCATCATCTCCTAAAGCAGCAGGGCGAATATCGGCTCGCATCTGTGGAAGGATTCGACTTTCCACAGACTGCCGTATTGTTTTCCAGTACTCCGGCCCCGCCTTGGTTACTCCTCCGCCCAAAACGATGCAATTCGGATTCATGAGATTGACCGCAAAGGCCAAGCCTTGCCCCAGAAATTCAGCCGCCTCGGCAATCAGCCGGCAGGAAAAAAGATCGTTTTCCTGAGCTGCCTCGGCAACCATGGCGGCCGTTATGCGCGCCAGATCCCCTCCGCATTTTTCCCGCAAAGAACTGGCGCACCTGCTCTCTGCCAGGCGATGCAATGCCTTCCTGGCGATGGCCAGCCCGCAAGCCTCCGCCTCCAGGCAACCCTTTTTCCCGCAGTCGCATGGGGCACCTTCCGGATGAACGACCATATGCCCGATTTCCCCGGCCATGCCGTCGGATCCGCGGTAAACATGGCTTCCGAGAACCCATCCCCCACCGATTCCTGTGCTGACGGTAACATACAGCAGGCTTTCCGATCCCTGTCCGGCGCCGAATCGCCATTCTCCCAGCGCAGCGGCATTGGCGTCGTTGTCGACAACGGTGCGGGCCCCGAACCGATCCGCCAGCCTTAAAGCCAGGGGGATATCCTCCCAGCCGGGAACATGATGGGAAAGCTTCACCGTACCGGATTCGAAATCCACCGGGCCGCCGAAGCTGACTCCGATGGCCGCAATGCGGCCTGGCCAGGCATCCACCAGGCGGCAGGCCATGCCCTCCATGGTCTGCTGGTCCTGGTGCGCGTCGCTGCCACGGGGCATCTGCACCCTGTCTCTGGCAAGCCACTCTTTTCCGTCGAGCGGCAGCAGTGCGGCGCTGTGTTTCGTACCTCCGAAATCCAGAGCCAGCAGATAACTTCGGTCCGTCGGCATGGCCTACTGCACCAGCTGCAGAAAAACGGAATGCAGGACGATCAGGTGGATGTCCTCGATGATCTGCATGCTGTCGGAGGGAACGACCACACAGGGATCGCACATCGATGCCAGCTTGCCACCCTGGAAGCCGGAGAGCCCGATTCGCTTCATGCCCATCTGCGCGGCGACTTCCATGGCCTTCAGGACATTCGGCGAGTTACCGCTCCCGCTGATGGCCAGCAGGACATCACCCGGGCGGCCGAGGGACTGCAGGGGTTCTGAAAAGACAACCTCATAGCCGACATCGTTGGCATAGGCGGTCAGGGTTGGAACGTTATCCGTTAAAGAAACCAGACGATACCGGGTTTTCCCTTCGCAGACGGTGCTTTTGACCACGTCGTTTACGAAATGGGAGGCGTTGCCGGCGCTGCCCCCATTGCCGCAGCAGAAAATGATCCGTGACTCCTCCCTGGCCTGGCGCAGGATCGCGGTCATGTCCTCCACAGGTTTCTGGGGAAGCCGCGAGAGCACTTCGGAAACCGTTTTGAAATAGTCCGGAATCGAAAACAATTTCATATCCATTATCTTTTGTCCTTCGAAAAAAGGAGTATAGTATACCCCGAAACCGTCTGGTTGGTACGGATAAAATACCAAGTCCCGCCGTGATGCCGTTGCCGGGAGCACGCCCTGGTTTTTTAGCTGTCGCGGCATGGGTCGGGTCCTTTTTATCCATGGTCCCGCAATAACTTAACGGTCCAGGAGAGGTTCCCCCGGGAAAGCCCGGGCGCTGCTTCGTATGGCAGTTTCGTTCCGGGATCCGTCATCCCTGGCGGGCCAGGGACCCTGCGGGTGAAAATTATTCCATCCGGTCAAGCACCGCGACCGTTTCCAGGTGAAAGGTTTGCGGAAACAGGTCGAGGCAGTACAGCTGAACCATCCGGTAGGAACCGGCCTGCTCCCAGCGCTTCAAATCCCTTGCCAGAGTAGGGGGCGAACAGGACACATAAAGGATTCTTTGCGGGGCTTTCCGCAGGACCCATTCCGATACGGCCCGGCCCAGTCCCTCCCGGGGGGGATCAACCAGCAGCAGATCGATGGCGGCTTTAGCCTGCATCTGTTCCGCTTGAATCCATTCCTCCACGGTACAAAAGGCCCGATCGATACCGCGGCAGGCATTCATCCGGGCATTTTCTTCGGCCAGCCGGGCGGCCAAAGGCTCCTTCTCTACCGCTACAGTTCGGGAAAAATGAGCCGAAAGAGGCAGCGTGAAAAAGCCGCTGCCGGCATAGAGATCCACGGCAAGGCTCCGGCTTCCGGAAGTCCGGCAATGCTCCTCGACCAGTTCGAGCAGCCTGGGAGCCAGAAAGCCATTCGCCTGGAAAAAGGAAAGGGGGTGGATCCGGTACTGCCATCTTCCTACGCGGTCCTGCATCGCAAAATCCCTTCCCGGCGGGTGCGCACGCAGATTGGAGGCTTCCTCCGAAATGTAGGAAAGAACCTTCGGCTCTTCGTCCCGATGCGCCGGCCGATCCAGAAGAACCGATAAGGTTTCGCCCCCCTCCCAGGTGCTGATCGTCTTCCATCCCACGGCCTTGTGGATTTCCTTAATGTCGATGCTCTTTGCCTGGGACCGAAACCGCGCCAGGGAGTCATTCAGCGCCGGACAAAGCAAGGGACATTGCCGCAAGTCCACCAGATGACGGCTTCTCGGCTGGTAAAAGCCGATTTTCAATTCCGGCAGCCATTGCAGCTGGAAGCGGGCGCTCCGTCGATAACGCCATGGCGGACCGGCGATCGGTATGGGATCCGGGATTTCCATCTGCCGGAGCTGGCGCCGGAGCATTTCCATCAGGACGTCCACCTTGGATGCCAGCTGCTCCTCGTCCTGAAGGTGCTGCAAATGGCACCCTCCACAATCCTCGTAATAGGGACAGGAAGGCTCCCGCCGCAGCCGGCTGGCTTCGCAAACCGCCAGAAGCCGCCCGCGCAGGTAGTCTCCTCGATCCTCTTCCACCGACGCCTGAACCACCTCCCCGGGCAGGCTCCCTGGCACAAACAGGACGCGGCCGCCCAGCCGGGCCAGCCCCATGCCTCCATAAATCAGCTTTTCCACTCTCAGAGTATGAACTCCGGGAAGACTGCTCTTTTTCATGCTCAGATTATAGCAGACCGTTTTTTGCCTCCATCCTTTCCCATGATACAATGCTCATTTTTCACTATCGCCCGGGAGATAATGCATGCCCTTTCTTTCTCAAAAGCCCATTCCGCCATCCGAGCGGTTGATTTTCGCGCTGGATGTGCCCGGGCCGGAGGAAGCCCGGCACATGGTACAGCGGCTGGGTCCATCTGTTATTTTCTACAAGCTGGGCCTGCAGCTATTCCTGGCCGGCGGTTATTTTGAGCTGATCGACTGGCTCCGGAATCATCAGAAAAAGATTTTCGTCGACTTGAAGATTTTTGATGTTCCGGAAACGGTGCGCCTGGCGGTGGACCGACTGAACCACCGCGGAATCACTTTTGCAACCGTTCACGGGAACGACAGCATCCTGGCAGCGGCGGTGGAGGCCCGGCGCGATGTGCAGGTGCTGGCGGTCACGGCTCTTACCTCCCTGGATCGTTTCGACCTGAAGCAGCTTGGCTTCCAGTGCGAACCGGAGGAGCTGGTTCTTTCGCGCGCCCGGCGAGCTTTGGAACTGGGATGCGATGGAGTGGTCAGCTCCGGCCTGGAAGTTGCACGGCTGCGCGCCGAAACCGGCAGCGGGCTGACCGTAGTCACACCCGGAATCCGGCCGGTGGCCAATCGCGACGACCAGAAGCGCACGGTGGATGTGACCCAGGCTTTCCTCAACGGGGCCGATTACATTGTCGTCGGCCGTCCCATCCGCGATGCCTCGGATCCCCGGACCAAGGCCGAGGAAATTCAGGCATCCATTCGGGCTCTGTTTCCCCGGGCCGACAGTCCGGTCTGAAAACGGGCATGCCTGCCATCCCGGACGGAGACTCCCCTTGCCGGTTAAATTGGAAATGGATGCTGGTTTGTATGAGAGACTTTGCCCCGGCATTCGCATCCGGCCGCTGGATGGAACCCGGGACTGGGTCCGCTGCGCGGACCTGCAGAAAGAGATCTGGGGGTACCCGGACTCGGCCGAGGTTGTCCCTGGTTCCTTTCTGGCCATCACTCCGCATATCGGCGGCCTTCTCCTGGGAGCCTATGCGGGCAGGAACCGGCTGGTCGGCTTCGCGTGGGCCGTTCCCGCTTTTCATGAAGGGCGCCGGACTTACCACTCGCATATGCTCGGGATATTGCCGGCCTTTCGCCGCCGGAATATCGGTTGGGCGCTGAAAATGGTTCAGCGGGACCTGGCTCTCGCCCGGGGAATACATGAGATCCACTGGACCTTCGATCCCCTGCAATCCGGCAATGCCCGATTCAATTTGTGCCGGCTCGGTGCTTCTGTCCGCGCCTACGTTCGCGATTTCTACGGCCGGTCGGACAGCCCGTTGCATTCCGCAATACCGACCGACCGTTTCATCGCTACGTGGTCGCTGACCGCAGCACGCGTGGTCCGATACCGCGCGCAAATGCTGGCAGAAGCCCCGCCAACCGGACGGCTGCCCGACCGCTGGGATCCTGTCCTGGCAGCAGAAAGCAGGCGCAGGGCGGACAGACCACAACGGATCCATCTCGGGAATGAATATCTCTTTGAAGTTCCGGAGAACCTGGAAATGCTGAAAAAGGAGAACCTGCGCGCCGCCCGCCGCTGGCAGACGCTCCTGCGCCTGGCTTGCATCGATTTTTTTGCAAAGGGATACCGGATCGACCGTTTTGTGGAAGCGCTCATTAACGGAAAAACGAGGTACTATTACCTGTTCCGCGCACCAACTGGAAAGGAAGGAAAGGTGGCATGGCTATCAAAATGCAAATTCAGAGCCGAACCCGGAACCAGCTGATCGACCTGACCGGACAGGTCCAGGATATCGTTCAGAAAGAAGGGTGGCATACCGGAGTGATTACTCTTTTTTGCCCGCACACTACTGCCGGCGTGACGATCAACGAAAACGCCGATCCGGCAGTGAGCCGCGATATTCTGGAAACTCTTTCCCGCCTGGTCCCGGCCGCACAGGCTCATTTCACGCACCTCGAGGGGAACAGCGACGCTCATCTCAAGAGCTCCCTGATCGGGGTAAGTCAGCAGGTTCTCCTGGAAGGCGGGCATCTCCTGATGGGAACCTGGCAGAATATCTACTTTGCCGAATTTGACGGGCCCCGCGCAAGACAGGTCTGGGTCAGTTTTTGCGGTAAATAGCTCCGGCGGCAAAAATCAATTTCGAAATAGAAAAAGGACATTGACAGCGGGAAAAGGCTTGGTTACAATGCCCTCAAAAAGGTGCTAATATCCGGGATGATATCAATGAGGTAGTGAAGCAACTTTTCCATTTGGGCCAGGCAGCCTGGCTGATAACCGTTGCCAGCCATTCCTTTTACGATCCGTTTTAGGTATCAGTTTTCCGCTAAACCCACGATTTACTGAATGACGCTTGTATCATGAAAAGCCCCGAAGACAAGGATGAGGCGTTTCGCCGGCGGAACAGCCGTGACGAAGAGGAGCCCAAGGATTCCCTTCTCGAACAGCGGCCGCATATACTTGACCAGCTGAAACCGGACTACTCCTGGATCAAGTTTTTCCAGAACTCACATCCCGGATGGGAATTTTTGCAGTTCGATTCGATCCCCTGGACCCCGCTGCGCAAGAATGTCTCTTCCTGCAAGGTAGCCTATATCAGCTTTGCAGGAGTCTATGCCGCCGGCCAAAAGCCGTTCCACACCTCGCCGGGACCGGTCCCCGACAAATTGCGTCGCTGGCGCTTTAAAACGCCCGGTGATCCGACCTTCCGTGAAATCCGCCGCGACATCGATCCGGCGGACCTGGCCATCTCCCAGTCTCAGTTTGACCCCGCCGATGCCGGGGAGGACATCAACTGCGTCTTCCCCGCGGAGCGCCTGACGGAATTGAATGAGGAAAATCTTTTCGGCTCCCTTTGCGATGTACATTTTTCTTTTCTGGGAAATGTGCCCGACACTGCCTGGATGGAAGGCGGACCCGCCGGGGTCATCGCAGATCGCCTGCACAAAGAAGAGGTGGACATCGTTTTCCTTTCCCCGGGCTGCATTTTGAGCCATCAAAACCTGGCTCTGCTCCAGCGATACCTGGAAGCCAGCGGCCTGGTAACCGTGTCCATTACTCTCTGCAGCGATATCACCCTGCAAATCGGCACACCTCGCTCCCTGCTTCTTCACTTTCCACTGGGCAATGTTTTTGGGGCCCCGCTGGACAAAATGACCCAGGCCCGGATTATCCAGGATGTCTTTTCTTCTTTGGAGGAATTTGAGGAGCCCGGAGAAATCATCGAGCTCCCTTACGCCTGGACCATTCATCCGGTCTGAAGATTGCGTGAAAGTTCAGCCGGACCTCTTCCCAAACCGGCCCAGGTATGGTAAACTACGCCAGCCTGCATTATGATAGTGCGCCCGTAGCTCAGCTGGATAGAGCGCCTGACTACGAATCAGAAGGTCGGCTGTTCGAATCAGCCCGGGCGCACCACTTAAATCAATCACTTACCGACACACACCGATTCCAATCATTTTCCTGTTGCCTGTTTGTTGCCTGCGGAGGTTAGAGCCTGTGCTGCCAACTCCCGCACTTGCGCTTCTCTGAACTGGTCTTCCAGCTCTCTTTTTTGAGCATCTTTCACACGATCCACCAAATCCCGGCTGAGACCCAGGTACCGCATAGTGGTCTGGACATCGGCGTGGCCCAGCAGTTCGCTGATCACTCTTACTTCCAGTCCATATTTATGCCACTGGGTCGCCCGGAAGCGGCGTAAGTCGTGGAAGCCGATTTTCGGAATCCCCAACCGTAGCACTGCGGAATCAAATCCCTTGCGCGGCCATTTGAACCTGGTCTTTTGTCCAGTAGCCCAAACCCAAGGATTGCCGAGGTAACGCAGAACCGACTTGAGATGAGCAATCGCCTTATCGCTGAGAGGTATCTTGCGGGTCTTGTAGTTCTTGGTCTTAGACAATGTAAGCACTTTATTGGCATAGTCAATGTCCGCCCACTGCAGATCCACAGCCTCCTCGATTCGAATCGCGGTCTCAGCAATCACTCCGACCATATTGGCTGTAATGGGGGACCGGACTTCGTCGACAAGTGCATCCACTTCCTCATGCGTGAGCACATGAAACGCTTTTTTTTGCTCCGGCAGCATCCGGAACCTTATCAGGGGATTGAATTCCAACAGTCCCATGTCGACCGCGTAGGTCATCATGGATTTTAAAGCTGCAACTTCTCGATTCACGCTGGCCGCCGAAACCTCCTTTCTCCTGGCTTCCATGAACTGCATCACATGAGACCGGCGGACGGAATTTACCGGAACTGAGCCCATCTGTCGACAGATGCTTTTGAGGGAACGTTCATAATCGTCCCAGGTTCGCATCCTCGGCCGGCAACGTTCTTCAATGAAACGCGAAGAGAACGATGCCACTGTTTCTGCTTTATCACTTTTCCCTGCTTCCCCGGCTAACTCCGCTTTCAAATCGCGCCAGGTGCCTTGAACAATCGAATGATCGATCCGGGCGACGAGTTGTTTCGCGAGGGCCATGTTCGGCATGTAAAAACGAATCCTGCCGGATTGCTCCGGCCAGTATTTGGAAACCACATACCGGGTGTTTCCTTTGCGATCTTTTTGCTTGTAGATTCCCATCGTTTACTCCTAAACGGCGGACCTTTCGCGTAAATATTGAGAATCAGTTTGCCTGAACTTGTCAAGATCTTCGATATTAAAAACCCTGACATTTCCACGTTTGCGGCAGGGGATGACTCCCAGGTCCGAATATTTTCGGAGCGTATGGGCACTCATGGACAGGTATTCGCATGCTTCCCGCATCCGGAACACTGCTTTTGTCGGCCTGGTCACCATCACTTCCATGGCGGCTATCTCCCCAGCTGCGAAATGGTGGTGGTCCAGTAGTCCTGGGTGTAGGCGGCTTTGGGTTGGATGGTTTTTACGATGTGCTTGCGCTTCAGGAGGAAATTTCCGGCGATGATGTCGGTCTCGTAGGGCTTCACCCGGGATTTGACCTCCTCGTCGAGCTCTTCGTATTCCTTCACGGATTCCTTCAGCTCTTCGCGCCTTTCCAGGGTAAAGATAAAATCCGAATCGGCAATGAATTCGGCAGAGCCGTAGTCTTTATCCGGCAAACAGAGATGGCGCAAGAGGCACTGGCCGCACAGGCCATCCGAATACTCGCAGCGATCCGGGTAGGTGCCCGCAGCTACATGAGCGTTGACACGCTCCAGCTTCTGCAGGATCTTTTCGGCAAATTCGTAATCCAGCCGGCAGGGGACCAGCTTGATCGCCCCGCTGGATTTGTCTTTCAGCAGGAACAATCCTTCCGGGGATTCATCCATGAGCAGGTAGAGCTGCATTTGCACCGGGTATTTGCGCATGTAGCCGTGTTTGGAGCGGATCATGTCCTCGACGGTGTCGATGGCGTTGAAGTTCACCGCGGAAAAGGATTTGATTTCCAGGGGGTAGAGCTCGCCGTCCCAGGAGAGCTTCCCGTCGATGTGCCCGGTAAGCTGGAACTGCTTCCACTCTAAGGAGCGCTGCTGCTCGACGACGACGATTCCGGCTGCGGCCAATTTTTGAAGGATGGCCTGTTCCTGGAGCACGCCCTCATCAAAAACACGCTGCAGACGGGCGTCGTGGCGGATTTTCTCGCGCCAGTTCCGCCGGGCGTAAACCAGGTAGCGCTCGCAATCGTGACCGGCTTCGCTGGCCCGGTTGTTGGGGTTGGGCTGGATCCTGATCCGGCCGCTGTCGTATTCCCAGAGCATACGGTCGATTTCCGTGCAGATTTCTGGCAGCCCGGGAAGAATTTCGGCGGTGTTGGTGGCGGAGTTCATGGTCAGGCCTCCTCCCGGCTTCGCAGGAAATCTTCGTAAGAGCGTTGAGCCTTTCCGTACAGGATTTCCACCTGCTTTGCCGACAGCTCGCGGATGCTGCGCTTGCCGGCCACTTGGCGGCCGTCTTTGCCGGTGAAGGTGGTCATCTTTTCCAGCTCGCCGGCTGCCAGTTCGCGATCGCCATCGCTCATCTCGATGAGCCACTGACCGATTTTCTTGGCCTTCTCCGCAGTCGCTTCCGTCCAGGCTTTTTCCTTCATCTCGCCCTTGAAGGCCACGCCGCTGACTTTGCCTACGTTGATCCCGGCGCTTTCCAGATCTTCCGGGGTCAGGTTACGCATGCCGAGAAGCCGCATCACTGCCTGGACCTCGGCGTTGGTATAGGCGGCTTTGTAAACATCGACGATATCCAGGTTTTTCTGGTTGGAGAAAAAGCCGTCCTGCGAGCTCCGTCCGCCGATGAAAACGGACTCCTCGCCGGTCACCTTGCTTTTGCCGGTGACCATGCATTCGAAGGCCACCTCCCCGTTCTGGCGGAAAATGTCGAATCCTTCCTTTAAAGAAGGTTCCATCCGGGCATCCTTGATCTCGATCCCCCAGATCGGCTTGAGCTTTTCGCATCCGGAGCCCTGCAGGTAAGGCTTTCCCCCTTCTAGCACCCAATCATTTTCGTTGGTCATTTTCAAGCTGATGGATTTGATTTGCCGATAGAATTCCACCCGTTTGTTAGCTTCCGCGATCGCCCGCTGCGGGTCCAATGTTATGCCAACGCCAGTCGGGATCACTTCCAGCGTTCCGTTCGCCGGAACGAGCTCTTGATTTGCGCTTTCCATACGATATAATTTCCTTGTTATCACTGCGTTTTTGAGCGGCCGTACCTCCCTGCCAGGAGAGCGGCCCTTTTCATTTCTATAAAGCATTTTCGACGATCGTCCGGGCCAGCAGCCGCGAGTCCGGAACGTTTTTGACATCCAACGACAGTCGACCCTGGTCCATCTGGCGGAATGTCTGCCGCAAAACCCTGGCAATCCGTGCCACCCGACGGTTGTAGCGAGCCGCGCTCTCTTCGGCGGTCCTGGTTTTCTTTAACTCGTTTTTCATCTCTTCCTTCCTTTGATAGATTTATTTAGTTGGAATCGCTATCCGGCGGGGCAGTGGATTTCTTTCTGGCCGGCTTATAGTCCGGGAACAGGTCACGAACGGAGACACCCAGGCGTCGGGCAATCGCCAGTCGGATACGAGGAGATTTACGGAGGCCGCGGGCAACGTCGCTGACCATCTGTCCGGTGACCGGTTTATCGAGAGATCGGCCGAGCTCAGAAAAGGTGATCCCCTTTTCCACCAACATTGCTTTAATCTTGAGGTTAACGGTTTCCATGATTTGCAAAATAAAATAAAAATGTTGGATATCAAGCTTGATTATAGCGGCATACATATGATATAATAGCGCATATATGAGATACTGTCAAGATTGAAAATCTCCAGGAAGGATTTTTATGGATACGATTGGAAACCGCATCAAGATAGCGCGCGGGAAAATGGCCCAGGTGGATTTTGCCGAAAAGTGCGGCATCAGCATCCGCGCCCTGCAGAATTATGAGCAGGATATCTCCACTCCCAGCGGGGAATCGCTCACCAAAATCTGCACTTTAAGTGGATTAAGTGCCGACTGGCTGCTG
>CAINFC010000263.1 GCA_903847975.1 uncultured Acidobacteriota bacterium | reverse complement strand
TAGACGGTCGAGTTCCGGATCGGCAGCAAGAGCCGTCCTGGCCTCCTGTACCAGTTTAAAGGCGGCAATCCTGTCCATTTCATTGGCTGTACCGAAAAGCCGCTCTACCTCCTTCGGCACAACTCTTGCAGGGAAAACTTCAAGGCAAATCTCAACAAATAGGCTATATCCGCAATTCGCTTCAGTGTTTTTATTGGATGGAACCAATTCCTTCATTGTGTTTCTGATTTGACGGGGGCAGAGGGCCGTGTTACAATCGGCCTTATCCGGGGCTGGCATATTATCTGGTTCGACCTTCGGGCAATTCAATTTCGAGTACGGTGACGGGGAATCTGTTTTCCTAAAGCGGCTCGGGTATGCAGCCGGATTGGGAAAAACCCTATGAAGATTGCCGGATCTCAGGAGATCACGCAATTGCTCCTGGATTGGAGCCAGGGAGATTCTTCCGCCTTGGACCAGCTGGTGCCCATCGTACATGCGGAACTGCGCCGCATTGCCCACCTTCAAATGCGGCGCGAACGGCCCGGCCATACGCTGCAGACTTCGGCGCTTCTGAATGAAGCCTACCTGAAGCTGGTCGATCAGCGGGCCACACGCTGGCAGAACCGTGTCCATTTCTTCGCTATCGCCGCACAGATGATGCGCCGCATCCTGGTCGATTACGCGCGCAAGAGCCGTTATGCCAAGCGCGGCGGCGGCGTTCGCCCCCTGTCTTTGGATGAAGCCGCCGATCTGACCGAGAAACGATCCGCCGGAATCCTGCGCCTGGACGAGGCCCTCACGAGACTGGCATCCCTCGATCCGCAGCAGTGCCGAGTGGTCGAATTGCGCTATTTCGGGGGATTGACCCTGGAGGAAACGGCGGCGGCGCTGCGCGTTTCGATCGACAAGGTCAAGCTCGAGTGGAGCACCGCGAAAGCGTGGCTCTACCGGGAAATGAGCGAGGCATGATCGCGTGAAAGCCGAGCGCTGGCCTAAGGTCAAGGAGGTGCTATACGCCGCGCTGGAATGCGATGCAGGACGCCGCCCGGCCTTGCTGGACGAGGTCTGCGACAAGGATCCGGAATTGCGCCGGGAGGTCGAAACGCTGATCGCCTCTCACCAACGCGGCGAGAGCTTCTTTGGAAAGCAGGCCATGGAAGTGGTGGCCGAATGGATGGACAAAGACCAGGAAGCGACCCTGGTCGGACAATCTCTCGGTCATTATACGGTTCTGTCCTTGCTGGGAGAGGGCGGCATGGGGGTGGTTTATCGCGCCCTGGATTCCAACTTGCATCGCGCGGTGGCGCTGAAGCTCCTGCCCGACGCCTTCGCGGCCGATCCCGAACGCCTGGCACGCTTTCAAAGAGAGGCACGGGTACTGGGCTCGCTCAATCACCCCAACATTGCATCGATCTACGGCCTGGAGCAGCGCGAAGGAGTGCGCTTCCTGGTCCTCGAGCTGGTCGAAGGCCAGACGCTGGCCGAACGTATCGTTGCGGGGGCGACCGACCGGTCGCATCCACAGGATGATATCACCCCGGCAGGGATGCCTTGCGGCGAAGCGCTGGAACTGGCCCGCCAGATCGCCGAAGGCCTGGAAGCGGCTCATGAAAAAGGCATCATCCACCGTGATCTCAAGCCCGCCAACATCAAGATCACACCCGAAGGTAAGGTGAAGATCCTGGACTTCGGCCTGGCCAAGGCATTGCAGGAGGATCTGCCTGCTGCCGATGGCATCTCCAAATCGCCGACCATCACCGAGCAGATGTCCAAGCCCGGCGTGATCCTGGGCACCGCAGCCTACATGAGCCCGGAGCAGGCCCGAGGAAGGGGGGTGGACCGGCGCACCGATATCTGGGCTTTCGGTTGTGTACTCTTCGAGATGCTTTCGGGTCGTCGCCCCTTCCAGGGCGAGGACACCTCGGACACCTTGGCGGCAGTCATGAAGGGGGAACCCGACTGGAAGGCTCTGCCCGGCGATACGCCGGCGGCGGTAGAACGCCTATTGCGCCGCTGCCTCATCAAGGATCCGAAGAGCCGCTTGCGCGACATCGGCGACGCCAGGATCGAGATGGAGGCAGCCTTTCAGGGCGTCCCTGCTCCGGTAACCATGACTTCAACGAACCGGCGCTTTCCCGTTTGGATGGGAGCCGCCGCAGGGCTGTTGCTGGGGGCGGTTCTTGCCTTCCCGCTCTTCCGATACCTGCAAGCCCCCGGAACTGCGTCCATCGTCCGCTCGCAGATCCCTTTGGATCCGGCTAAGTTCTTTGGAGCGGGTAGAGATTATCTTCGTCCGAGCCGAACCGCGCTGGCCATCACCCCGGATGGTCAATCCCTCGTTTTCAGCGCCACCATCGATAAAGAGCCCCAGTTGTTCCTCCGCCGGCTCGATCGATGGGAAGCTGCGCCGATCGCGGGAACCGAGAAGGGGATCGACCCCTTCCTCTCTCCGGATGGGCAGTGGGTAGGATTCTGGGTCGGCCGGCAGCTCAGGAAGGTGTCGATCCACGGCGGCACCCCGGTCGATCTGTGCGAAATAGCCGGACGTGCTTTTGGCGCCAGCTGGGGAGCGAAAGACCGTATCGTCTTGTCCAGCTATAAGGATTTGGTGTTGGTGCCGGCCGATGGCGGGAAATTCGAGAGCATTCTTGCCGTAGATTCCAGCCAGGGCGAATTCACATTTGCGCTGCCGCACCTGTTGCCCGGCGGTGAGGCACTGCTTTTCAACACGCAGGTCTCGCCCCTTCGATGGGATAATCCTCGCCTGGAGCTTCTCGATCTGAGATCGCGTCAGCGGAGAGTGCTGCTGGAAGAAGGCGCCGATGCCCGTTATGTCGATTCCGGTCACCTGCTCTTCGTTCGCCAGGGTACGCTCCATGCAGTACCCTTTGATCTATCCCGGCTGGCGATTTCCGGCGCGCCGGTGCCCTTGATACCCGATATCATGCAGGCCATCGGCACGCCTCATGCGGGATTGAACACCTTCGGCGCGCAGTATGCCGTTTCAAGCTCGGGCACACTGGCCTATGTTCTGGGTGGGCCCTATCCCGAGAACGATAACTGGCTTCTCTGGATAGACGCCCAAGGGGTGACCCAACCGGTCCTGCCTGCCGGCGGCCCCTATTTTGCGCCGCGTTTATCACCGGATGGGAAAAAAGTGGTTTACGGGACTCTCGCCAGAAATTCTGATGTCGCTGTCATCGATGTGCTGCGCGGTGTTTCCATGCCCCTCACCTTCGGCGAAGCCAACGTTTTCCCTATCTGGACGCCGGATGGCAAACGGGTGACCTTCAGCCGAACCGATCGGTCCGGTCGCTCGCGAATCCTATGGGTGCCTGCCGACAGCCATGGGGAGGCGGAGACGCTGGTCGATATCGGTAAACCTGTATTTGCAAGTTCCTGGTCGCCCGATGGGGAGCAGCTTGCTTATTCGGTTTTAGCTCCTGTATCCATGGTCGACATCTGGGTGCTGCGGCTGAAAGACAAAGTATCGGAGCCATTTCTTAATTCGCGTTTTTATGAAAGGCATCCGGAATTCTCCCCGGACGGACGGTGGCTGGCCTACGACACCAATGAGTCCGGGCAATACGAAGTCTTCGTGCTGTCCTATCCGGATCGCCGGCATAAAACCCAGATTTCCAACGGCGGCGGCAGCGCCCCCTGCTGGAAACGCGATGGACGCCAACTTTTCTTCCTTGATTCCAAATTCAGGCTGATGGTCGTCGATGTTTCCCCCGGGCCGCTTTTCAGCACCCCTCGGGTATTCCTGGATTATTATGGATTTAATCCGAGTGCGGAGCCGGTGCGAGGCTATGATCTCCACCCGGACGGGAACCGGATTCTGGTTCCCGGGAGTATGTACGGAGGCAAACCCATACCCGGTTCCGAGCTGCCCGACGCAATAAAACAGATCAGTGAGTTCAGTGATCCGAAAGCCAGGGCCTATGCCGAATTCTGGCTCAGGAGCGACCCGGAGAGAAGGCTCTCTCCGGGCACGGAAGCTGCTCTCAAAGCGCCGAGCACAACCCAGGTCCATGTCGTCCAGAACTGGCTGGAGGAGCTGAAGCGCCTCGTTCCAGTGAAGTAGTTATTGAGGCGTCGGCGCGCCCGATCCGACCGCCAGCGGCTTTCCGTCATCCCCGAGGAAGGACACCGTCGCTTCCGCGCTGCCTCCCGCGCTGATCAGAATGAACTCGGTACGGTATCCCCCGCCGTCGGCCAGTTGCGGAAACAGCAGCGGCGTCGGCGCCGGCCGGGTCATGTCGGCGATCGGAAAGGTGGTGAACAGGAGATCCCCGCGCGCGTTGGACAAAAACCGCAGCGTCAGGGCCGCAAACGGAGCCGGCGCGGAAATGTCCAACACACCGGTGAAGCTGGCCGGTAAACCTGAAATCCAATTTCCCACAAATAACGCGGTCTGACCGTTGCCGGGAATGGAAAGGTTATAGGTGGCCGATCCTGCGGGCGTCGAACCGTCGCTCTGGTAAGCCTTGAGGGTGACGGGGAGACTGGCCGCGGTCGTGGCGGCAATGGCCAAGCCCGAGGTATGGCTGTATTTCCTATCCACGTAGATGCGCGCATGTGTGGTCGGCGTGGCGGAAGGTATGCCCGATTCCGTTATCAGAATCCTATTCACGGTTTGATTGAAGATTCCGGCGCTCGCAGGGGTGGCGGTGCCGGAGTCGGGCGTCAGCTGCAGCGACCCGGACAGTACGGAAGCAGGAGAACCATCCGTCTGGAAAAGGTAGCCACCGTCGGCAGGGATGGTGTAGCGGAAAGAAGTGTCTGCCGTGCCGCCCAACGGGCGGACGCTGAAGAGAGAGCCGTCGGACGCGAAGAAGCGCAACACCCCGGACTGCGGCTGATTCGTGGTGTTGAGCAGTAGGAACGTGGTGAGGTAGCCGCCGCCATCGGCGACATGGGGGAAGAAGAGAGGCGAAGAGCCGGGCGATTGCGTGAGATCGGCGACCGGAACGGTCGTAAAAATAGTATCCGCGCGCTGGTTGACCGTCATTCGCAAGGCCGTGATACCGATCGGCTTATCCCCGGCTATCTCCAGCGAGCCGAAGCGTGTGGCGGAGGCGAAGTCTGCCGGCAGCACGAAGTCCGGGGCCAGCTCCTTCAATTGCTGCAGAAACACGGCCCGATGCGCTCCGGGGGCCAGGGAACCATGTCCGGTGGCCAGGACCCGACCCTGCATATCGCGCAGCGTAAAGGTGATGCCTGCGGTCGCGGTGCCGGGATTTACCGCGGCGATGCCGGTATAGATATCCACCGGGCCGGCCTGCAGACTCGGTGGGCCGGAAGGAACGCGGGTTCCATAGTCAATGAATAATCGGGCAGCCGTAGTGGGCTGAGACGCAGGAACAGCCGCTTCGCTGACCACGACTCCACCCTGCGTGACAATGAATACGGCGGTGCCGTAAGGGGCAGCGCCGGAGGACACCGTGCCGACGGCGTAACCGGCCCGTACCGATAGCGACGAGGCGAAAGTGGAGGTATTGGCAACCCCTCCTGCGGTGAGCGACAGGTTCGCCTTGGTCCGGTCCCCGAGCGCGATATCCGGACTGATCCGGCCAATCTTGCTAGGGGCGCCTTCGGCAAACCATAGGGCGCCATCCGGTCCCACGGTAATGCCCTGAAGGGTGGGGGAATAGGTAGGGACCGCAAATTCGGTGAGCACACCGGCGGTCGTGATCCGGCCGATTCGGCTGGCCTTGAGCGATTGTTCAGTAAACCAGATGGCACCATCCGGCCCCGCGGTAATAGAGGCAGGGCCGCTAGGGTTTACCGGGAGCTCGAATTCGGTGATCGCGCCGGCGGTGGTGATGCGTCCGATCCTGTTCTCGGAATTTTCCGTAAACCAGAGGGCGCCATCCGGTCCCGCGGTAATGCCGTTAGCGTTGTGGGCATTAGGGAGTGGAAATTCGGTGATCGCGCCAGCCGGAGTGATGCGTCCAATCTTGCCAGCCCCAAAATGAATAAACCAGAGGGCGCCATCCGGCCCTGCGGCAATTCCGGAAACCTGTGCAGGGACGTTAAATTCAGAGATCGCACCGGCGGTTGTTATCCGGCCGATCCTGCGGGCCTGGTCCGAAGATTCGGTAAACCAGAGGGCGCCGTCCGGCCCTGCGGTAATGCCAGTAGGTTCACTGCCGGCATTAGGGAGCGGAAACTCGGTGATCATGCCAGCGGTGGTGATACGTCCGATCCTGTTCCCGGAAAATTCGGTAAACCAGAGGGCGCCATCCGGCCCCGCGGTAATGCGGTTAGGCACGCTGCCGGCATTGGGGAGCGGAAACTCGGTGATCACACCGGCGGTGGTGATGCGTCCGATCCTGTTCCCGTTTTGTTCCGTAAACCAGAGGGCGCCGTCCGGCCCCGCGCAAATGCCGACAGGTAGGCGGCCGGTAGCAGGGAGTGGAAACTCGGTAATACCCTGACTGTAGGCAGGGTCAAGGCCCGCGCCCAGGACCGCCAGCAGCATCAGCAGCACCGCACCTTTCACGTCGCTCGAGGCCCTTTTATTGCCATGCAAGCCAACCCGACCGATTTCTCTCCACGCCGATACCAGTAGTTGCATAGTCATTCTCCCTTGTAGTCTCTTGATATCCTTACGGGGCATGCGAATACATTTCCCCACAATGTATTACGCGAGAAAATGCGGTGAAATGGGGGAGAGGCGGCAAAAAAAGCGAACAAATTGATTTGGCGGGAGCAACTGGCCGTGTTAAAACCGGCCTTACAGATGCCGGTATTCGGATAATACTCGAATCCTTCCCCTTGCTGAATACCCTGGGTCCGAAATCCGCAAGTTCCGGCATATAGCCCCCCCCCAATACTCCCGATCGCGATTGTCGGAATCGCCGAGTGGATCGAATCGCACCCCGGTCTGGACGGCTGCTCCGAACGACTCGAATTCACCCAACGGTATTTCGACCGGAGCCGGCGGATCGTGGACGATTGCGACCTGCCGGTGCCTTTTAACGAAAATAAAAACCGTTATGGCTTCATTCACGCCGTGACGGTTCCTCCCGGATGCAGGCGCAATGCCGACAATCCGCACGTCATGGACATTGTTCCCGGGATGTGGCTCATCCGCCGGGGCTGGAATGGGTGCACATGTGCGAGCCCCGGGAAAATATCCACCGAGGGCACCATGCCAAACACGGAGAAATCCGGATCCGGCCGGACGCATCCGACTTTATCGGAAGAGCAGTTTGGGTATTCGACGATGTTACTACTGTTACGAACTTTACCGTGCGAGCCGCCTTCCAAAGCCCGATGGGTCGGAAGATCCACGCGAGAACCTAAAGAATATCAGGAATTTACCAAAGGGTTTTCACGTAGGGATAATTCCGTAACTTCTGATCTTTGGTAACCAGGGTCGCTCCCAACACCATGGCTGTGGCGATAATGATTCGATCCGCCGGATCTTCACTCACCATTCCAGTCAAATTCACGGATTGGAGGGCAATACGATTATCGATTGGTATAAACTGCACAAAGGGTAGATTTTGTGAGGCCGCGATCCAATCCTCTACGGGCATCGTCAGTTCCAGTCGGCCCTTCCTGGAAAGTACTGCTACTTCCCAGGTGCTTATCGACGAAATAGATAGGAGACCTTCCGGTATCACTTGCTCGATGGCCTTTCTCGCCGAAACCGACAAACGCCCGGGATCCCCAATCCACCATATCCAGGCATGTGTGTCCAGCAAAATCACTGGAGAACCTCCCATTTCTCGCCGGTGGGTTCCAGAGGATCATCGAAGCGTACTACCGTTTTACGGAGAGACTTTAGCAGCAGGGTGGCATTTTTCACATAAGCGGAAATCTTCAGCACTGGTTTACCACGATCCGTAATAATAAGCTCTTGCCCGGTCTCCTGGATCTTGCGGAAATATTCCAGGGCATGAGGCTTAAATTGTGATTTGGAAACTTTTTGGGTCATTTTCCCACCTTTCTGCGATAGGAATTCTACCCTGAATTCATGCGCTAGTCACTTAACATGGTCATTTCAATTATCCAAGGCGTTCATTCCGTTACGTAACAAATGTTTCCTTGAGTGGCCGGCGAATGAACTTTAACGCCGTATCGTAAATTAGAAGGATTTGGCTACTAGGCCAAGGATCGCCAAAACCAGTGCGGATAACATGGAAACAACAAAACGGTAATACCAGACACCCGGTTTTCCCTCCTCATCGATTGTTATTTTCTTATACAGGCTAACGTAACGGGGAAGAAGGTACCGCAATAAAAACCAATTGATTTTGACTCCACGGTCGGAAAGATAAGATACGATTCCCATGGATGAACAGACTCCCAATAGAGTAAAAATAATTGCTGCTGTAAGAAAAATGTTAGCCATGTGGCCCTCGCTTGTTTCAAGTTCGCCATTCCAGGGTGGACGGTTACCTGTAACCACCTGTAACCATTACCACCTATTTAGTGTACAAGGCGAATTTCTGGTTTATTCATTTTGACCGATGCGGAAGCCAAGTTGGCATTTGGGAACAATATGTTCTAAATATGTGCGCACCTGGCTTCCAACCACACAGCAGTCGGGGCTGGCTTTTTCATGGAATTGTAATGCGCGGCAGGAAGCCATTACCCACCCATTTGAAGATCATCCGGGGGGATCCCGGGGAGCAGGCCATCAACAAAATGGAGCCGAAGCCGACAAACCGGGAGCCGATTATGACAGAGGTGCCGCAGGGGGAACCCATGTTGGAGTAGCACCGGATTTCCGACGAACTGCGGGCCATGGGGTGCTTCCGGGCCTCCGACGTAGCCGTGATTGCCTTCTATGCATCGGCCTGGGCGGAATGGAATAATGCGGCAAAGAACCTGAATGAAATGGTTTACCCTCTGGCTTGCCTGGGGGAGGCGATTACCGTCCATCCCCACTATCGGATCAAGCAGATGGCCGAAGAGCGATTCCTGAAAGCCGCCGCGGAGCTGGGCTGCACTCCTTTCGCGCGATCGAGGCTGGAAATCGGTGACAGCGAGGCCCAGAAGCAGCTCGACCTGGGACTCATGGTTGGGAAGAAGCGGTAGCGGGCTATGAACCGATGCGATGATTTTAAAGATGCACAAACCCGGAAAACCTGCCGAGGCGGCCCTGCGGTTCAAAAAATTTTGCGAGGCCACGGACCGTTTGCCATCAAGCGGGTAAGTCTCGGGAGTTATGCCCTCCGGCGGAAAAGCTACATCAGTCCGGAAGGGTGGGCGGGAATCGTCGTCGACAAGGATTCCAATCCGGACAAACTCGCCGCATTGATGATCCCGTCCTTCCTGGATTATTTCGGAAAGAAAAACCGCTATGGCTCCATCCACGCCGTGCCGGTTCCTCCCGGAAGCAGGCGCAATGCCTACAAGCCGCACGTAATGGATATTGTCTCCCCGGATGTAGCCCATCAATTGGGAGTGGAATAGGTGCGCATGTTCAAACTTGGGGAAAGACCAGGCGAGGGCGCCATGCAGCCAAACACGGGGAAATCCAGATCCGACCGGAGGTATCCGGGTTAATCGGTCGCGTGGTCTGGGTTTTGGACGACGTGACCACCAAGAATTTCACCTTGCGGGCCGCCGTGCAAAGCCGGATGGGCCTGGAAATTCACGCCCGCGGCTTGGCTTACATGCTCATGGCTTGAGCTCAGCAGGTCGATCCCTGATCGTAGACTTCTTTCCGATGGTCAATCCGGAGAACCAAAACAATTACAACCTGCTCCCGGATTTGACAAACGATGCGGTAATTGCCAACTCGATACCGCCAAAGCCCATGCAGCCCGCCGCGCAGAGGTTTGCCGAATCTTTTGGGATCTTGATCCGTGGCAATCCGCTCACGAAGATAAAGGATTATCTCCTTCCGGGCCTGAGAATCCAGGGAAGAAAGTTCCTTCTCCGCCCGGCGATCAAATTCAACCTGCCAGACCAAGTTTCTTTTCAACCTCATCCAGAGAAACGGTTGGCATCGGCTTTTCCAAACGGGCCAGAGCAAGGAAAGTATCTTCGTGCTCTTCCAGGTATGCGATTAACGCCTCACGGATATAAAAGCTTTTAGGTCGATGGGTAGCCGAGGATAGATGATCCAGACGCTTTTCCAAATCGCTTGGCAATTTAACACTTACGGGCATATGGTCCCTCTGGAAATACTGGTAATACTATTAATACATGACAATAATACCGCGGATCGGAAACATGTTCAATCCCAGACCAATTCTCCTTCCCGAATATATAGTCCAGCTTCACAGAAATGAATCCTTGCTCTTCGGCGCTAAGCAAAAGCAGACCATCTTTGCTCAGTTAAAGTGACCCACCCTAAGAACAGCGATTTGCACAACCAGGCGTTTTAGCGAGAACCGGGAGCAAGAAACAACATCATCCGCGCCGAAGGCGCG
>CAINFC010000262.1 GCA_903847975.1 uncultured Acidobacteriota bacterium | reverse complement strand
TCCCCGGCCGGCATGGTCGAACCGGATCCGGATTTCATTCTCCGAAATCCGCATGGAGCGATATGCAGGTCCGCGGGCCGCCACCTTTTCGCCGAAAACCATTTCCCGCGCCAGAAGGGCAAGCCTCCCGGCGACATCCTTCTTGTTTCGCGGGTGGATATACCCGGCTTCTCCCAGGTCGATGGTTACCGCCATGGCTGTCCGCGGCAGGCGCAAAAGCTTGGTCTGGGCCTCGCGTAGCTCGGCCCAGGCATCGTCTCCCGGCTCGTCCTTCGGCTTTCCGTAGCTCGGCAGCTGCACATAAAGGAAGGGGAAGTCGCCCTGTCGCCAGCGGCGCCTCCAATCCTCAATCATCGTGGTCATAAGACGACAATAGACGCCGGCGCGGCCGGCATTGGACTCTCCCTGGTACCATAGCACACCCAGAATCCGATAGGGTATCAATGGCGCAATCATGGCATTGAACAGCACCGTGGGCACCCGCTGGTTCCCAGAAAAAATGAAAGGCGGCTCCGGCCGCGGCGGAGCGTTTCGCAGATCCAGTCCCGGCCTGCAAAGCCAGGGGCCCGGCAAGGGTATCGACTCAGCCTCTCCGCCGCCTGCGGGCCGGAGCCACATGTCCCGGGCCAGACCGCACAGCCCCCCTTTGCTGCCCACGTCATAGACCCGGATGGCAATCGTGGCCGGCCCGGGACGCACCAGGGCCGCAGGAATTTCATACCGCCGGGGTGCCGTCCAGCCGCTGGGACTCTCGAAGCGACCCACCATGGTTCCTTCAAACCAGACCCGGTCCATATCGTTGATGGTGCAGAGCCCCAGCTGCAAAGGCCGGCCTTTCCACTTTGCGGGTATTTCCACCTTTTTCCTATACCACATGAAGCCGTCCAGGTCGGGAAATCCGGCATCCTCCCAGTACTGCGGCAGGTTCATGGTCTGCCATTCCCGATCGTCCAGTTGCGGCCGGCTCCAGAAGGGCTGGTTCTGAAGGTAGCCCTGGTCCAGCGAATCCAGGCCGGCAGTCCAGTCGGCCATTTTTTTCTCATAGGATTCCTTCATATCGCTGGCCTTGCCGGCGGCGTCCGGCAGCTCCTCAATGAACTGCCTGTATTCCGGCATGCGGCGCAGAGCCTCGGCGCTGGTCCAGGCCTCGGCGGTAGAAGCACCCTTGCTGCTGTGGATCAGCCCGAGGGGAACGTTACGGTGGCGAAGCATCTCCCGGCCGAAAAAGTAGGCCAGAGCGGAGAAAGAAACGGCCGTCCGCGGACCGCAGATCTGCCACCCGGCTTTGTCCAGGTCGGCACGGGGAGTGAAGGCCGTGGCCTGGGGCACCGTGAACAGTCGAATGTTCTGATAGTCGGCGGCGGCAACTTCCTGCTCGGCGTGAAAAACACCGTCCGGCGCGGGCCGCAGGCTCATTTCCATATTGGACTGCCCGGAGCAGAGCCAGACGTCTCCAAACAGGACATCGCGGAAAGAAAGAGCGGACCGCGAATCGCGGACCTCCAGCACATAGGGACCGCCGGCCGGTCGGCTTCCCAGGCGAACCTGCCAGCGGCCCGCGGCGTCGGCGATCCCGCCGGCCCTGCGGCCGGCGATCTGCGCCAGCACCCGGCTGCCCGGATCCGCCCACCCCCATAGAGTCACCGGGGCATCGCGCTGCAGAACCATGTGATCGGAGAAGACACCGGCCAGTCGCAGGGGCGCGGGAAAGGCGACCGACGCCAGGGAAAGCGCCAGGGAAAAGGCCACCCATCCGCTCCTCACTCCCGGGAACCGGAACACCAACCAAAGAAGAAATTTACCGTTCATACCCGTACGACCACCTCCCGCCATACACGATATCCCAGATCGTCCTGCGTTACGAACCGCACCTCGGCCTCCCGCCCGGAACGCCGCGTGGATGGGCTCACGCCGCACGGGGCCTGTATGGCATCCGGCCCCCGCTTCCCTCTTCCTGTTTTGATGTTAACTGTTAGTCTGTTTATTAATATGGTGGTATATTATTGTGGAACGGCTCCACCCATGAGGACCTTTAACATGACGAGAAAACAGGTTTTGTTTTTTCTGATCGCCCTATCCTTTCTGCTTCTGATCCTGTCGGCTCTTCCCCGCCCGCTGACTCGTGCGGACCGCCCTTCGGCACCGGCCGCGGAGGGAGGAAATGGCACCCAGAAATCCCTCTATCTGCCGACGGTCCAGAAGAACTTCAATCCTTCGACCGCCGCCCCGGTGATCTATTCCCTCTCCCCGACATCCGCTCCGGCAGGAAGTGCGGCAGCCACCCTGACGGTCAACGGCAACTACTTTGCAGCAGGCTCCGTGGTTCGTTTCGGACAGCAGATCCTCACCACCCAGTTCCTGGGCACCTGCCAGCTCCAGGCCCTTGTTCCCGGCACTCTGCTGGCCACCGCCGGCGACTACACCATCCAGGTGGTCCATCCCGACCCTAACGGCGGACTGTCCAATCCGGTTCTTTTCCCGGTGGTCAACGGGACGCCGCTCCTTACCTCGCTCAGCCCCACCTCCGCCGTGGCAAAAAGTGCGGACCTGCTGCTCACCCTGGAAGGGAATCAGTTCCTCAGCGCCTCCCGGGTGAGTTTCAACGGCGGGCTGCTCACCCCGACCTGGCTTGGTTCCAGCCGGATGCAGGTCCTGGTCCCGGCGTCCTGCCTGACGGCGACCGGAATCCTGCCGGTCAAGGTGATCAATCCGCCGCCCGGCGGGGGCAGCAGCCTGGAACTTTCCTTCACCGTTCGCCCGGATGTATCTTCGCCACCGGACGGCTCCTTCGGGAAGCGTTACGAGGACCTGATCCCCCTGGATGTCACGGTAAAGGAATACAGTTCCCGTCGGTTTGCCCTGATCACCGGCCTGGTCCGCAACTCTTCCGGACTGGGCCTGGCCGATGTGACCGTGACCGTGCCTGCCATGCCCGCATGGGGGACGGCCCGGACCGATGCCGGCGGGCGTTTTTCCCTGCCCGTGGAAGGTGGAGGAATCATCACCCTTGCCTATCAAAAAGACGGTTACGTTGCTGTTCAGAGGCAGGTGGAGGTTCCTGGAAACGAAGTTGCTGTTGCCGAACCCGTAGTCCTGACCCTGCAGGACAGCAAAAGCTCCTCCCTCGTTTTCGACGGCAATCCCGCCACCGTTCTCCTGCACCAGGGCAGCACGGTGGCCGACAATCGCGGCAGCCGCTCCCCGACTCTGGTTTTCAACGGCGATAACACGGCCTATTCCGTGGACGCTTCCGGAAATGCGCTGCAGACCCTGCGCAGCATCACCGTGCGGGCCACGGAGTTCGCAGTTTCCGCGGCCCTGCCGGCCATGCTCCCGCCTTCCTCGGCTTACACCTACTGCGTGGAACTGAGCGTCGACGGGGCTTCGCGGGTTCGCTTCCAGAAGCCGCTGGTTTTTTGGGTGGATAACTTCCTGGGATTTCCAGTCGGCATGAAGGTTCCCATCGGATATTACAGCCGCGACCGGGAGCTCTGGATTCCGGAACCCGACGGCGTCGTTGTCCGGCTGCTGGACCTCGACAAGGACGGGCGGGTCGATGCCCTGGACTCCACCGCGGACGGAAAGGCGGATGACCTCGACGGCAGCGGATCATTCGCGGATGAGGTCCAGGGGCTGGGCAATGCGCAGCGCTACGCCCCCGGGGCCACTTTCTGGAGAGCCGGCCTGGACCACTTTTCGCCGGTGGCCGCGTTTTGTCCCCAGTTTCTCCCTTCCGATGCCACTTCGCCCAATCCACCGGCAGACCCGATTGCCGACCAGCAGAAAGAAGAGGAGCTGGACTGCAAACGCCTGGCCGCTTCCTCGATTGAAGAAAGAAGCCGGATTTTCCATGAAGACATACCCGTCGCCGGAACCCCCATTACCCTGCACTACACCAGCAGCCGTACGAAAGCCTACCAGCAGTTAATCCGGATACCGGCCAGCGGCACTTCGGTACCTGCCAGCCTCCAGGAAATCCTGGTCCGCATGAACCTGGCCGGACGCAGTTTTGAGACCAGGCTCAGCCCACTTCCCGGCCAGAATGTACAGTTCCTATGGGACGGCCTCGACTTTCTGGGCCGATCCGTTCAGGGCACGGCCACGGCCGACATCCGGATCGGATATGTTTATCCAGGTGTCTTTGCTCAGCCGGGCCAGCCTATTTCCAGCTTTGGCAGGCCGGGCGTGGATTGGACGACCATTCGAACCCGGGAAAATGTTTTCGTCTGGAAGTGCATGACCGTCAAATTGTACCGGCTGGTGGATTTCCCCGGCAAACTGGCCGACGGCTGGAGCCTCTCCGCTCACCACTTCCTTTCCCCTGCCGACCCGTCCGTCCTTTTTAAAGGTACGGGGGTTCAGCAAAACCGGTCGGTCAGCCTGGTAAGCACCATCGCCGGAAACGGGATCCGGGGATATGGCGGCGATGGAGGACCGGCGGTCCAGGCGAAATTCGTCCGGCCGTCGGGTATCGCCATGGACAGCTCGGGAAACCTTTATATTGCCGACAGTTTGAATTTCCGGATTCGCAAAATGGATACCACGGGAATCATTTCCACCATCGCCGGCACGGGAACCCTGGGGACGGCGGGGAACGGCGGTCCGGCGGTTTCCGCCCAGCTGGTTTACCCCTGGGCCCTGACCACGGATCGTTTCGGAAATTTGTACTTCCTGGAGGACGAGATGCACCGCGTGCGCAAGATCGATTCCTCGGGAATCATCACCACGGTGGCCGGCACAGGAACGGACGGATTTGCCGGGGATGAAGGTCCGGCTTCCCGTGCGCAGCTGAGCTGGCCTTCCTCGCTGGCGGCGGACAACGCCGGGAACCTCTTCATCGCCGACGCCGGCAATGCCAGGATTCGCATGGTCGACAGCCTGGGAATCATTCATACCGTGGCGGGGAAGGAAGTCTCCGGCTGCACGGGGGATGGCGACCTGGCCACCAAGGCCACCCTGCTCAACCCGCGGGGAATCGCAGTCGATTCCTACGGCGGGATTTTCATTGCCGACAAGGGGTGCAATCTCATCCGCAAAATCGACTCCACCGGCAGGATCGCCACTGTGGCCGGAACGGGCATCGGAGGATACAGCGGCGACGGGGGACCGGCTCTGTCCGCCCGGATCTCGCCCGAATGGCTGGCTTCCGACCCGGACGGGAACCTTTACGTAGCCGACAACCTCCAGACCGCAAACCTGCGTATCCGCAAGATCAATCGCGCCGGGATGATCGAGACCTTCGCCGGCCAGGGCACTGCCGGAAGCACCGGGGAAGCCGTTCCGGCTTCTCAGGCCAGCCTGGAAAGCATCACCGGGCTGGTCCGGGATCTGTCCGGAAATATCTATTTTTCCAGCGACAGCCGTTACCGGGCCAGAAAAATCGCCTCGGATGGCACGGTAAGCGGGCTTCCCGGCGATTTTATTTTTGCCGAAGGGGACGGAACGGCCCATGTTTTTTCCGGCAGCGGCCGGCATCAGTCTACCATGGATCTCGACACCCGCAAGACCCTGCTGTCTTTCGAATACGATGCCGGCGGGCTGCTCGGCGCCCTCTCCGACCGCTTCGGCAACACGACGCGGCTGCAGAGAAATGCGCAAGGCACTCCGGTCGCCGTAATCGCACCGGAGGGCCAGTCCACCGCCCTGGAAATCGATGCCAACCGCCTCCTGAACCGGATCACCTGGCCGGACGGCTCCGTATTCCAGTTTTCCTACGGCTCCGGGGGTCAGCTGACGGTCAAGACGGAACCGGCAGGAAATCGTTTCACGCACGCGTTCGACGCCGACGGGCGACTGACCGCGGTCAGCGATGAAGAGAGCGGACAATGGCAGTATGCCCAGAGCACGGATGCGGCCGGAGAAATCACCACCACGGTTGCCAGCGGCGAAGGTCTGGTCACCACCTATGCGGACCGCACCGATCTCACCGGGCGGGGAACTTCCCGAATCACGGATCCGAGTGGGGGCCAGACGGTCATTACCTCTTCGGCCGACGGCTTGACGACCCACAAATCCCTCTCCTGCGGAACGGAGCTCGATTTCCTGTCGACGACCGATTCCCAGTACAGGACGGAAACCCCCAAGGAGTTGTCGGTGCAGATGCCGTCCGGTCTGAAAAACACCACGCTGTTCCAGAAAGCGTATCAGGACACCAACGCGGATTCGATCCCCGACCGGATTACGGAAACCGTTACGATCAACAGCAGAGCCACCGTTGCGCAGCTGGACACGATTCAATCCCGGAAAACCACAACCACGCCCGAAGGCAGAACCACCACGGTTTCCTATCATCCGACGACTCTGCTGCCCACGGTCGCCGGACAGACCGGGTTCCTGGACCGAACCTTCACCTACGATGCGAAGGGGCGGCTCACTGCCCTGACGGCGGGAACGCGCCAGGTATTGATGAGCTACGACGGCAAAGGGAATTTATCCGCGCACACCGATGCGGAAGGACGGGTCACCCAATATACCTATGACGAAATGGGGCAGGTCACCGGGATTCAGCTGCCGGACGGCTCGGCCATTGCCATGCAGTACGACAAAAACGGAAACCGCACGGGGATCACCAATGCCGCCGCCGCCCGTCACCAGCTCGGGTTCAACCGGGTCAACCGGAACTCCTCCTACCTTACGCCGCTGGGCAACGGGTACCTGTACTCCTACAACCGCGACCGGCAGCCGCTGAGCATGACGTTCCCTTCCGGCAGACAGATTCAATATGTGTACAGCCAGGGGAGACTGAGCCAGACGCGGCTTCCGGACGGCAATATCGATGTTGGCTACCTCTGCGGTTCGAAGGTGGGAGCGCTGAGCCGCGGCACGGAATCGATCCTCTATACCTACGACGGCTCGCTGCCGCTCACCGATTCCCGGGCGGGCAGCTTGAGCCAGACGCTGACTTTCACATACAATAACTATTTGGAGCGGAGCAGCCTCGGCTATGCCGGCGCCACGGTAAATTACAGCTACGACCGGGACGGCCTTCTGACGGCCGCCGGCCTTTTCACCATCGGCCGCAATGCGGGCAACGGGCTGCCGGAATCGGTGAGCGACGGGGTGTTATCCTTGCGGCGGGCTTTTAGCGGATACGGGGAAATGGAATCCCAGGAAGCACAGATAGCGGGAGTGAAGCGGGCCGCCTGGCAGCTGACTTTCGACCGGTCCGGACGGATCACCGCCAAAACGGAGACCTTTGGCGGAGTCACCGCCAGCTTTACCTATGGCTACGATCCCTTGGGCAGGCTGCGGACGGTTTCGCGGAATGGCACCCTCCAGGAGGAATACCGCTACGGAGCCGACGGCAACCGGACCTTCGAGACCAATGCTCTTCGGGGCATCACCGGCCGCACCTTCACCTGCTCCCCGGAGGATCACCTTCTGACGGCAGGGGGCTATTCCTATCAGTACGATGCCGACGGCTTTCTCAGCCGGAAAACGCTGGGCAGCAGCCAGACGACCTACACCTATTCCCTGCTGGGCGACCTGAGCAGGGTGGAACTGCCGGGCGGCCGGACGGTGGAGTACATCAGCGATCCGCTGGGCCGGCGGGTGGTGAAAAAAGTGAACGGCCTGGTCACCGAAAAATACCTCTGGCACGGGCTCACCACCCTCCTGGCGGTTTACGGGGCGGATAACGCCCTGCGGATGCGCTTCCTCTACGGGGACGACCGGATGCCCCTGGCGGTGG
>CAINFC010000261.1 GCA_903847975.1 uncultured Acidobacteriota bacterium | reverse complement strand
TGGGCAAGACCGGATCGGGCTTTGCCCGGACCTATCTCGAAAGCTACTCCTACTACGGAGCCAACACGGGGATCACCGAGCTGATCTTCTATGGCCCACCATGGAGCGGATCTACACCCAGCAAGGAAATAACAGTCGGCGCCATCGGGTACGAAAGCGGTGGATCCTATTTCGGCTATGGCTATTTGTCCGTGGCCAACGGAGGGGACAGCCGCGTAGTGCTGAAGGGGATGGATCCGATCATTGCGGTGCTCAATGCATCCGGATCTCCCGTATTTAAGGTTTCGGATCAGGGCGACATCACCAAAATTAACGGAATTACGTATGCCTTCCCAGCCAGTCAAGGCGGAGCCGGAACGGTGCTGACCAACGACGGCAACGGCAATCTTTCCTGGGCATAAGGAGCAGAAATGAATCTAAGCACTGTAAATGAGGTTTCCAACGCGGAAGCCCTCCAGGCCAGAATCCAGTATTTTCTGGTAAAGGCCGCCGTGGCGATTGCCACCGAAGAGCCGGAAGTGGCCACCCGCCGGAAGCTGGCTTCGGCCATCCTGAACAACGCTCTGAATACCAGAATCGTAACCCTGATGGTCCTCTCCAATGCAACGATTGCCGCCATGGAGGACCCCACCACGGCTACCGATGCCGACCTGGAATTCACGGTCAGCAGCCTGATTCCAGCCCTGATTTTAACCGTTTCGCGATAAGGAAAGGATGATTCATGCCGAGTAAGAAAATGGAAAAGTCGCCCGGTAACCCGGCGGTTACCAATGGGGATGTTTTCCAGATCCATGGAGCCCTGTCACGCTTGATCGGGCTGGATGAAAAGATGTCCGTCGATTCCTCTTACAAGCTCATCAAGGCCCACCGGGCGATCACCGCGGAAGCAAACGCTTTGCGCGACGCGCTGAAAAAATACGTCGAATACGAAAGTAAAGCACTTCTGGCAGCGCAAAAGAAGGATACCGAAGCCCTGGTGCGGCTGGCGGAGCAGTACGCTTCGGAAATTCGAGAGGCGCAGGAGTTTCTGAATCAGCCGTTTTCCGGCACTCTGCCCTTACTGAAACTGGAAGTATTCAAAAAAGCGGATGGAACTGGAGTGGATATCCCTCCGGGTATTCTCGGCGCCTTAATGCCGATCCTGGAAGAATAGGATTCCGCATAGGTCGAGCTACCAGCAGCCTCCTTCGGGAGGCTTTTTCATTTTAGGGAAACCAAATGGCATCCGTGTATCCTGACAGCGTTGTTGCTTTCGAGGATTGGGTCGACGACAACCCGGCGATGCCCGGTACCGGCGTCGACATCAAAGCCGCGACGCTGAATCCACGCGATGATGAGATCGAAGCGATTCAATCTGCCCTGGGGCCTCGGCCCATTGCCCTGAATACTTTCGCCGAAAAGAAGGCCGCCACCTCCGGGCTGCAGTGGGGTTACCACGGCGGGCGGATCGTGGGTGGGAATGTGGTTCGCATGGTTTCTGATGGCTACGTCCTTCTTCCGGACAATGCCACAAGCTACATCTATTACGACTGGGATGCGGCCGAGGTGACATCCAATACCGTCGGATTCCCCGCGAGATGCTTCCCGGTTGCCGAGGTGACTGCCGAGAACGCACAGTTCACCGGTGATTTTGCCACCCGGGACCGCAGGACCATTGCCATCGTTTCCTCCCTGGGCGGCGGGTCTAACGGAACCGTCGCAGAGAATTCCCATGTGGTGAATTCCGGGAATGGCGTCACGATGGATTATTCATGCGGGACAGCCGTGGTGCATACCTCAATCATGGTGTTCCTGAACGGCCTGCTGCAGCTCCCGACAACCCATTACACCATCCTTGAGGATGAACCACACGCTCCTCTTTTTGCCCTGGAGCCAACGCATGTGATTTTCAACTCGCCTCCGGGCAATGGGGACGCAATCTACATCGCTTTTCAAAAAAGACTGCAATAGGAGATTTATGCTTCGACACCTTACGGTACTTTTCATTGTTTTCCTTTTTCTTTTGCCCGCCATGGCGCAAATCAAAGCGAAAAGGATCGACAGGTTGGACCTGCTGGAGGTTCGCGACCTGATGCACCAGATGGACACCCTGAAGCTGCAGATCGCCGCCGCCGACAAGCGGATCAAAGAGCTGGAAAAGGAAACCCGGGAGCGATTCAAAAGTCTGGCGGAGAAGTATCAGCTCGGCAAGGAGGACACCATCAACATGGAATCGGGAGAAATCGTAGCCAGGAAGGAGGATCCTAAAGATGAAAAGTAAACTTCCCATCCTGGCACTCTTGCTGCTCGCCCTGTCTTCCGCCTGCTGGCCCCAGGAACAGCAAATCAAATGGCGCCAGGTGCAGATCGGCAATTATTCCGTGACCTGGCCGGCGATCCAGGGAGAGAGTGGTACCTGCCTGGTAAACAACGGTTCAGGAGCCATGGAGTGGCAGATCTGCCAGACCGTCGGACATTCTCTGGAAAATATTTTACTTGGCGATGGCACCGTCTCCGCACCGGCGCTGAGCTTCACCAATGATCCCGCTATTGGGCTATACCGCAACACGGTGGACGGGTACATGTCCATGAAGAGCACTTATCTTGGAAACCAGTCTTTTGTAGATTTCTATGGCCTGAACGGGCTGGACGGGGGAATCCGAATACGGCGGGGAGAAGATGGGTACTCCGCTGGCAATGCCAACTGGGTGCGGTCCACCGCCAATGATGGCACCACCCTGGTGGACCTGAAGCTGAAGGCCAATAAGGTAACCGTGAGTACTGCTTCGGCCGAATATAGCTTGCCGACCACCGCCGGTACCAATCTGCAGTGCCTGATTACCGATGGGAATGGAGGGACATCCTGGGGCGCCTGCGCTACCGGCGCCGGAAGTCATCCGGATCCGGTCCGGCTGACCGATGGCACTTCCGCGGCGCCGACCTACAGCTTTACGAACGAAACTGCATCGGGGATGTATCGCATGGCATCCGGAAAGATTGCCTTGAAAGCCAGCTCTTCCCAGATTTCCGTGCTGAACAACTCCACCTATGCCACGTTGAACATCACCAATCCGACGGTGACCACAACCAACGTTAATGTGCTTCGTTCCGAAATCGCAACGGGTGCATCGACGATCCCGCTTTACTTCGATACGCCGCAGCTCCGGGCCGGCAGCGATGGATCTGCCACGGCGCCGATCTATTCCTTCACCAACGACACCGCCGCCGGTTTCTGGAGGGCCACGGATGGGTCGCAGGTGTGGAACTCGAACTCCGGTTATGGACAGTTCAGGATCTATGTGGCCGCCAACAATCCCATCGAAGCAACCTTACAATCGAACGGAACGTATATTCCCAAAATCACCTTCAAAAATAACATGGGCACTACACCGACCCTCAGCCAGGGATACCTGAATGCAACTCAGATTCTGGCCGGGGATGGCTCCACAACGGCTCCGATGTATTCCTTCGTCAACGGGACGACGATGGGCCTCTGGCTCGACAGCTCCAATAGTATTCCGTACCTGCAGGGCCGTTCCAATTACGGCCGAGTCGGCGTGCAGATCCCTACCAATGACGGAATCAATCTCCGCCTGGAGAGCAAAGATGACTGGCCGGCCACCATTGCGGCCATAAAAACCTATTCGGGCACGGCCGTTTATGCCAACCTGAAGCTATGGACTGCTCAAAACCAGATGATCGACGGCACCAGCACGGTCCCGGCCCTGTCCTTCATGAGCGACACCAATGTGGGCCTGTACCGGATTTCCAATGACGTCCTGGGGTTGGTAGCCAACTCGGCCATATTCAAGCTCTCGAACGTTTCGAGCCGGTCGCAGATCAACCTGACCGGGAACTACACGGCGACGACGGGTACCAGTTTCAACGTCATCCGCTCCGAGGACAGTACGGCCACGCTTCAGGATACCTATTTCGATTCCAACCAGGTTCTGGTCACGGATGGCACCTCCTCCGAACCCGCCTATTCGTTCCTGAACGATAAGCTGATGGGGATTTACCGGGCAGCTTCGAACACCATGGCTTTCCGCCTCGGGACGGGAGCCCATGTGCGGCTGACCGATGGCGGCAGTTACACCGCCAGACTGAACCTGTATGCCTTCAACACCACACCGGGCGGAACCAGCTACAACCTGATCGGCTCCTACGACAGCTCCGGAACTCCTGTGCAGCAGGGTCTCTGGCTAGATACGAACCTGGTCGATATCCGCGCCGCTGCCGGGGTGCTCAAAATCAACGGCACCCAGGTGCTTGCCGCACGCCAGGCGGCTGTTGCCGATGTGAGCGGCACCGCCGATACCACCTATTCCAGTAATGAGGTCACCATGATCAATGACCTCAAGGCCCAACTTAACGCACTTCTGGCCCGGCTGCGGACCCATGGGCTGATCGCCCCGTAGCCTATTTCGGTTTTTTGTTTGTTGTTCCCAGTGGGCTGCCTTCGGGTGGCCTTTTTTCATTCAACCTTCCCCATTTAGGAGAATCACCATGTTCAAAAAGAACCTCAATTCCCGTTCCTTTGCGGCCAGCCGCAATCTTCCCGCAGGCTTTGATCCGGATTTCACCGGCTCCATCTCCGTGCAGTGGACCGAGACCGAGACGGTTGTCGAAGACGGCGTGACCTATATCGACACCTACCTCTATACCCAGACCACCGAGTATGTCTGTGGTACCGAAACCAGCCAGACGACCATCAACGCCCGCACCGGACGTAATCCCCAGACCGGCGCCTAGAGCCTAAGGCAGCCCTGCCCGGGGCGGCTCTCTTTCTCGAAAAGGGGGCTGCCTCGGTTTTTCATCAAACTAAATCCTCAAGGATCGATTGCCATGGAAACCATGAATCGTAAAGGACAATGCAGCGTGCACGAGATCATCACCCGCCACCAGGAGGAATCCTTCTCCAAGCTGGCGGCCGAAATCAGCGAGATCCGCTCCGACGTGAAGGCCGATATGGGTTCGATCCGCGAGGATATCCACACTCTGGCCGATCTCATGGCCGGACTCGGCACCCTCCGCGTCAACCAGGACAATCTCGGGCGGGAGATCGAATCCGTCTGGCGGGATGTCAAGGAGATCAAGGAAAAGGTCACCGAGGTGCTGCTCGAAAAGGAACGCTGGATCACCGCCGGCAAGATCGATCAGGAGCGGATGAAAAAAGACATCGAAGCCGCCCATGTCATGATCCGGGCCATTCAGGAAACCCGGGATACGGAGACCCGCGAGATCTGTGCCTTCATGGCCGAGGTCAAATCCGGCATGCGGCTGTCGCTTCTCGTTGCCGGAGCCCTTCCGAGCGTCTGCCTGTTTATCTACTGGCTGATCACCAAACTCTATCACCTGGGGTGAATCACAATGGAAAACTACGCCCTTCTCGTCGGCATCAATCGTTACGAAAAGCCCGGCAACGACCTGGCCGGCTGCTGGAATGACATCAGCGATATCCGCGCTTATCTTTTGAGCAAAGGGTGGGATCCTGCCAAAATCTTCGTTTTAAAGGATGCGCAGGCCACCAAGGCCGGGATCGTCACGGGATTGAATTGGCTTCTAGGAACCGGGGGCCGCGAGCTGCTCTTCTGGTACTCCGGACACGGGAGTCAGGTACCATCCACGGATCCCGAAGAACCCGATCACAAGAACGAAGTGATCTGCCCCTACGATTACCATAAATACTGGCATCAGCCGCTGGGCGACGATGCCCTGAAGGAGATCTTCCGGGCTAAGCGTCCCGAATCCTTTCTGACTGTGGTGCTGGATGCCTGCCATTCCCAGGATGGAACCCGCGCCGGAAATCGGCCACAGGCCGGCAGATCCTTCCGGAATCGCTACCAAACTGCTCCGCGGGAAGACCCCCGGCCGGATTCACAAGCACCCTTGAACCGCTTCGGAGTGAAGCAGAAAGGTTTCTACCAGGAGACCGCCGAAGATATGAACCATGTATTGCTTTCGGCTTGCCTGTCCCTTCAGACGGCCGCCGATACCGAGTTCCATGGCCGGCCGAATGGCGCCTGGTCCTGGGCCCTGGTGAGATGCCTTCGCGAAAGCACAAATCCCATGACCAACCACGATCTGCACCGACATGCCTCCCTCCTGGTCCGATCCGAAGGATTTTCCCAGCGACCCTGCCTGGAAGGAAAGACCGATCTCTGCAACCGCACGTTTCTTGGAGGATAGCCATGAGTCGATCGATATTCCTGCTGGAGCCGGACATGATCCGGATGTGCAACGCCCACATCGAAGCCTGTCGCCAGGTCGGCATCACCCTGGTTATTTATTGCACCCGCCGATCCGAAAAAGAGCAGGCTCTGGAATACACAAAGGGCCGAGTCTTTGACGCACTCCCGGAAAGCGTCTCGAGGCTGATTACCGACGAAATTCGGGAATGGAAAGTGCGAGGTTTGCAAGCTGGTCCCGGAGCCATCGTGACTCATTGCCACGGGCCCGACTGTCCACACGTCCTCGGAATCGCCTACGACTGTGTCCCAATCCGGGAAGGTAAAGCCATCTGGGATGACGATGCTCTCTGGCAACAGCTCGGCACCCTGGGCGAGTCCGTAGGCCTGGAATGGGGCGGCCGTTGGCCGCATTTCCCCGACCGCCCCCACTTCCAACGGAGGTAATGGTAAACCCCATTTCATCGATGACCTATTAAGGCAAGGTTAGGCATCGTAAAAGGGTTTTTCAAAAGACCGATGGCTTTTCTTTCATGCCGGAATTCGGGTCCTTCAGAATTTTATCCAGGTATTCGCGTGGGCTCATGACGATAACTCCTTGATAGCCCGAGGCTCTGCGCAAGGCTTTGTCCCCACTGACTACGATCGGGGTTTGGCTGGCCAAGGCACAGGCCAAAAACATATCGTCATTCCTATCCGTGCAGACCCGTTCCGGCAGGTTTGGAGATCCAACCATTCGGCAACGCAAGGCCACAAGTTCAAGAAAGGGAGCGATATCAATGCCGGGGTGTTCTCGCTGCAGCTCCTGACCGGCCCTTTCGTATTCCTCCCATATCTCGGGTGATAAGACCAGCGTGAGACGTCCCGTCCGCCAGGCTTTGAGAATTTCATGCGGAGCACCGGAAAAGAAAATTCCAGAAAGGAATACATTGGTATCCAGAATCACTCTCATTCGTGTTCTCTGGCTCTGGCTACCGCTCTTTTGATGTCAAATGGCTTTAAACCGGCTGCTTTGGCCTGGCGGCGGGCTACACGAATGAGCGGCTCAAATTGCTCCATGGAGGGAGGGGTAATCGTTTTCAGGATGACAACATCCCCGTCTCCGACCACGGCAAAGTGTGCGCCTTCTTTCAGGCCCATGCGCTTTCGTACTTCTTCCGGGATCACCACCTGACCCTTGGAAGACATGCGTGTTGTCGCTAATGTCGGCATAATTGCTTCCTTTCCATTGTCTTACTGGTAAGACGATATCACGAAGCCTGACGGGTGGCAAGGCGAGCCGCATTGGGAAAACGGACAAACCATAGGGGGACATCCGCAAGTGGAGGGTGGAACCCAATGAAAAAACCAACAATCCGGAGAAATGAAATGAAACAGGCATATCGCCATCTTCTGGAGTGGCTCTCCGAGCGCCTGAAAGAGCCCACCACCTGGCATGGCCTTAATATCCTTACCACCGCAATCGGTGTGACTATCAAGCCCGAAATCATGAACGCCATTCTAACCCTGGGGTCGGCTTTTTCCGGCCTCATCCTGATCCTGACCAAGGAGGAAACCCGATGAATCTGAAATCCCTTAAATCCAAAGACAAACCCAAAGCAGCTCTCGCAATGACCATCGATCAGACCAAGCTCCGCGAGGCAGCCGACCGCTATCTTAATGCCAGCGCCGTTTACCTGGCACTGAAACCTCTTTCCCGGTTTTCCTGGGAGAACCTTCCGGAACTCTGGTGCACGGTCCAATCCCTGGTCGAAACCGTGATTGCTTCCGTGGAGCTTGCCAAAGCCGAACTCCTGAAAGGACAGCCGGCCGGCATCCGGATCTCCGCCGCCCTGGCGGCCTCGACTGCCGTCGATATTCTCGATAACGTGGTGACCTTTACCGGTATTTCCGGACGACTGCTCGAAATGGTCGATGCCCCCTTCCTGAAACTCCTGGTCAATCTGATCCTCGGCAATCGCCACGGAGTGAACTGGGTTGCCGAAGCCCGCGTCATCCTCGGACTGAAATCCGCTTAACCGGGGGTGCCATCATGATCGAAACCAATCGTCTGCAGGAAGGAATCGCAACATCTCTCAGTCGGCCGGCAACACACCAGAACCTGCTGGCCATCGCCGGCTCGTTCCGGATCGAATGCTGCGACCGCCACGGAAACCGGAAATGGATCGAGAAATTCGATAATGCCGTGGTCGAAGCCGGGAAGAAGTACCTTCTCGATGCCCTGAATACCAGCCTCAGCGCCGTCGGTCCCTATCTGGGGCTGATTTCCGGAACTCCCACCGCTGCCCAGGCCGATACGATGGGCACCCATCCGGGGTGGACCGAGTGGACCTCGGTGGCCGCCCGCGGTACTCCGACTTGGACGGCGGCAAGCGCCACCGGAGGAACCGCCACCAAGACCCACTCGGGAAGCGTCTCGTTTGCCATGACCGGAAGCGGAACCGTGGGCGGATGCTTCATCGTTCTCGGGACCGGGGCCGTGACTACCATCGGCAATACCGGCGGAATCCTCTACAGCGTCGGTTCCTTTACCGGAAAAACCGTGGCCAGCGGCGACACTCTCAACGTTACCTATTCCACCACTCTTTCCTGACGAAAAGGAGCCCGCATGCCGCTGCAGTTTAAAATCGGGGACAAGGTCCGCGAAAAAGTCTTCATCATGAGCGATGGCGAAGTGGTCGGCGCCACGATCGGTGATACCGACGGAATTGTTTATTTCAAGGTGCGCTACACCGATGAACTCGGCAATCTCCAGGAACGGTTCATTGACGAAGAGCGACTCGAAGCCGTTTAACGGGAAGATGCCGTGGCGCTTACCTGGCAAACTCCGAGTACGGCTACCTATTCGAGCCAGAACGGGTCCAGCATCTCGGTAAACTACCCGGCCGGTAGCCTGGAGGGGGACAAGCTGGTCCTTATCCTCGGCATGAAACCGTCAACGGCCAACACCGGCAGCGTGGCTACGCCGACCGGATGGACACCGGTCTGCAGCCTGGTCGGGGCAGGCGGATACGGGACCACGCTGGGAGCCGATACCGGTAACACCAACCTTTTCGTTTTCGAAAGAACGGTCCCTGCCGGCGGGATGAGCGGTTCCTTATCCGTTACTATAACGGGGAACAATGTCTGCTGGGGGATGATGTGCCGGATCGGCAAAGCGCTGAGTGGCTGGAATGTCGCCGGCGTCACCGGCCAGGATACCGCCTCCGGCAATGTTTCCATCGTTTTTGGTAGCGATCCCGGGGTTACAGCCGGCGATATCGTGATCGGGGCAATGTGCATCCCGACCGATGTTTCCACACCGTCCCAGTTTTCCTCGGAAGCTTTCTCCCAAGCCGGCGTAACCTTCGGAGCCGCCTTCGAAGTGGAGGAACCGGATTCCCAGACTGGCAACGATATCGGCGGATTGATCTGCTACGCGTCGGCTTCAGCCGGCACCAGCTCCGGCCCACCGACCTTCACGGCTACTGCCGGCGGAACTACCACCAACGTGCGGGGGCCAGGCGTATTCATTCGAGTCCGAGAAACCACTACGGCGCATACCGCCAGCCTGAGCGAACCCGGATCCAGCAGCGAATCGACCGCAAATTCCGCTGGTTATAGCACAACCTTCTCGGACTCCACCTATTCTTCCGGGGAAACGCCTGCTGCCGGGATGACGCAAAACACTTCGCTGGCGGAACCGAACGTCTCCAGTGAGTCGAAAGCCGCATTCACGGAAGCCGTTATTGCCCACATCGAAGTGGTACCAGCTTCCGGCAGCCAGGAAACCGGATTCGCCTCGGGCAACGTCCATTTTAACGAGCCTGAGTTTTCCGCGGTGGAAAGCTCGGTTCATTCCCAGGAAACTTCTATCACAACAGGCGAGACGGGATTCTCGTCACAAACTTTTCAAGGAGCAAGTCATGGCCAAACCGCAGACCACGAAGACCAAACCACCTCAGGCGAAATCGAAACAGCCGTCGCTGCTGTTTTTCTCTCGTTTGGGGAAACCGATGGCACACCAGATGATCGCTTATCGAGCCAAACCGCAAATCTGGAGCAGATTGATGAAACCGCCCTCGCAGGGGATGAGCAGTATTCCCTGGCAGGATTCTGCTGCGTCCTTTCCGAACCTGACATCCAGCCGGCCGACTTCCGGGAAGCCGACGCAAAGCAAGGATCCCAAACTTTCCTAGCTGCGCTGTCCGAATTCCAAACCCTATGGGAAGATTCGATCGCCAACCTGTCGCCGCTTGTTTCGTGGCTTGATTCTCTCGGAATCAGTCACGAACAGACGGTGAAATCCTGCCATTGGGATAGTGCAGTCGAAGACTGTTATTTCCAGGAACAGCTGCATGCCTTGGCGGGAATTTGGCAGGAATCCTCGGATGCCCTTGCGGGGATGGAATCATCCGCAGCAAATAGCACGATTACAGCGATCGATACCGTTTCTGCCGATGACCTAATGGATTATTTCTTCGTCCTCCGCCTGGCATCGATCCCCGAATGGTGTATCCGCCGGATGTCGATCCCAGCGATCTCCCAACCGGCCATTTCCGTGGAGTTGAACCTATGAGCCTGATCCCGATCCCCATCCGCGACAATCTTGTCTATTTCATCGGCAAGCAGGGCTGCACCTGGTCTTGCACGATCACCTTGAACCAGGCCGGCATCGATCCACCCACCCCTATCGATCTCACCGATTACGCCATCCGCGGCCAGATCCGCAAAACCTATTTCGACACCCAATCGGTAGCTGAATTCATCTGTTCGATAGTCAATGCAGACTCTGGCAAATTCAACATTCTGCTCGAAGCCGAAACCACCGCCGGTTTCACTGCCTGCAAAACCCCCGTCGACACCACCAACTACGCCAACGCCGACAAATCCGGCCAATACGTCTACGACGTGGAAATCTTTAAAGGTGCCCCCGAAGTAGTCTACCGGGCTATCCAGGGGATCATTTTCGTCGATGCGGAGGTCACCAAATGAAAGAGGTTTTCGTATCGATTAACCTGCATACCGGCATCGTGGTGAATATTGAAAGCTTGGGGTTTGCCACATCGTACATGAAAAGGTTTCCTTTAATAACCATCTTCCTGCCTCCCTTCGAATCCGCCCTTATCGTTTGAACTCTTTTTCACTCCTGTGGGCAGTCTCAAATAGCTTATCGGCTTATTCCTGCCGCCTAGCCGGGCAACTCACCCCAAAAGTTCCCGCCTTCGACTCGCAAAACCGGCCTCCCCTCCGTTTCCTGGAATGTGGCCGAACGAATCTCCGGCGTTTATCTACCCCGCCATCCGAAAACCTCGCCGCTTTACGGCCTAGTGGAAGATCACTTTGAAGATTTCGAGAAGGTGTATGAGGAACGTTTTGCTGCAAAGCACGGCTTCTGGCGCCCGGTCGTCCGCAAGGTTGCGGACCGGTTCTTGGACTGCGGTGACCTACGGCATGGATTTGCCCGGGTTCGTTGTGAAAACCCCGAATGCCGCCATGAGATGATCCTGGCGTTTTCTTGTCGTGGTCGGTACTTTTGTCCGTCGTGCCATGCCAAACGGGTGGCCGCCTTTGCCGATTGGTTGGCCACCGAGGTTCTGGCAGAGGTACCCCATCGCCAATATGTTTTTACGGTCCCAAAGCTAATCCGTCAGCACTTTCGCTTCGACCGCAAACTCCTGGGTGTATTGAGTACCTGCGCGTATGCCGGCGTTCGAGAAATGATGCAGGCCGTGGCCGAGGAACCTCGGTCCGTTCCCGGTGTCATTATTAGTATACAAACCTACGGAGATCAAACCGCCAATTGGAACCCACATTGCCATAGCATTGTCTCCGATGGCGTTTTCCGCCCCGACGGTTCCTTCCAACCGCTGCCTCCCCCCGACTCCCGGCAACTCATGCTCCTCTTTCGTCATAAGCTGCTGCAGGAGCTTTTACGCTTGGAAAAGATTTATCCGGCAACCATCGAGATTCTCGATCGTTTCCGGCACACCGGCTTCTCCGTGTATCAAGGTCCGCCGGTTCTGCCCGAAGATACCGCGGCCCGCGAAAAGCTTGCCATATATATCGTTCGGGCACCGATATCCCTCGACCGCCTCTCCTACGATGGACCTAATGGTACGGTGGATTACCGGCCCAAATCCTCGCCAGGCCACCCCCTGTTCGCCGACGAGGCTCCCCACCAGGACCCCTTGGAAGTCCTCGCTTCGGTTTGCGACCATATCCCACCTCCTGGCCAACAACTCATCCGCTACCTGGGTCGGTACTCCAACAAAAGTAGGGGTTTGCGAAAGAAAGCCGCCCAATCAGCCGCC
>CAINFC010000260.1 GCA_903847975.1 uncultured Acidobacteriota bacterium | reverse complement strand
TCCCTTCTTTTTCTCCCGGGAAAAAGACCAGCAGGTAGCCGCGGAAGATCTCTTCCAGGCTGTCGATCAGCTCGGAGACATGTAAAAAGTCGAAGAGATCCATGAGGCCGGTTAACGCAAAAACGGTACTCTCTGGGGCTTCCGCCCGGAGCGCCTGGGTTTTAAAGTAGCGGGTAAGAAGTTCTTTCCATTCGGTTTTGGCATAGAGCTCGATATCGTCGGGATTTTTAAACCACTCCGCTCTTTCTTCCTCCTCGACGGAATCGATCCAACGGGCCAGACTGCCCTGCAGGTCGACACGAACCCAGGGGTGTCCGGCCGCCTGGGTCAGCAGGGCAAAATCGTCGATCCGATTCATAAGCCTTCGTTCCTCGGAAGCGGGATAGACGGCAAACCAAACCCGCTGTGACGGCGGTAAACCGGGGCGCAGCGGCATGCGGATGTGGCTGCGGTAATTTTCCAGTAACTGGTCAGTGCGATTCATGGATGAGTGCCTGTTCTTTGGGAGTCAGGAAAAAGGGAAAGTCGAATTCCACGATGCCGGCCGCCTTTTTGAGCGACAGCAGCCCTTTGGCAACGGCCAGGGAGAGAGCGGCTTCCAGCTGGGACCTTTGGGACGCCACCAGGGCGGCGAAGGTGGAGTCGAGCAACCGTTCACCGCGAAGTCCGGTCAGGTAACCGACCAGCATGGCGTAGGCTGCGGAAACGGGGTGGGGTTCCGGGAGGCGACGGATTTTCTTGACTCGGCCGATGAGATGTCCGCCATAGGTCCAGGTGGTAATTACATTCTGAGCCATGGATTTCTTCATCGCGGGGCGGAACCGTCCGGGAAAACCGGCTTCCAGGTGTTCCTCCATCTTGGTTCGAATCAGAACCTCGCCCGGATGCAAGGTACGAATAAACTCGAAGCTGTGTCGCAGCATCGGATCACGAGCGTAAGCGCATACCAGACAGAGCTGCGCCAGGGAATCGGGGTCGGAATGGCCCAGCATCCATAAAACCCGGAATAAGGTCTTGGTAGGGTCCAGGCCATAAAGTTCTCCCAAATGCCGCAGGCTCTTTTTTCGGCTGCTCTGCGTGGGCTTTCCCAGGATGTTTTCGGTAACGATCGCTTTGGGGAAATCGTCCTTGGAAATCGCGGGAGGCAAGGAGCGAACCAGGGTTCCCATCTCCAGGAACATCATCGATCGGGCGGCATGCGCCCCCAGGACAGCGTCCGAGAAGCCGAACGGATTGGTCGGGATCATCATGGAAAAACCAACCGGCTCTTTTCAGATAAGCGACGGATCATCATGCCGGCCCAAAGGGATTCTTTCGTCAAAGCAAGTCGCTGTTTTATAAACGTTTCCGGCATGGGATCATTTTACAAGTTTGCTATATCCTCGTCAATGGATCTGTATTCACCCTATCGGTTTCCTTGCCAAGTTGGATTATTCGTTCCTATTGCTGCGGATCTTGACGTTACCGACGGGCCACCGTTACAATCGCCATACATACAAATCTTCGGTAATAAAAGAGGAGGGAAGCAATGAACTATTGGCTGGCCATTGGGCCCGTAGGCAATTGGGAAATCGGTCTGAAGAAGAAAATTTGGGGATTAGGCCCGCGATATGATAAGGCCTGGAACCTCATCGAACCGGGCGACATGGTCTTTTTCTACGCCATGGCCCCGGTGAAAGGACTCGTCGGGTGTGGAACGGTCAGCAAAAAGAAATTCGATGAAAAGCCCCTATGGCCGCAGGAAGTTTCTGAAAAGGCAACCCTTTGGCCTTTCCGGGTACTGCTCCACGAAACCCTGGAAATTCCGAACCAGGATTGGGTTACCAGTCGTGTACTCATCGATAGAAGCGGGATAGTCTTCCAACGCTCCTTCCAGCCGATCGACGAAAAAAGGGCTCAGAAATGGAGAAACCTTCTGGCCAAAGCGGTGGAAAGCAAATAAAAACCGAATCCCTCTTTTGAAGAATCTGGTATTGGAACTCCCCTGAATCTCAATAACGAAAATCCACTTAAAGTGAAAAAGAAGCATCAAAAACGGATAAATGGTTTTATTCGCCAACCACGGTGGAGATAATTCCTATTTTATATTTTCACACCTGGCTTTGCTATAAGACATCAGAATATTTCCCACAGTTAGGATCCACCAGCTGGAAGCATTCGACGCCAAGCATTGGGGTTATTATTCAAAGCGTGATCCCTGGGAAAACGGACATCGGTAACAGTACTTCGGCAACAATGAGGGTTTATCCGTTCCTTTTATTGGATCGTGTCGTCTTTTTCTTCTTTTCGTCCTTTTCTTTATTTAAGAAAATCATCTGGTACATTGTTGTATAACCACCGGGAGGGCCTTCGGCATGACTATCAAAACTTTCATCTACAAAGGTAATATGATATCCAGGTAGGATCGAAGAAGCGATTTTTTTCAGCTTTTTATCGGTTATATCCAGGTCTTCGAGGGTCGTTTCTAACAATGCGGCCACTTCGTCAATCTCCATTTCGTTCGAGTCCTCTGCTGTTTCACCGATATCATCCTCGGCACCTCCGGAATATTCCTCGGGATTGAGATGGCGAGCTAATATTCGCAATTCCTTATCCCACTTTGGGTGGATGACAGGGTCCAAAAAACCACAAACACATTCGTATGCCACATGCCCGCAGCCGTTTATGACTGTAATATCAAATTGACTGTCTATTTTTTCCAGTTCATCTTCATCATCCTCAAGATCGTCAGGCATATCTTCGCGGTTGAATTCATTGAGTACAGCAGCATGGCAGTATGGGCAGAAAATGGTGGTGATCCAATCCGGTTTACTCATTCGATTATCCAATTAGTAAATTGTGCTATCCCGGTCAAGCTAGGGGAAGCGACATTGTTACAATTTCAATCATCAGACCATTGGCAAGGGTTCTGCAAGGCAGTGCAGATTCTTTCAAGTAAAACCAATGAAGCCTTGGCGACAAGGAACAACGAAGCAGGGAAAGAGCCCATAATCGGGGGCATGTTTTACCACGGAAATAGCTTTTATCTTAGGGGGTTTTCGTGGACAACAGGCAGGATAGGTATCCCAGGGGTCTTTCAAGAATTTTTTCAAAAGCTTCCTTGAAAATATCATAGCTGACGATCTTATCGTGAACACCACCATTCCGAAACTTCTGAGATATTTCCTGGCATATCTCACCGAAATCTGGCGATAGAAGGAAATCTCGGTTGTCCAGAGCCATGATACCTTCACGAAAATACCTGAGAGCTGGAGTATCGCAGTCCTGGGAAATCCTTTTCATGATAAAAGACATTGGTCCGAGTTCCAATGAGCAAATTTTATTTTTAATAGCTGCGCCGTTATCCGAATCCACCAGGACGCCTTCCCCCTCATCTGAATCTTCTTCCTTAGTTAAAAAATCCTATCGAAAAGAAAGTATTACACATACAGGTGACATACGGGGTCACTCATGTAAAAAATTCTTTCAACACAAAAATACCCTCTGAAAGAAAATGTGCAGGAAGGCATCCAAGGAAACGAATCGATCATCACCGCAGATGACCCCCGTTTCCCAGGGGCCTCCCGGCTCAGGCAACGGGCCAAGGCGGGCCGAGCTGCGGCCGGGGCGGCGGGTGCGGATCGAGCAGAAGCAGGACCAGCGCACCGGCCGGCTCACGGAAGGAATCGTCCGGGACATCCTGACCCGCTCGGCCACCCATCCGCACGGCATCAAAGTGCGCCTGACCAGCGGGCTGGTCGGGCGGGTGAAGCAGATTCTCGACGACGATGGGCCCTGAGCCGCCCGTCCGGCTCCGCACCCCATACCACCGCCCCCGACGAACCGGAATCCCTTTTTTCGTTTATTGTTTCAGCACCAGGGGAATCAGGCTGCGCCGCTGCAGCGCTTGCCCGCAAATTACCCCCGTGCGCTTGAGATCGGGTATCCCGTTCAGCCACGCCTGAAACCCGGCATCATCGGGCTCGCACAGCTGGGTATTGTGGAAATAGAAAATGGACGGCCGCAAGACAGACAGGGAGAGCGGCAGGGGGCCGCTCAGCTGGTAGTTGTTGTCGATCCAAATGCTCTTGAGTCCGCCCAGGCTGGCCAGCCCGGGCGGGATCGCTCCTCTCAACTGATTGCCGCGTACATTGAGATACTGCACGCTGACCAGACCGCCCAGCTGCAGCGGGATGGCCCCGCTCAACTGGTTGTAGCCAAGACTGAGGGTTACCAGGTTGCCCAGGTTGCAAAGCTCGGGTGGGATTTCCCCGCTCAGCTGGTTGCTCCCGAGAAACAGCGACAGGAGGCTGTTGAGATTGCCCAGGCTCGCTGGGATGGCCCCGCTCAGCCGGTTGTCGTTGAGCACGATTTCCTGCAGAGAGCCCAGGTTGCCCAACCCGGGCGGGATGGCCCCGCTCAGCTGGTTGTTGTTAAGCCAGAGCTGGCGCAGGCTGCCCAGGTTACCCAACTCGGGCGGGATCGGACCGCTTAACTGGTTGAGCGACAGAATAAGATATTGCAGGCTGCTGAGGTTGCCGATCCCGGGCGGAACGGCCCCTCCGAGCTGGTTGTTGTTGAGCCGAAGATCCCGGAGGCTGACCAGGGCGCCCAGTTCCGGCGGGATGGTCCCGCCGAGCTGGTTGCTGTTGAGCCGAAGCTCCTGGAGACTGGCCAGGCTGCCCAGCTCCGCCGGGATGGCCCCGCTGAGCTGGTTGCTGTTGAGCCGGAGCTCCTGGAGACCGACCAGGGCGCCCAGCTCCGCCGGGATGGCCCCGCCGAGCTGGTTGTTGTTGAGATACAGCCTCGTCAGGGCTCCGAGATTGCCCAGCTGCTGCGGCAGCGTGCCGTTCAACTGGTTGGCGGGGAGCTGGAGCTGGACAACGCGCCCGCCGGTGCATGTCACCCCAAAAAGCCCGCAGGGGTTGTCGGTGGGCAGCGTCCACTTGTTGGTCCAGCCGGCCCCGCCGGTTGCGCTGTGGAGAGCGACCAGGGCATCGTATTCGGCCATCGGGATCTGGCTTTGCTGAGCGGACGCAGGCTGCAGATCGCACAGCATGGCGGCTGCAAAAAGCAGCACAGCCGGCAGAGGTGGAAGAGCGATGGATCGCATCAAAGGTTTCACGATGGTTTCTCCTTTGCGGTTCCATGCCCGGGGAATCCGTTCGAACTGTAACGGGCCGCACTCAGGTTGTCCCGGGGCCGCCAGCCGTATCTCCCTCCGTGGCCCATGCCGTGGTCGTGCCACAGGTCACCGCAGCGGGTGGCATCACTACCGTCAGCATAGCACCCTGCATTGGAAGATGTCAATTGCTGCCGTCGCTTAAAATGCGCCTGCGTGCCAGCAGCCACCGCTGTGCTCCCACATTTCTCCGGGACAGGTAAATGGGGTGTCCGCACTCCGTTTTCTATAAATGTTTTCTGATTCCTCGGGATCATTGCGCCGGGCCGCATCCGCCTGGCGGCGCAGGAGGGGCAGATAAAGGGCCGGGGCCGGGCCGTCCGGCGGGCCGTCTTCCAGCACAATCCTCCGGATCTTGTCCAGCACCTGAATGGCGGTGAGGTTGCGCTGGTTGTATCCGTACTTCAACCCTTCCGCCGTAAAATGGCCGGAGCAGTAGTACGGCGCACAGAAGTAGGCCGAGGGATGGACGCCGTCGGCGTCGATGCCCTGGCGGATCACCTGCGGGTCCTGCAACGCGCGCCAGTAATTCCACAGCGGAACCTGCCGGGCCTGGGCCACCTCGACCACGACCTGGTTGTGGACGGCAACCCGTGCGCCGAGTGCGGCGTCGTCGAGGCGCGGCGGAATGGTGCTGAGCACCGGGATGACGCCGGCAGCGACGGTTTCCGTCACGATGCCGTTCAGGTGATCGCGATAGGAGGCCGGATCGTTGTAGCGCTGCAGATCGTTCGTCCCGTACATAATGAGGGCGATGCCGGGCTTGAGGAGGTACAGCTCGCAGCGCAGCGCGGAATGATACGGTGCGGGACAGCCGTCCGGTGGCGGATCCTGGAGCTGCAGGGCGGAATCGGCGCTCCAGCCGGCCACCGCGGCGGCACTGGCCCGGTTATAGGAGTTGGCCGCCCCGCACCATGCCGCCGTAAAGCCTGCGGGAAAGGTGACCGCGCGGAAATAGTCGACGGTGGAAGCCAGGGAGGCGTATGCGCCCAGGTCTTCGGTTTGACAGCCGAAATCCTGGAGAAAAGCCATCGACTCGCTGATGCTGTCGCCGATTTTGGCAAATACCGCCGCGCGGTTGCCGCGTCCGGCGCCATCCAGGTAAATCGCGCGCAGACGGGATTTCATGGCGGCATCGATGGCGGGAACCACCGGCATGGTCTCCGGATCGGAGGACCGCTCCGGGTCCGCCGCGGCCGTCCGCAGGGCAGCGAACATAAGCAGGGCAAGGATCAGCAGTCCATGGAGACGCAGATTTTTCCACATATCAACACCACGACTGAACAGGAATCAAGAATACCCCGGTTTTAAAGGAAAAAAGGAGTGTCCTTAATTCCCTTGTTTTTTTCCTGGAAGGCGTCTTACATTTGTTATTCAGAGCTTCATAAATTATTGTGTGTAGGAGAAAAATATTACGGCCAAGGCAATTATCACGCCCTGATAGGACAAGAGCTTGCTGAGAATTCGTATCCGTAAATCGGACGGTATGTCCCGTCTGGGGTACCTACTCCAAGAGGAACTTGCCATCCGTAGGGGCCTGCCGCTCGCGCCCCCAAGAAAAATGCTTGCCGTCCGAATCTTTCGAGAAATCACGCAACCGTTCGGTGGGCGGTTCTTTCGCGGAATGGGTCCGACCGAAAGAATCCTTGGAGCGCGCGCCGCACACTCCTACAACTGGAAAGTCCTCTTGTGGATGAAAATGAGAGGTTATATTGCGCAAGCATTTATGACGCTCTGTATTAATGATCCCAAAGCCCTTTAAACAATCGAAGGAGATCGCTATGCGCGGGTGGATTCTTTGCTTTCTTTGTGCGGCTCATCTGCAGGCCGCCGAATTGCGAATCGGCACGGGGGCGGTCCGGATCACCCCTCCGCCGGGTGCGCCGATGGCCGGCTACTATTACCATCGCGGCGCGGAAGGCGTCCACGACGATCTGTGGGCCAAGGCCCTGGTGATCGAGGCGGACGGGCAGCGGGCGGCGCTGGTGGCCTGCGACCTGATCGGACTGCCCGGGGCCATCGTCGAGGAGGCCCGGCGCATTCTGGAGAAAGACCCGGGGATCCCGCCGGCTTTCGCCATGTTCAGCGCCACCCACGCCCACACCGGTCCGCTGCTGGTGCAGGATCGCATGACGCGCGCCCCCGAAGGGGAAATGCTGCGCCTGGCCACCGCCTATTCCCGCGAGCTTCCCGAAAAACTGGCGGAGTGCGTCCGCCTGGCCGCGGCCCGCATGCAGCCGGCGCGGCTTTCCGCAGGGCGGGGCCGCCAGGAGGATCTGGCCTTCAACCGCCGCTTCCTCATGAAGGACGGTTCCGTGGGGTGGAATCCGGGCAAAGGGAACCCCAATGCCGTCCGGCCCATCGGCCCGACCGACCCCGAGGTGCCGGTGGTGCTCCTCGAAAGTCCCGACGGAAAGCCCCTGGCCGGCTGCGTCAACTTTGCCCTGCACCTGGACACGGTGGGCGGCACGCACTACTCGGCAGACTACCCCTTTACCCTCTCCCGGCTGCTGCAGGAATCGCTGGGGGATGGCTTTTTCACCCTGTTCACCATCGGCTGCGCCGGCAACCTGAATCATATCGACATCCGCTGGGCCCGGCCGCAGAAAGGAAACACGGAAGCGGCGCGCATCGGCACGCTTCTGGCCGCGGAGGTGCTCCGCGCCTGGAAGAAAGCGGAGCCGCTCGAGGCGGCGGTTCTGAAAGCCGCCCGGAGCACGGTTTCCCTGCCGCTGGCGGAAATCCGGCCGGAAGAGCTCGCCTGGGCCCGCCAGGTGACGCCCAAGTTCGGAAAGCCGGGCGCCGCGCCCTTCCTGGACCTGGTGCGCGCCTTTCGCATCACGGAAATCGACGACCGCCGCGGCCGTCCGGTCGATGCCGAAGTGCAGGCCATCGCCCTGGGGCCCGACATCGCCTGGCTGGGGCTGCCCGGCGAGATCTTCACCGAGCTGGGCCTGGCCATCAAGGCGGCCTCGCCCTTTCGATTCACGCTGATTTCCGAGCTGACCAACGACTCCATCGGCTATGTCCCCAACCGGAAGGCTTACGAGGAAGGGGCCTACGAAGTGGTCAGCTCACGCCTGGCCCCGGGCGCCGGGGAAATGCTGGCCGACGCCGCAGTGCGGCTCCTGGTGGATCTGCACTCCACGGCCGCGCCGGAGAGAAAGCCCTGAACGGAAACCTTTCAGCGGCCCGCCTTGCAGGACGGGCCGGAGGACGGAGAGAAGGATGAATTTCTGGAAACGCTTCTGGCGCCGGCTATGGGGAATCCGCACACCGCCGGAGCGCGCCCGGCAAGGGGAAAGCGCGGAAGCCCTCCTGGAAACCGCACGCCAGGAATACCACCGGAAAATGGAGCACTACCAGCGGTCGCTTGCGCGCATCGCCGGCGTCGGCGAGCGGCTCCGGCTGCAGATTGAAAGGAAGCTGCAGAAAAACCGGATCCTGGAATCGCGAGTCCTGGCCAACGTGAAGGCAGGCCATTCGGAAATGGCCGCCAGCCTGGCGCGGGAATGGGAGGAAGGAAAAGAGGACCTGGAGACGGATGCGCAGGAATTGAGAGACACCGAAGCGGCGTATCAGTCCACGCGTAAAACGGTTCAGTGGATCCGCAGGGAATTCGAGGAGAAGATCGGGCGGCTGGAGCGCATGCTCGACCGCGCCCGGATCCAGGAGGCCCAGCTCGAGTCGGCCCATCTCTTTCTGGATTCCGGCCTGGGGCACACCGACCTCAGCGACACCCTGCGCCATGTGGAAAAGCTTCTGGCCGACCGCCTGGCCGAAAGCGGCGGGCCGCTGCACCTGGCCCAGGATCTGGCGGCCGCCGGCGGGCTGACGGAGGAGGAGGGCCGGAGGCGCCTCCGGGAGCAGAAAGCCCTGCGCGATTTCATGTCCGGCCGCGGTCTGATCCAGCCGGAGGCAGATACTCCGGCGGGGCATACCGGGGAAAAGAAGCAAACGGAACTGGCCGTCACGGCGGCCCAATCCCGGAAGGAGTAAGAGCGGATGCTGGAGACCGGATTTCTTCTTAAAAACCGCTACCGCATTGAAAAAAAGATCGGCCGCGGCGGATTTGCGGTAACCTACCTGGCCCAGGACACGACGCAGAAGCGCTCCTGCATCGTCAAGCACCTTTCCCTGGCGGCTGCCTCCGACTCCAAGAGCGTGGAGCTGTTTCAGCGGGAGGCGCAGGTCCTGGCCCACCTGCACCACTCCCGCATTCCCGACTTCATCGACTTCTTCCAGGAGGAAACGGAAAAGGATATCAGCATTTACCTGGTCCAGGAGCATATCGAGGGGCAGAACCTGGCGGAAATGCAGAAACAGGGTCGGCGGTTCACCGAGCCGGGAATCATCCGCATCGGGATCGAGATCTGCCGGATTCTCGAATATCTGCACAGCCTGTCCCCGCCGCTCATTCACCGGGACATCAAGCCCAGCAACATCCTGATCGGCCGGGACGGGCTGGTTTACCTGATCGATTTCGGGGCGGTGCGCGACAAGTTGATGCCGCGCGATGCGCTCGACCCCACCATCGTCGGCACCTACGGGTACATGCCCCTGGAGCAGTTCGGCGGACGTGCCGTTCCGGCCTCCGATCTCTATGCGCTGGGCGTCACGCTGATCACACTGCTGACCGGCAGGGAGCCGGCGGAGTTGCCGCAAGCCGATTTCAAACTGGCGTATCGCCCCCACGCCCGGGTTTCGCGGGGATTCGCCAAGGTGATCGATCGTTTGATCGAGCCGGATGTCGCCCACCGCTTCGAGCGGGCCGGGGAATTGCGGAGCGCCCTGGAGGCGCTGCTGCCCGCCGGAAAGCCGCAGGCCGTCCCCCCGGTAAGGCATTTAGCGGCATTCGCCGTGCTCCTGGCGGTGCTCCTGGCCGGTTATTTGTATCTGATGCGCCCCCGCCCGGCCGCGCCGCCGCCGGCGCCGAATAAATCCGAAAAGGCCGCCACCACAACCCGGCCGCCCGGCCGACTGGCGGAGCCCGTCGGGACCAATCCGTGCATCGTGCACCTGCCTTTCGACGGCAGCCTGGAGGGACAGGGTCTGCGCCTGACCTCCCGGGCGGATCCCGGCGAGGCACCCGCCTTTTCCGAAGGGGTGTTCGGCCGGGCGGTGCAGCTCGACGACCGCGGACTGGAGTACGTGGAGGCGTTTCCCCATCTGTTCGGCGGATCCTACACCCTGCAGTTCTGGTTCCGGCTGGACGCCGTCCCGCGGAAAGAGCAGTACGGCGCTGTCTTCCGCTCCGCCCTGCTCACCTTCGACCTTCGCAACGGCGGCGACAGCCTGCTGTTTCTGCACAGCGCCGCCGGCGGGCACATGCAGATGCAAATCCACAGCCGCTCGCGTCCGCTGGAAGCGGAGCGCTGGTACCATCTGGCCGTGGTCCGCCGGGCCACCGCGGGAGACGTGGCCGCCTACCTGGACGGCAATGCCGCGGCCGCCATCCGCCGGTTCGACCTGGCAGCCGGAGACGGCTTCGATGTGATCCGGCTGGGGGCTGTGGATGGCGGAGGACGCCATACCTTCCGCGGACGGCTGGACGATCTTCGGATTTACGATTACGCCCGCACGGAGGCTCAGATCAGGGAGTACCTTGGCCCCCGCGCCGGGAGCGAAAAAGAAAGCCGCCTGCCGGGAGTCTCCGGGGAGCTGTTTTTCGACGGGCAGCCGATCACCCGCTTCACCCGGGAGATGCCGCGCTTCTGGTTCCGCAACGAAACCACCGGCCGCGAGCAGTTCGTCAAGACGCGCTATGCCGATGGCCGGTTTCTCTTTATGGGGCTGTCACCGGGAAAGTACGGAGTGGATGTCTCCATCCGGCCGGGGCCTCAGGCTTCCTACCGGACGCCGGGCGTGTTTACCGCCTGGAAGCCCTTTACCGTGGCGGACGAGCCGGCGGCAGGCCTGGAAATTCACACCTGGAAGGTCATGCACCTCCGGCAGCCCCAGAACAACGCCGAAGGGCTGGACCGCTGGGATGCGGAATGCGAGGGAAAAATGGAGTTCCCTTCTCCGGTGCCCTTCGAATGGGAATCGCTGGGAGAGGGAGCCGTATACCCCTATCGCCTGGAGCGCTGGAGCTGCCGTCCCTTCCGCAAGACGGACACGCTTCGTCAGGAAACGATCGCCGGCACCGGGTTCCGGGCCGATCTCCCCCCCAGCGGAGACAATGAGATGTATGTCCTGCACCTGGCCGCCGAAAAGGGAGGCCGCCGGATCGGACAGCTGGAGACCTACGGCAAAGTGGGCGGACGGGGCTGGGATTACCGCTTTCGGGTCCGCTGAGGCCGCCGGCCCGCAGGCCCGGGAGGAACGGGGACGGCCGGAGGGCTTGACACCCCGAAACCGCTGCCCTTATAATTCGGCAATAAATAAAACAAATAACTATACAATCCGTTTTCGCTTCCGGAGGACCCAATGACGGAACACCGAATTTCCAGAAGAACCTTTTTTTATGGGCCCCTGCTTACGGCGGCCATTCCCGCCGGGGGATTCGGCAGCGTCGCTTCGCTGCGCTCCCTGGGCTACAAGCCCTACTACGACAAGCTGAACGTGGCCTCGATCGGGTGCGGCGGGCAGGGCGGCTTCATCCTCAACGAGGCGGCCCGGACGGAAAATATCGTGGCCCTCTGCGAGGTCGACGACCGGCGCGGCGCCGCCAACCTGAAGAAATTTTCCGTGCCCCGCTACAAGGATTACCGGGTCATGCTGGACAAGGAAGGCAGGAATATCGACGCCTGTACGATCGGCATCCCGGATTTCATGCATGCCGCCGCCGCCCTGGCCTGCATGCAGCGGGGCAAGCATGTCTACGTGGAAAAGCCCCTGACCACCACGCCCTGGGAAGCGCGGCTGCTGCGGCAGGCCGCGGAAAAATACGGGGTGGCCACCCAGATGGGAAACCAGGGCTTTTCGCATGAGTGCCACCGCGTGGCCGCGGAAATCGTCTGGTCCGGGGAGATCGGCGAGGTGCGGGAAGCGCATATCTCGGTCAGCCCGGGAACCCACCCGACGGGCCTGGAGAGCCCGCCCCCGGCCGCCCCGGTGCCGGAGGGGCTGGACTGGGACCTCTGGCTGGGCGTCGCCCCGACCCGGCCTTACAGCTCGATGTACACCCCCTACAACTGGCGCGGATTCTGGGATTTCGGCACCGGCCAGATCGGGAACTGGGCCACCCATACCGCCGGCCCGGTGCACAGCGCGCTGCTCCTCGACGCTCCGGTGAGCGTCGAGTGCCTCAGCCAGGAAGGGGATCGGCGCTACGCCATGCCGCACCGCGGCGTCATCCGGTTCGATTTTCCCGCCCGCGGCAAAATGCCGCCCTGCAGTGTTTATTATCATGACGCCGCCCGGCCCGGGGACCGGGAGGCTTTTGCGGTACCGGGAATGGAGGGAGAAACCATCCTGCCCCCCACCAACAATCTGGCCGAAAAAGGCCGGCCGACGGCCGCCCGCGGCCCGGGGCCGCTCATGGCCACCGCGCCTCGCGGGCAGCTCAAGCCGGGGGAAGTGGTCGGCGCCGGCGGCCCGGGGGTGGCTGTTTTCCTCCCGCCGGGGGGCCGCGGAGGCGGTGCGCAGCCCGGGCTGCTGACCGGCAACGGGTCGGTCTTCATCGGCACCAAGGGGGTGATAGCCACCTCGTCGCGCGGGGAAGGTGTCTGGCTGCTGCCCTCCTCCCGCTGGAAGGACTATGCGCTTCCGCCCCCGCTGCTGACCCGCTCGCCCGGGCACATGCTGGACTGGATCCGGGCCTGCAAAGGCGGCTCCCCCTCCTGCTCCGATTTCCGGGCAACCGTTCCTTTTGCCGAGTGGCTCGCGCTGGTTCTGATCGCCTACCGGGTGCCGGGCAAACTGGCCTGGGACAGCCGCAATTTGCGATTTACCAACAGTCCGGAAGCCAATCGATATGTGAAGCCTCTGTATCGAAAAGGCCGGGAATTGAAGCTGTAAGCGCCGGCCTGCCGAATCGGACCGGCGTTCCGGGCCATCCATATAGAAAACTGACTTACCCGAGGAGCAAAGAGAATGAATCGAATATCGAGAAGAAGCCTGATGCAGACCGCTGGAGCGGTGACCCTGGCGCCGTCGATGACGGCGGCCGCCCCGTCATCCACCTGGCCGATCCTGGAGGGACCCGACACCCCCAGGCTCTGCATCCTGGCGGGGCGGGAAGAAAGTTACCTGCGCCGCGCCAAGCAGATCGGGGTGGACACCATCATCGGCGGCGGCGTGGGGCCCATCCCCTGGAAGGAGGAAGATATCCGCGCCCTGATCCACCGGACCCGGGAGGCCGGGCTTACCCACTACAACATCATGATCGGCGGATTCAACCGTGCCGTCTACGCCCGGCCCGGAAGAGATGAAGATATCGACAAGGTCATCCAGTCCGTGCGCGCCGCGGGCAAGGCCGGGCTGCCGGTCATCGAATACAACTGGTATGCCCACCGGGCCATGGAAGGGTATTTTGCCGAAACCGGGCGGGGCGGATCGGGCCACACCGGTTTCGACTACGAGAAAATGCGCGGGCTGCCGGCGCTTCCCGAGGAGGGCGCCCACACGCTCGAGGAGATGTGGGCCAACATCACCTATTTCCTGAAGGCGGTCGTGCCCGTGGCGCAGGAGTCGGGCGTCCGGCTGGCGCTGCACCCCAACGACCCCCCGGCGCCCGTCAGCCGCGGCTCCGGCCAGATCATGGGCAGCGTTGCCGGCTGGAAGCGCCTGATCGCCATCGTCGACAGCCCGGCCAACGGGATCACCTACGATTGCGGCGTCACCCGCGAAATGGGGGAGGACCCGGTGGAGGTGTTCCGCTATTTTGCCAGCCGGGACCGCGTCAACCACATGCACTACCGGAACGTTCGGGTGATCAAGCCCTACGAAAGGTACACCGAGGTGGGCATCGACGAAGGTCAGGTGGACATGTTCGCGGTGATGAAAGAGGTGGTCCGGCAGAAGTACACCCGCACCATCTATCCGGAACACCCGCGGGGGCTGGACTACGACGACGAGCACGACAAGCTGCTCGGCAAGCCGCGCGGCGGATATCCCGGCGGGGGCGGGTACGCCGGCCAGGTGTTCACCGTGGCCTACGCCCGGGCCATGCTGCAGGCCGCCCTGTCGCAATAGGGAGAACATATCGTCTTGCTTTTTTCCACGGAGAGGCGCCGCCGGCACCGGACGGGCCGGCGGCACGGTCTTTTCCTGCTGGCCTGGCTCTGGGCCGGCGCGCTTCCCTTGTGTGCCGCGGCGGAAACCGCCCGCCTCGGCAACCGGCTTCTGGAGATCGGCTTCGACGGCCGCAGCGGCCGCCTGGTGGAACTGACCGACCGGACCGCGAAGCAGAATTTTGCCGGGTCGCTCCCTTCGCCCGGCGGCCTCTGGCAGCTGGAGTTCGGGGAGGGCGCGGCCGCCGCGCTCTCCCCCGCGGATGCCCGGACCTTCCGGCTGCAAAAGAAGGAAGGACCGGATCCCGGGCTGTTTCTCACCTGGAGCGGATTTGAAAACGCGGGCGCCCCGGGCCTGCAGGTCGAGGTCACCGTGCAGCTGGAGCGCGAAAAGGCGGAAAGCCGCTGGCGGATTTCGGTCCTCCATCCGGGAAGGAAGGCTCCCGCCCGCATCCGCTTTCCGAGGATCCTGCATCTCCCGAAGCTCCGGCAGGAGAGGCTGGTGTTGCCGTTCTGGGTGGGGCTGCTGCGCCCCGAGCCGCGGGCCTACTTCTCCTCTTCCCCGCCGGGAACGCGCCGCGAGTACGATTACCCCGGGCACTGCTCGGTGCAGAGCATGGCGTTTTACGAGGAGGACGGCCCGGGCCTGTACGCCTCCTGTGACGATACGGCCGCCTATCGCAAGCTTTTCGCCGCATTCAGCGATCCCGAAGCCGGGCTGAACCTGGAGATCGTCCACCTGCCGGAAAGGGCCTCCACCGAAGTACAAAAATATACCCTTCCCTATGCCGTGCGGCTGGGAACCTTTCGGGGCAGCTGGTTTCAGGCAGCGGCGATCTACCGCTCCTGGGCCCTGGACCAGTCCTGGGCCCGGGAAAGCCGATGGAAGCGGGGCGTCGTCCCGTCATGGATTCCCGACACCGGCCTCTGGGTGTGGAACCGCGGCCGGTCGCCCGGCGTCCTGGGGCCGGCGGAGGTCCTGCAGCGCCATGCCGGAGTGCCGGTCAGCGTCTTCTGGCACTGGTGGCACGGCTGCGCCTACGACACCGGCTTCCCGGAGTACCTTCCCCCGCGCGAAGGGGCCGAGCCTTTCCGGGAAGCCCTGCGCCGGGCGCAGCAGCAGGGAATCCACGCCCTGGTCTACATGAACCAGCGCCTCTGGGGCATGACGACCGGCAGCTGGAAGAAGGAGAATGCCGCCGATTACGCGGTGAAGGGTGCCGACGGGAACATCCGGCCGGAGGTCTACAACCGCTTTTCCCGGCTGCCCTGCGCCACGATGTGCATGGGCACCGCGTTCTGGCGGAACAAGTATGCGGGGCTGGCCGCGGAGGCCTTGACCGGCCTGGGAGTGGACGGAATCTACATGGACCAGGCCTGCAGCAGCCTGGCCTGCTTCGATCCGGATCACGGGCACCCGCTGGGGGGCGGGACCTACTGGATGCAGGGTTTCCGGGCGCTGGCCGCCGACATCCGGCAGCGCGCGGCGGCGCGCAGCGGGGTCGGCCTGGCAGGAGAGGGTTGCGCGGAAAACTGGCTCCCCTACCTGGACCTGATGCTGGCCCTGGAGGTCAGCCGCGAGCGCTATGCGGGCCCCGACGGCTGGGAAGCCATCCCGTTCTTTCAGGCCGTTTACCACTCCTTCGGAGTTTTTTACGGCAACTACTCTTCGCTGACCTACCCTCCGTATGACGATCTCTGGCCTGCCGAGTATGCCCCCCGGGAAACGCTGCCGCTGCTCGACCGGAAATTTTCCCGGCAGTTCTACCTGGAGCAGGGGCGATCCTTCGTATGGGGCCAGCAGCCTACGCTGGCCAATTTCCTGCCCTCCCATCTGCAGGAGCGAACGGAGGAGATCGAATATGTGGTTCGCATTGCCCGGGCAAGAAAAGCCGCGCTGCCATTCCTTCAGGAAGGGACCATGCTTCCGCCTCCGAAAGTGGAGCTGGCCGACGAGGAAATTCCCATATCCCGCCTTTCGATCTATGCCGGCCAGCAGGAGGCGTTGAAAGAATTCCGAAAAAAAGTCCCCGTAGTCCTGGCCTCCGCATGGAAAGCCCCGGACGGCCGGGTGGCCCTGGCGGTCACCAATGCCGCGGACCGTCCGGTTTCGCCGGGAGTGGTTTTGCGCTCCGGGGACTACAGTCTCCCCGGCCGTCTCCGGGTCCGGGAAGTGAGCGGGAACGGCGGCGAGCCCGCGGCAAGGCGGCGAGGCGCGATGCTCACCCTTACCCTGGATCTTCCCCCGCTGGCCGTGCGGGTCTACGAACTGCAGCCGCTTTCGCCATCGAAAAAACGGGGCGAATAGCAGAGATGCCGCCGCAAAAAGCCTTCTTCGTTTAGTACAAGCTTGCGTGGTACAAGCGGAAACCTGCTTGCAGCGCGCAGTCTGAAGACTGTACTCAAAACGGCTTTGGTTTGTCCGTTTGTTTTCGGGTGTTTCTGTGAGACTTTTTGCACCTTCATCAGCAGATAAGAGGATGAATGTGCAATAAGCAGCAGGAACCCCACACGCACCACCCCGGGCAGGCGGATTTCCGGGGAGCGCATGGGATCACCCGACACGCGATGTTTCGATAGCTATAGCAAGTGGGAGCGAG
>CAINFC010000259.1 GCA_903847975.1 uncultured Acidobacteriota bacterium | reverse complement strand
GCGGAATGTGCGGCATGGTGTGCGGCATATAGAGGAAGAAGGGAGTTCCCCGCGCCGATTCGATAAACCGCACCGCCTGCTGCGTATAGCGCTGGGTCAGGGTTTCGAGGGTGGCGGTCTGCTCCACGGTCTCCTGGTTGTACAGCAGGACGCGCGGGACCATGTCATTGGAATAGGGAATTCCGTAATACTCGTCGAATCCGCGGCGGGTGGGGAGGTACGGAGGAAGGTGCCCCAGGTGCCACTTGCCGACGCACATGGTTTTGTAGTTCTTTCCCTTGAATAGCTGGGCCAGGGTGACTTCCGAATCGGGCAGCCCCGTGGTATCCGCGGGGAAAAGAACCCGGGGCACGCCGACCCGGGTCGGATAGCGGCCGGTCAGCCAGGCCGCCCGCGAGGGCGAGCAGACCGGGTTGGCCGAGGTGAAGTGCGTGAAGCGCATCCCTTCGCGGGCCATGCGGTCCAGGTTGGGGGTGGAAATCGACGACCCGTACGGACCGATGTCCGCGTAGCCCAGGTCGTCGCAAAGTATGATCACCACGTTGGGCGTGGAGGCGGCGGGGCTCTTCCCCGCCAGAAAGGATAAAGACGAAGCGCCGGAGGCGGCGGCCAGAAAATGACGACGATCCATAGAATTCTCCTTCCAGTTTGATGATGGGATGTATTCTACCCCGCCTGTTTAATGCTAAACTAGGGAATGGAGCAGTGAGGATAAAACCGATGGAACGGAGGTCAATCATGAATGTTCGGGGCCGGAGCCGGCTTTCTTCTTTCCAAGCACCGCTGGTGGCAGGGCTGTGCATCGCCGCCTTTTTCGGGGCCGCCCTGGCGCAGACCGCGGCCGCGCCCGCCGTGGATATGGCCAGGCGCGCCGCAGAGCTCAAGAGCCTTCGCTGGGGGATGTTCATCTGCTGGTCCTTCAGCACCTTTTCCGGCAAGGAGTGGACCCCCGGGATCCGGGATGTTTCCTTCTTCCGGGCGCGCAGTGTCGACACCGACCAGTGGGCGCGCACCGCAAAAGAGGCCGGCATGGGCTACATCCTGTTTCTGACCAAGCACCACGACGGCTTCTGCCTGTGGGACACCGCCACCACCGACCGGAAGGTCACCCGCAGCCCGCTGCGCCGCGACGTGCTGCGCCAGTTGCGCCGGTCCTGCGACCGCTACGGGATCCGGCTGGCCCTCTACTTTTCCGAGGGAGACTGGACCTGGCCCGGCGCGGAGGACGGCAAGGGCCAGAAGGGGGGCAGCCACCCGGAGATGAAAAAAGCCCAGCTGAAGGAGCTGCTGACCGGCTACGGCCCCATCGAGTACATCTGGTTCGATCATGCCGTGGGAACCGGGGGGCTGAGCCACAAGGATACCCTGGAGTTTGTCAAATCGCTGCAGCCCGGCTGCTTCGTGGGATTCAACCACGGGGACCAGCAGGGCGCGGACATCCGCCTGGGCGAAATGGGGCGGCCCGGGCCGCTGGAAGAGCACGCCTCCGCGGGCCCCTACATGCGCGATGCGCCCAGCCGTAACTACCTGCTGGCCGAGTTCACCTATCCCATTCTGCCTCCGCACCAGGGCGGCGCGCAGTGGTTTTACTCCCTGCCGGCCCACGACCGGCTGTGCCACCCGGCGGAAAAGCTTTTTCAGGACTACCGGGGAGCGGTCCTCTTCGGGAACATCTTTTCCATCGATGTCGGACCGGACTACCGCGGACGCCTGCGAAAAATCGACGTGGAAACCCTGCGCCAGGTGGGACAATGGATACGCGACACGCAAAAGGAAAAATAAAGGCCTTCGGGGCCCTCGGACTGTTTTTGTGCGCCGGGATCCTTTCCGGCTGCAGCAAGGAGAAGAGTTCGCTTATGAAAATACCGTCCGGTTCTCCCGAGAAGGAAGAGCAGGTCCAGGTCCGGCTGCTGGGCGCGTCCGGCCGCTGGACCGTGCCGGTCACCGTTTCTAAAATATTCCGGACGGACGAGGAGTGGCAGAAGCGGCTGACGCCCTCGCAGTACCGCATCATCCGTCGGAAAGGGACCGAAGCGGCCTTCTGCGGCCAGTTTTACGACAATAAAAAGACGGGCGTCTATTTCTGCGTCGGCTGCCGGCTGCCGCTCTTCGCCTCCAGCGCCAAGTTCGATTCGGGCACCGGATGGCCCAGCTTTTTCGCCCCGGTGGCCGCGGAAAATGTCCGCACCGAAGAGGACCTGAGCTACGGGATGCGGCGCACCGAGATTCTGTGCGCCCGCTGCGACGCCCACCTGGGGCACGTGTTCGACGACGGCCCCCGGCCGAGCGGGCTGCGCTACTGCCTGAACTCCGATGCCCTGACGTTTACGGAGATGGCCATTCCCGACCCGAAAGGCCCCTTCGATCCTCTGCCCGCGGAGAGTCCCGGGGAAGGGCCGCCACAGCCCTAGCGAAGCGTCTTCCAGCGGGTCCAGGCATCCAGAAAATCGCGCCCCTGGATCCGCAGGATGCGGTCCCCCAGGGCTGCCGTTCCCGGCGCCAGCCCGGCGTCCGGAGATAGGGAGCTGCGCGTGGTTCCCTCGATTTCCAGCATCACCGCCCCTTCCACTTTGAAGGGCTGAATTTTTCCCAGCTTGGCCATGGCCCGCACCGCCCCCTCCCGGATGGCCTGCCGCGAGGCGGCCGCCGAAAGCGAGATGCCCGTATAGCGCCCCAGGCCTTCCTTGACGGCAACGCATTCCGCCTCCGGCACGTAGGATTTCATTTCCTCCACCGCCGCCTGGTCGCCCGTCAGCAGGATCACCGGCGTGTTGTAATAGCCGGCCAGCGCGGAAACCATTCCTATCTCTCCCACCGGCTTGCCGTTCATCAGCAGGTTCTGAATCCCCAGGGAGCTGAAGCTATGGGCCATGATCCCCTTGCGGGTGTTGGCCATGCTGTGCTGCCCGACAAAAGCCAGGGCGCTGTACCGGCGGTCGAAGGTCATCGAAACGCCCATCCAGCCGATGAGCAGCCTGGCCCGGGGGTGAATGGAGGTCACCGAGAGGGTTTCGCTGGTGGAGTGGCCGTCCCAGACCACGACTTCCTCCGCTCCGCCAGCCAGGAATCCTTCCACCGCGGCATTGACTTCCCCGGTCAGGAGCTCCCGCAGCTCGCTGTTTTTCGGCTCTACCTGCTCCTGGCGGCAGATGCCGGCCACCCCTTCGGCATCGGTGACGATGAAAATGCTCTTCCGGTCCGGAGGAGCGGCCGCCAGGGCCGCGGATCAGAACAGCCACAGAAAAAAGGACCGCCTTCTTTGATGGATCATCGGGTCTCCTTGTTTACGCTATTGATTCTCATGGATCCAGGCCGGGACCTCGGCAATGTGGCCGAGAACCCGGTCCGCCTGGCGGAAATCGCCGTCCCGGGTCAGCTCCGTGGGAATGACCCAGCAGCGCAACCCGGCCGCCCGGGCCGCCAACAGCCCCCTTTCGGAATCCTCGACCGCCAGGCAGTCGGCGGGCTCGCACTCCGAACGCCGCATGGCCACCTGATACGGTTCGGGATCCGGCTTGGTGCGGGTGACGTCTTCCCCGGTAACAACGAACTGGAAGTACCCGGCCCACCCGGTCCGGGCATGAATGGTTTCGAAGTGGTTGCGCCGGGAGCTGGTAACCACGGCCATGGTCACCCGGCCGGCCAGGGACTGCAGAACCGTCCCGGCTCCGGGCTTTTCGATCGGCTCCCTCTGCAGCAGTTCGTGGTACAGCCGGTTTCTCTCTTCCCGCAGGCGGTCGATTTCCGCCTGGGGAACTCCCTTTTCCAGGGCAAGGTGCCAGGCTCCCCGCGACTCCTTCAGAAAAAACCGGCGGAACTGATCGACGGTCAAATCGACTCCCACCCCGGCCATGATCTGGCGCGTGGCCCGGTAGTAGAGGATTTCCGTGTCCACCAGGACGCCGTCGTTGTCCCAGAAGATCGCCTTGCGGCCCATACGATTTTTCCCGGGACAGGCCCGTCAGACCCGCCAGCCGCTGCGGTGCGGCCGGGACAGGTAGCGGTTGGCTTCCGGATCGTTGCGGAATTCCTCCTTCTCCGGATCCCACTGCAGCTTTCTGCCGGTCAGCATGGCGATCTCGCCCAGCAGCCCGATGCTGATGGAGCGCTGCGCAAACCGCGCCGGGGTGATGGTCTCCCGGCGGGTTTTGACGCAATCGATGAAATTGCGCTGGTGGTCGGTGCTCTTGTAGAGTTGAATTTCCCCCTCGCCGATCCTCTCCTGCAGAATGCGCGGGTCGGAGGCCCGCAGCACGTCCCCGCGGTCCACATGAATCCAGCCCTTGTCGCCGTACCAGACGGTCCCCATCTTTTTGGGCAGAGCAGAAGCATTGGCCACCTTCATCCGGACCCCGTCGGCAAAGACGCAATCGAAATTGTAGGCATAGGGCGCATCCCAGACGCCGGTTTCAAAGTACTTTCCTCTCCCCTCGATGGTCTGCGGGCCGGTATCCTCCTTGCCCAGGCCCCAGAGGCCGATGTCGATGTGGTGCCCGGCCCAGTCGGTCAGCTGGCCGCCGGAGTAGTCCATGATCCAGCGCCAGTCCCAGTGCGGGGCATCCAGCCCGATGTCCATGAACGGGCGCCACGGGGCCGGCCCCAGCCACATGTCCCAGTCCAGGCCGGCGGGCACCGGACGGACGGAAGCTCGCCGCGGGCCGCTGCCGTCCGGGAGCCCCACCTCGACGGATTGGATTTTACCGATCCGGCCGTTGCGCACCAGTTCGCAGCCGCGGTGAAAATGGGCCACCGACCGCTGCCAGCTGCCGGTCTGCCAGATGGTCCCGTAGCGTGCCACGGCATCGCATATGGCCCGGCCCTCGCGGATGGTGCGGGCCAGGGGCTTTTCCCCGTAAATGTCCAGGCCGGCTTTGGCGCAGGCCACGGAAATGACCGCATGCCAGTGATCCGGCACCGCGTGGGTCACGGCATCCAGCTTTTCCCGGGCCAGAAGCTCGCGGAAATCGGAGTAGGTGCGGCAATCCTGGTTCCCGTAGCGCCGGTCGATCATCTCCTTGACTTCGCGCAGATGGGTCTGGTCCACATCGCAGATGGCCACCATGCGGACGTCGGTCATATTCAGGAAGGCCCGCAGGTTGCTGCGGCCCATCCCGCCGCAGCCGATCAGGGCCATGGTGATCCGGTCGGAGGGGGAGACCTGGCCGTTCTGGCCGAGGACGGAGGCGGGAAGGATCAACGGGCCAGCGAAAGCGGCGGATGCCCGGAGAAGAAAACCGCGTCGCGGAAAAGTTCGATTCATGTTCATGAATTGCCTCTGGAAAAAAAGAAAAGGAAACCGATTCCGCCGACCCTACCGCCGGGCGGTGGGGTTTTCTTTTTGCATGGCTTCCGGAATGGTGGCCACGCACACGTTGGGGTCACCCAGCAGGTGGGAAGCGAAAATCACCTGCTCCCCGCGCCGGTCCCAGCCGACATGGGGATGGTCCCCTTTCCCGTAGGTCCGGTGCCCCTGGGTCAGCAGGCGGGGCCTCGTGGTCCGGCCTTCGAACAGAGTGATATCCCCGTGCCAGTTGTCGGAGGCCACCCACCGCCCGTCGTCGCTCCCGGAGCAGTGCCAGTGGTTCCACTTGGAAATCCCTTCCGGGGTGGCTCCGGCCCACCAGCTGCCGGCGCCCAGAATGCGCACCTGCCCGGTGCGGATATGCACCACCTTGACGTGGGCGTCTTCGGTGGGCTTGGGGTGAACCCCGCCGCAGAAGACCAGCTGGTCCTCACCCCACCAGTGCTCGTGGGTCACCAGCTCCTGGTCCCATTCCAGGTAAGGATGAAGGATTTTCCCGTCCCGTATGTCCACCACGTTCAGGCGGGGGCGCATGGCGGCGAAGCTGAGCAGAAAAGGATTGGTGTGGCTCCACTGGACGTGATAGGCGAAATCAAGCCCCGGCGGAAGCGTGCATACGCTGCGGATCTCGCCGCTTCCGGTATCCACCGTCAGGATCTGCGCCGGCTTGCCTTTTTCCATCTGCCCGAAAGCCAGCTTCTGCCCGTCGCTGTTGGGATTGAGGGCGCCGACCGCTCCCGCCGGCACTTTGGCCAGAACCCGCTCCCGGCCCCAGACTTTGGAGGGAACGGCAACCGGGTCCCTGCTGATTTCGATTTTCAGGGCCAGCTCCACGATTTCGCCGCTGCGCAGCCCATAGACGCTGGGCCGGTCGATGGCGGCGGTGGCCGAGGAAAGATTGCCCGCGGGGGTACGCAGCCGGACCAGCTCCCCGGTGGCTGTCAGGTAGCCCATCAGGCAGCTGTCCCCGAACCGCGCAGAAGTAAAAAGAATCATCGAGCTGTCGGCAAGCCAGGAGTGCTCGTGGAAATAGAAATTCAGGTCCGACCCGGGATGGGTGGTCAGAAAGGTCAGCCGGGCCCCGGTCCTGGCGTCCTGGATCACTTTGTGCTCCGCCGGCAGGACCTGCAGGGCCATCGGCTCCTGCGCCCGGGGGGCTGCGGACAGTAATATCATCAGGCCGCACACGGCCGCCAAACCTGCGCAAAACTGCTTACCCATCCTGCAATTTCCTTTCCGTATCGATGATAGGCGTCATAAATCCCCCCCTGATCCCGCGGCCGGACTTCCGCGCCCAGCAGGTTTCCGATGCCCTCTTTGACGATTTTTTCGGTCCCCGGTCCGGCATTGGCGGCGCTCGGCTCATAGCCTCCCTGGCCGAAAGCCTCCTCGGCGCAGAGATACCCGGGGCTGATGTCTCCATACCCGGCCACGGCCACGAAGCCGGACGGGCGGAGCGACTGGGCGAACTTCTGAAAAAGCAGCATCGGCTCGCCGGGCAGGTGGACCAGGCAAACCTTGCCGAGAAACAGGGCGCTCAATTCCAGCGGCGATTCCCGCCGGGCAAAAGCCAGCGCGATGGCCGCGCGATAGACATCGCTGTCGGCAGCCGATGACGCAGGTGCAAGCATCTGCCGCGGCCTGGCCAGAAAATCGGCATCGCGCCCGGGCAGCCGTATGCCGACCGTTTTCCAGTCCGCTCCGGCGATTTTCTCGTAGCGCGTGGAGCGGATCGATTGCCGCATCCCTTCCGCCAGGTTCTCTTTCAGCCGGGCCCGGGCGGCATCCGAACTGTCATTGTACTTGCCGACGGTGATATCGCCCGAGCATCCCGTGAAGTAGATCTGCGGAATCCGCTCCCGGGATTGAACCTCCTCGCGCGCGGCCCCGACAAAATCGGCGCTCAGTCTTCCGTCGCAGCAGAAGGTCTGCGGATGCGTGGCATAATAGTGCAGCCGCACCAGCACCCGGCTGCCCTTTGCCAGGCTGACCGTCCGGAGAAAGGGGTCAATCGCTCCCTCCGGCAGCCGGGCCATCAGCGGATCCTTTCCGCTGGTGCTGTAGCGGGTGAGCAGCTGTCCCTCGTGAAAAATCCTCCGGGCCGAAGCCACCTGCTCCACTTTGGCCATCCCTGTCCCGATCCGGTCGACCGGCTCCAGGCGGGACAGGGCGTCTTTCACCGCATCGCGAAGCCGGTCGGTGAGCTGCTCCAGAAACCGCGGGCTGACGGTAAGCACCTGGGGGCGGGCGGCCGTCAGCAGGGCGCACCCGTCCCCTTCCAGGTAAGGGGCGGTATGCTGGTGGACGCTCTGCAGGGCCACATTCCGGGCTTCGGTGGAAGCGCCGGCGGCGATCTTTGTTCGAAAAAGATCATAGGCCGAGCCGCCCAGACCGCACCAGTCAAGGGTGCAAAGCACCCAGCGGTTTGTTCCCTGCTCCAGGATCACGCCCTTGGCCAGCAGGGGATCCAGGCGCTCCCGGGCCGGCGTGACCCAGATCAGCGGCTCGCCCATCGGGGGCGTGGCATCCGATTGAAAGAAGGCGGCCCGCAGTTTCCCGCCGGCCGATGCGGCAGCGGAATGGGCCGCCGCCAGCACAGCGGCCGGCCCGAGAAGCCGGCGGCAAAAATGACGACGCGTTTTTGGCATGGCCAACATTATTACACGGCCGGCCCGGCAATGGGAAGAATCCCGATCCCCGGAGTCTTCCGCCGCTATGGGATACGGTCTTTGCGGGTCCGGTCCGCCCGGCAGCTTTTTGGGGCAAAGCCAACTATTGTGATGGCGCTGCGAAAAGTCCGGGATCGATTCGTAACAATCTCCCAAACGAAATCGGTTTGGAGTACAAGCTTCCGCTTGCGCGGCACAAGCGGAAACCCGCTTGCAGCGTGCAGACGGAAGAAAGCCCTTATGGGGTTCCTGCGACTTTTTTCCCGGCTGGCAGCCGCGATCGGCGCATGGGGGTTCTCTTCCTTATTTATCATTCCCTCAACGCCTGCGGACGAAGCGCACGAAGCCCCACTTCTCCGGGATGTGCATGTTGACTTCTCCCTGCGGGGACCAGACCCAGTTGTCTTCCCGCGTCCCGGGAATCTTTTCGTAGGCTCCCCCTGCGATCCGGTGCTGCCACTCCACGCGGGAAAAATTGACTCTCCAGGTATCTCCGTCCCGGGGCGCGGCGGCACGGTAATCCCGGTGCGCAAAGCCGGACCAGGGGAAAGCCAGCTCCACCGTCCAGCCCCGGTCGCGGCCGGCAGGATCGTTCCGCTTCCCCTGCACCGATACCGCCGTCCCGAGGCCCGGGATTTCCCAGCCGTTATCCGCCCGCCCGCCCTTGCGGTACGGACGGTTCAGGAACAGGTCCCAGCCGGTATTAAGGGCATTGATCTCGAACTCGAAGTAGTTCCGGGTATCGCCGTCCGGATCGATGAAAACCTCGAAGTCGTTGTCCCGGAATATCACCGAATCGTGCTCCCGGAGCGTGCCCCAGACGTGCGGTTCCTCGAGATCGGCGGCGATATAGAAATTTTTATCGTCCCACAGCATCTTGACCCGGGTCCGGAACCGCGGTCGGGGTCGGGCGCTGCCCTGTATGTCGACGAAGGATTCGGTCCAGGGCGCCTGGCGCCAGGCCGGTTCGTCGATCCTGCCGTCGACAGCCACCGCTTTTTCCGAATAAGGGCACCGGTAGCTTTTCTGCGCGTAAAGGGGAAGAGTCAAAACAAAGGCCGCCAGGGCCGGCACGGCGGCGATGCCGGCCCGCCGCCATTTCCAGGTTATTAAGCCCATGCTTCCCCCTTTCCGGTCGTAATCTGAAAATCAGGCCCAGGTTGTTTTGCGGCTCCCGCTTCTTGACGAAGCGATTCGAAAAAGATTATACACAACGGCAGAAATGGAGAAATGCTATGAATTTGCCGGACAAAGCCCTGGAACAGCTGCTGGCCGTACTGCAGAATATCGCCTCCGGGAACTATTCCGATGACATCATGCGGCTGACCGGCGAGGAGACGCCGGAGCCCGTCCGGACTCTGGCGGAAGCCATCGGCATGATGATGGTCAAAATCGAAGCCAGGGAATACCACCTTTCCCTGCTGGTCGAGGAGCTGAAGCAGCTCAACGCCCGGATTCGCAGCAACTCCCTGAAAACCATCTCGGCCATGGCCCAGGCCCTGGAGGCCCGCGACCCCTATACCCGCGGGCACACCGAGCGTGTGGCCTGCCTGGCGGCCGCCGTGGCGCGGCAAATGGGCCTTCCGGAAGACCGGGTCGAATCGGTGCGCATCGGCGGAGTGCTCCACGACATCGGTAAAATCGGGTTTTCGGACCGGCTTTTTCAATCCCATGAATCGAAAAATCCGCCGGAATGGGTCAGGGAGATCACCCGCCACCCGGCCATCGGCAACGAAATACTCAAGGATCTCGACTTCCTGGGAGAATCGCTCGAATTCATCCACGCGCACCACGAGAGGCCGGACGGCAAAGGGTATCCCCGCCGCCTGAAAAACGAGGAAGTGCCCCTGGGCGCGAGGATCCTGGCGGTGGCCGACGGCTATGACGCCATGACCACCGATCGGCCGTACCAGAAGGGAATGACCCGGCAGGGTGCCCTGCAGATTCTCTGGAAAAACGCGGGCACCAAATACGACCCGGACTGCGTCAGGGCGCTGGAGGCGGTTCTGCCCGATTTTCCGCCGGCACCGTGAAGCGCCGCTCCTGCGCTTCCGGCACAAACCGCAGCTTCTCGGGAAACACCAGGATTTCCGCTTTCTGCCGCAATTCCTCGATCCATTGCTCCAGCTGCTGGTGGATCCGGTCCTCTTCCAGGATCCGCTGAATCCTGTCCCGCACCTCCGCCAGAGGCGGCACGTCCGGAATCCCGGCCTGCTTCAGCTCCGCCGGAAATGTCTCCCGGTAATATTTTTCGATTTCCGCCGCGGAGATCTCGATGAACTGCCGGAAGCGCAGATCGATGAACTTTTCATAGAGCAGCTGCTCCTTCAGCTCCGCCCCGATTTTCTCCCGCTCCTGCGGGTCCCGGAAAATTCCGGGCTGCCCTGCGGCGGGAGCCAGCCGGTCGAGCTGGGCCTGGACCTCTTCCGCGCTCACTTCCATGCCCGGGTAATTCCGGATCTCCTGGCGGATCAACAGGCGCTCCATGTAAAGGCGCAAATCCTCTTCTGTGGGGCCCCCCGGACTTTCTTTCCCGGACAGGGCACTCTCCGGACGGACCCGCATGGCTTCCTGCAGATCGCTCAGGGTGATCACCTTGCCGTTGACCACTCCGACCATGCGGTCCACGATCTCCGCGGGCTGGGCCGCAACGGACGGCGCGCCGGCCAGCAGGATTCCCAGCAGGATTCCTGCGGAAAGAAATCCGGAGGCGGTGATATCTCTGTGCATATCGGGGTCTAAAATAAAGGTCCGAAGCTGATGAAAAAATGCCCTCCGGGCAGCCCCGGCGGAGGGTGCAGGTTCTGGCCGTACTCCAGCCGCAGCGGGCCCAGCGGAGTTTTGAGCCGCACGCCCAGCCCCACGGAGTTGCTGAATTCCTGCAGCCGGATGGACTTCAGAAAAACATTTCCGGTATCGTAAAAAATACTTCCCTGGAAGCGGTAGAACAGGGGGAAGATGAATTCCAGGTTGTTGATCAGCATGCTGTTGCCGCCCAGCGACTGGCCGGAAACCGGGTCCCGCGGCCCGGCCTGATCGTTGCCGAAGCCCCGCAGTGTGCTGGATCCTCCGGCAAAAAAGCGCTCGCTGATCGGCAGCAGGCCCGACTCCCCGAAGCGGTAGGCCCAGCCGAAGCGGAAGGCCTCGGCGATCATAAATTTCCCGCGGAAAGGCAGGTAGTACTGCCCCTGGGCAAAAAGCTTGGTGAAACTGGCATCGCTTTTGGGCAGGGGCGCGGCCAGCTGCAAATTGATGCTGGCAAAGGCCCCGCGCTGCGGATCGAAGGGATCGTTGCGGCTGTCGTTGTAAAACGCGGCCGAAAAGCTGGATATCTCGATGGGGCAGGACTCCCGCTGAATGCCGCTGGTCTGGGACGACTGGCAG
>CAINFC010000258.1 GCA_903847975.1 uncultured Acidobacteriota bacterium | reverse complement strand
TGGGAGGAAGCCGTCCGCGCATTGCCGCCGCGGAGCCGGACTTTTTTACGGGCTCGTCCCCGACGGCATGATCACAGGAACCGGTGCGAAAACCGATTCGTCGTGCGGGAATGATTAATCGGCCATCCTTGCCTCGAAATCCCTTGGGCTGATGATTTGAATGCCCTCGAAATGACCCAGTATAAGCAGGTCCAGATCTCCGGTTACCAGGTAATCCGTGGAAGCGGCTCTGGCTCCGGCCAGGACATGGTTGTCATCCGGATCCCGGCAGATATCCGGTGCCGCGAATTCAGGCGCAGCGCTTACCGAGCCGGCCTCCAGAAGCAGGGCTTCGGCCGAGTCGATTTCATCCTGTGTGCCTAGAAATTTCTTTCCCAGGACCTGCCTGAATTCCTTAAGAATGTGAGGGCATAAAAAGAGATCGAAGTGGCGCTTGCGGGCGCGAGAAAGAAGCTTGGCGCAAATTCCTTCGGTTAAAAAGGCGGCCAGCAGAACATTGGTGTCAAACATGACCCTCACGAGATGACCCGGAACAAATCTTCTTCCGTAATTACTCCCTGTTTCTTGGCCTTTCCGGCCAAGGCATTCCGGGCTTTTCTAAAGCGGGCTTCCCAAAGAAATTCAACGATAGATTCTTTGACAATATCGCTCTTATTGCGCCCTACCTCCCGGGCATACTTATTCAATTCCGCTGCAATTTGTTCCGGCAGGCTGATGGAAAGTACCGTTCGCATGAAACACCTCTTGTATTACAATACACGACAAATCCGGAAAATGCCAGAAAGACCGGCAGGAAGGCAGGAAAGGGGGAGGCGGTGCCGAAAGGCAGGCCTAGCTTTGCGCGGTGAGCAGCACCCGGGCGACGGGGGCCTCCTCCAGCAATCCGAGCAGAACCTGCTCCGCCCTTTCGGCATCCAGGGTTTCGACCGGGAGATAGGCCACCAGCCATGCATCGATGGTGTCGGCCGCCACCATGACCCGCCGGCTGCCGGTGATGGGGGCGTCGAGCGGGCCGACAGCATCCAGGAGCAGGGGCTTTCCCTCCAGCTCAAACGGTCCCTTCAGCGACTCGTACGCCTCTCCGGCCATACCATGGCGAAACCGCAGGGGCGGCTCGAAGGTTCCCGCAGTCATGACGCAGCAGGGGACCGCCAGTTCCGCCGAAAGGCAGTTGTTCAGGTCCACCAGCGGGTGGATGGCCGGGATTTCCTCCCCTTTCAGGATCCGCCGGAGCAGGGCCTCGGAGGAGGGCCGATAGCGGGAGGGATCGCATCCGGCGGCCTTGAACAGCCGGCGCAGGGCGGCCACCGTCGCGTTCCCGGAAAGAGTTTCGATGCCCAGCCGCTCCCGGCACCGTCGGGCCACCGCGGCGCGCAGCTGCCGCCGCGCCTCCCCGCATTCCTCCGCGCACTGCAGCCGGGCCCAGAACAGGGTCCAGCCGCCGATCTCTTTTTCCACCGCAAAGGGAAGCGGTTGCATACCCGTCCTACTTCAGCGCCGCGGAAAGCTCGTCGGCCAGCTTGCGCATTTCGGGGGTGATGGTCAGGCCCTGCTTGCGGCAGGCTTCCTCGTTGAACTGCAGCTGGTTGCGCAGCGAGGGGCGCAGCGGCAGCTCGCTCAGGGGCTTTCCCTGCAGCAGCTGGGCGGCCACTTTCCCGCTCTGGTAGCCCCAGTCGAAATAATCCAGCCCCCAGCCCACGGCCGCCCCGCCGCGGATGACCCCCACCTCCGAGGCGAAAACCGGGAGCCGGCGCTCCTCGCCGATGCGCGAAAGGACGGGCATGGCGTTGTATACCGTGTTGTCCGCCGCGGCGAGAAAAGCCTGGATCCCCTTGTCGGCCAGGGAAACGGCCGCATCCCGGATGTCGTTGATCGAGGAGACCGGCGCGGAAAGCAGCTCGATATTGGCCTGGCGGGCGGCTTCTGTCAGCTTGGCGGCGGCGTGGGAGGCATTGGCTTCCGCCGGGTTGGTCAGCAGCCCCAGGCGCTTCACCGGCGGAGGCAGGCAGGCCACCACGATCCGCAGGTATTCCTTCATGTCCACCGGGCTGTAAAACCCGGTCAGGTTGGCCGGGACCGGCCTTATTCCCACCGCCTCCGGAGGAGAGACAATGGTCATCACCACCGGCGGCGGATTGGGCTGGTTCATGGTCCCCTTGGCGGCGGCAATCATGGCGGGGGTGGTGCTGGTGGCGATGACTTTCACCCCGTCGGTCAGAAATCCCTGCACGATCATCGGCAGGAGGCTCTGATCCCCCTGGGCCGAACGGAACCGGAGCACGTAGTCGCGGTCGGCGACCAGCCCGGCATCCTGCAGGGCCTTGAGAAATCCGTTGCGGCCCTCGTCGAGCTGCGGGTCCTCCAGGAGCTGCATGAATCCGAGGCGCGGGATGCTGTCGGCCGGCCCGCCGGACTGGCTGCAGGAAGCCGTGAGAGCGAGCAGCCCCAGGCAAAAGGCCAGCCAGGGGAAACCGCCTTTCCAAAATCCGCCCGATAACCGATTCTTTGACTGGGGCATAGGCTCCTCTTTTCTTCTTTTCTCAGATTTGGGGCAGGTCCTTCATCGCCTCGGAGGGATCGTACTCGTAGTTGACCATTTCCCCTCCGATATATTTGGCATAGGCGGACATGTCGAAATGTCCGTGGCCGCTCAGGTTGAAGAGAATGATCTCGCGGCGCCCTTCCATGCGGCATCGCAGGGCTTCATCGATGGCCACCCGAATGGCATGGCTGGATTCCGGAGCGGGAATAACCCCCTCCGCCTGGGCGAACTGGGTGGCCGCTTCGAAGCAGGGGATCTGATTGCAGGCCCGCGGTTCGATCTGCCCCAGGTTGACCAGGTGGCTGACCAGCGGCGACATGCCATGGTAGCGCAGTCCGCCGGCATGCAGTCCGGGCGGGATGAAGCGGTGCCCCAGGGTGTGCATTTTGAGGTAGGGCGTAAACCCGGATTCGTCCCCGAAGTCGTAGGCGTATACCCCCTTGGTCAGCGTGGGGCAGGAGGCCGGCTCCACGGCGATGACCCGGGTTTTCTTCTTGTCGCGCAGATTGGCCCCGATATACGGAAAGGAAATCCCGGCCAGGTTGCTGCCTCCCCCGGCGCAGCCGATGACCACATCCGGGTATTCGCCGGCCATCTCCATCTGGGAGATCGATTCCAGTCCGATAATGGTCTGGTGCAGCATGACGTGGTTGAGAACGCTGCCCAGGGAATACTTGGTGCCCTCGTCCTTCAGGGCGGCTTCAATGGCTTCGCTGATGGCAATGCCCAGGCTGCCGGTGGTATCGGGCGTTTCCGCCAGGACACGCCGTCCGGACTCGGTTTCCGTGCTGGGGCTGGAGCTGACGGTGGCGCCGTAAGTCTCCATCACCGCCCGGCGATAGGGCTTCTGATCGTAGCTCACGCGGACCATGAATACCTTCACTTCGATGCCGAATACTTTTCCGGCCAGCGACAGGGCGGTGCCCCATTGCCCGGCGCCGGTTTCCGTGGCCAGGCGCTTGACGCCCTCCTGGTGGTTGAAGTAGGCCTGGGCGATGGCGGTGTTCAGCTTGTGGCTTCCGACCGGGCTGACCCCTTCGTACTTGTAATAGATGTGCGCCGGCGTATCCAGCGCTTTTTCCAGCCGCTGGGCGCGCATCAGCGGGCTGGGCCGCCACAGGCGGTAGTAGTCCCAGACCTCTTCCGGAATCTCGATTTCCCGGTCCTGGGAAACCTCCTGGCCGATCAGCGCCATGGGAAACAGCCGGGCCAGATCCTGCGGGCCGACCGGCTGTCTGGTGCCCGGGTGAAGCGGCGGCGGCAGGGGCTGGGGCAGGTCCGCCTGCACGTTGTACCAGTAGCGGGGGAGTTTTTTCTCGTCCAAAAAAAACTTGATTTGCGCCATAATTTCCTTCCTGAAAATACTTCTTTATTCGTTCCTCGTTGCAGGTTCAACCGGCAGGGGCACGAATCGCCATGCGCCTGCCGCATGAACCCGAAACCTTGTCTGTCTTCTAGGTTCCCCGGGGGGTTGGCGCCGCCGATCGCTGGCGGATCACCTCGTATAACAGTATGGCCGCCGCGGCCGACACGTTCAGGGATTCCACTTTTCCCAACATGGGGATTTTGACCAGGTCATCGCAATGCTTCTGCACCAGCGGCCTCATGCCGCGCCCTTCGTTGCCCAGGACCAGCACCGTGGGCCGGCTGTAGTCGCAATCGGTCCAGAGCCGGTCGGCGCGGACGTCGACTCCCACAGCCCAGAATCCCTTTTCCTTCAGGTCTTCCAGCAGTCGGGACAGGTTGGTTTCCCGGGCGATCTTCAGATGCATGGCCGCACCGGCGGAGGCCCGCACCGCGGCGGCGGTGACTCCGGCGGAGTGATGCCGGGGGAGAAACACCCCGTTCACGCCGGCGCCGTCCGCCGTGCGCAGGATGGCGCCCAGGTTCTGCGGGTCCTGAATTTCGTCCAGGACCAGGAAAAAACCGGGCGGGGGGCACTCCTCCACCAGATCTTCGCGCTCGCGGTAGACGAATTCCGTCATTTTGGCGACCACCCCCTGGTGGGAAGCGCTGTCGGCCAGGCGCCGCAGGGCTTCCTCCGGGAGCTGCCGGACGGGGATTTTCCTTTTCCGGGCTTCCTGCATCAGCTCTCTCAGCCGCGGATTGGAAAGATCCCGGGCGAAGCAGATCGACTCCACGCAATCGAAAGACTCCCGCAGAGCCTCCCGCACGGAGTGGATTCCGAAGAGGTGGGGCATGACCGGAAAACTACAGAAACACCACCGACTGCAGCGAGCTGATCTCGATCTTTTTCCCGCAGCGCGGCGTCTTGCAGATCAGCACATCGTCGAGCCGGACCATGTAATCCCGGGCCTTGGCAAAGCGCGCCTTGTCCATTTCGTTGGCCCGCGGCGGCAGGGATGGCTTTTTAGTGCGCTTCAGCCAGCGGATGTCATAGGAGTTGCTGCGGCGGCACATGGGACAATAGATCTCGGCGGCCTTGGTCTCCGTTTTTTCGTTGAAAAAATCTTTCTCTTCCATAATGTTACCTGCAGGCTATGTTGAAAAAAGGGATTGTACCACAGACAAAAAAAGGGGATACGCCGGAGCGTATCCCCTTCCTGTCGGTTGTTGGTGTAGAGAACCTGGGCCTAGAAGCGGTAGCGGATGCCGAGCTGGGCCTGCGCCCGGGAGCGCAGGTCGTCGCGGGTGAATGGTCCCTGGTAGGTGGTTGAGGCAAGAGTTGCCAGGTTGTAGCGCATCTTTCCGGTGGTAGCATCCAGGCCGCCGTATCCGATCTGGCCGATTCCCGGGAAGCCGCCGAAATTCTGCCAGCCCCACTTGCTGTTCAGCAGGTTCAGGAAGTTGAATACATCCACCGTGACCTCGAACCGGGTTTCCCGGAAAGCGGGAATCGTCAGGGCGTAGCGGACATCCATCTGGTTGTACCACTTGGCGTGGTTGAACATGCGCGGCAGGATCTGCCCCCGGTACTTGTCGGCCCCGAGCGAGGTCAGGTATTTATCCAGCATGTCGTAGGTGACCGCCTGTCCGCTGACCGAGCTGTACACCGAGACCTCGCTGCTGTTGTTGGGGACGTAAAGCAGGTCATTGCTGGTAATGCTGTCCGTATTGGCATCGCCGTTGAAGATCAGGGAGTAGGGGAAGCCCTGCTGGCCGTTGTAGAACATCGACACCCTGCTGCTCATGTGCCAGGGCATCCGGATCGGCAGCGTGGCCGCCAGGTTGACGCGGCTTCCCACTTCATAGCGGGAGCGGGTCAGCGGCGGATTGTTGGTGTCCAGGCCGATCGGGGTCCCGGTCCAGTTGGAGCGGGCCACGCTGGAGGTTCCGTCGTTGACCGAGTAAGCGCGGTTGAAAAGGTAGGAGCCGCTCAGGTAGAGCCGGTTGCGGAAGGGGCGCTCCACTTTGTAGCTGATCGACCAGGAGCGGCCCTTGGAGGTGTTCGAAAGCAACATGACGTCGTTCAGATTGGCGTCGAACTTCTTGTAGGTGTTCCGACCGTCGGGCAGCTTGCTGAGGGGCACGTAGTTGATGTTGGCGTAGCTGATCTCCTTGATGTTCTTGGTGTAAACCAGTTCGGCGCTGCCGATCAGGCCGAAGAAAGGCAGGGTATGGTCGAAGGCGGCGTTGGTCCGCAGGATGGTCGGGTAGTGATAATCCGGATCGATCAGGTTGATGGTCTGCCGCCCGGTGGTTCCGCCGGTCACCGTATTGGGCTGGTTGAACGGATCGGCGACAAAGGGGATCTTGTTGTTGGCGTTATAGGAAACCGAAAGGCTGGTGAAATCCATACCGGTGTTGGAGTACTGGTTGGAAAGCCACACATAAGGAGTCCGGCCGGAGAAGATGCCTACGCCCCCGCGAACCTGGAGGCGCTTGCTGCGACCCTGGCTCGGGTCCCAGTTGAAGCCGAAGCGCGGAGACCACATGGTCGGCGCGGGAACGACATCGGTTCTCAAGTTGAAGTCGGTCACCGCCACCGGGTTGGCGCGCGGCTTGTCCGGGAAGCGGGGGATATCCACGCGGATGCCGTAGGTCAGGGTCAGATTTCTTTTGGCCCTCCACTTGTCCCCGGCATAGAGCCCGAACTGTCGGACCGGGAAGTTGGCCGCCTCGTTGGGATTGGAGGTGTTGGAAAAGTTGTGGTTGTAGGACTGGGCCAGGCCGGCCTGGAAATTGGCCTGGCTGGAAAAACGGTACCCTCCGTACAGGTACTGGATGAACAGATTGTAGAACTTGTAGAACTCGTTGTGGGTTCCGAACGAAAAGGTATGCGAACCCTTGATCCAGGTCAGATCGTCGGTGATTTCGATGATATCCTGGTTGAGCTTGTTGGCGTGCGAGGAGTACTCGGTCCCGAACTGGATATAGTTGCCGCTGGGAAGATCCACGCGGACTTCCGGGAAAGCCTTGTAGCCTGCCTGATCGCCGCGGACGTTGCGCTCCCGCTGGTAGGTGAAGCGCAGCTCGTTGAACATGGTGGTACCTACCGTGCTGTTCAGCTGGGCCACGTTGGAGAGCATCTTGTCCTGGATGCTGTAAAAATTGCCCGGCATTTTGTAGGCGTTGTTGTACTGAATTCCCACGTAGGCAAGCCCGTCCACGTAGTTGGTGCGGAACACCAGCTGGTGGCGGGAGCTGATGTTGTAGTCGCCGCGCACGAAAAACTTGTTGGCGTTGTTCGGCCTTCCGAATTCCCCCGTGCCTCCCGGGTCGTAGCCGTACTTCGATTTGACGTAATCGAGAATCGGCTGGATGTTGGCGGCGTTGTCGAACTTCTGCCCGGAGCTGCCGTCGATGGAGTAGCCGGTGGGAGTCGTTTTGCGGGCCCAGTCCAGGTTGGTGAAGAAGAACAGCTTGTTCTTGACGATCGGTCCGCCGAGGCTGAATCCGCCCTGTTTGTCGGAAAAGGGGCCGACTTTGGTGTCCACCGCCGTGGGATTGGCCACGGTGACGATGCTGGGGATGGAGTTGACGAACTTCTGGTTGCGGCCGAAGTAGTAGCCGGTGCCGTGGAAGGCATTGGAGCCGCTCTTGGTGACCGCGTTGATGCTGCCGCCGGAAAATCCGCCCTGCCGCACGTCATAGGGGGAGACTACCAGCTGGATTTCCTGGATGGCATCGAGGCTGACCGGCTGGGTGCCGGTCTGGCCGCCCGGCGTACCGCTGGATGCCAGGCCGAACACATCGTTGTTGACCGCGCCGTCGATCTGCATGTTGTTGTAGCGGTTGTTGCGCCCGGCGACGCTGATCATGTCGGAACCCCCGGCGCTGTCGGTATTGGTGTTGAAGTGCGGGGAGGTGCGCGCAAAATCGTTGATGCTGCGCTGAATGGTGGGCAGCTCTTCAATTGTTCGCGTGGGAACATTGGAGGCCGTTCCGGCGCGGGACAGATCGAAAATCTGGGCCTCGGCGGTGACGGTCACCGTTTCGCTCAGCCCTTCTATCTGCAGCACGAAGCTGACGTCCTGGGTTTCGCCCAGGCCGACGTTAATGTTGCTTTTTTCCTGGGCCTGGAATTTGCCCATGCTGGCTTTGATGTTGTAAGAGCCGATTCGGACTCCGATAATGGAAAAGCGTCCGTCTTCCTGGGTAACCGCCTCGTAGGCCGTGCCGGTCTCCACGTGCGTGGCCACAATGGAGGCTCCCGGAATCACCGCCTTTTGCGGGTCGATGACGGAACCGGTAATGGCCCCGTTGGTTACCGTTTGGGCGAAAGCGCTGCCGCCCAGCAGAAGCATCGCTAAAAGAAGCAGAAGTTTGCTTCTGGAATTGGTCATAACTGCTCTCCTTGGATAAAAAATAGTATCGACACTATCCCCGTAAGGATACTTATTGCCGTGCACAAAACGTGAGGAGTTTATCCTATGATCTACACCCGGTCAAGGCATGTCTTCGGTGACTTCAGGCTTGCAATTTCCGGCGGAAAAAGTCAAACTGCAAAATCCGGCGGAAGGATCGCCGGGGCAGGGTAAAACGTGCTCCTGGCGCTCAGGTAACAGGGAGGAAGGATGAAAAGGCAGGAAGGGGAGAGCTGTTGCTCCGGGGCGCAGGCGGCCCTGGTCAAGGGGCTAGGGCTGTTCGACGCCACGGCCATCGTGGTCGGTTCGATGATCGGGTCCGGCATCTTTATTGTTTCGGCGGATATGGCCGCCAAGCTGCAGTCCCCGATCTGGCTCCTGGCGGCCTGGTCGCTGTCGGCGCTGGTCACCGTTCTGGGTGCCCTGGCCTACGGGGAGCTGGCTGCCGCCATGCCCCATGCCGGGGGGCAGTACGTCTACCTGCGCGAGGCCTACGGCCCGCTGGCCGGATTTCTCTATGGATGGACCCTGTTCTTTGTCATCCAGACGGGCACCATTGCCGCGGTGGCGGTGGCTTTTGCCAAGTTTTTAAACGCCTTCGTTCCTTTCGTCCGCCTGGAGCCCGAGTGGACGCTTCTGCAGCTGGGCGCCTGGAAGTGGCAGCTCTCCAGCGGGCAGATCGTCGCCATCGGCGTCATCCTGTTCCTGGGGGCGGTCAACTGTCTGGGGATCCGCTGGGGAGCGGTGATCCAGAATTTTTTCACCACCGCCAAAACCATGGGGGTGCTGGGCCTGATCGCCCTGGCTCTCAGCTACGGCAAGGGAGACTGGGCTAACCTGTCGGCGGCTCCCCCGGCCGGCTCCCCGGCGCTCGACGCGTGGTCCCTGTCTTTTTTCTTTCTTTTCGGCGGAGCCCTGGTCGGCTCCCTCTTTTCGTCCGACGCCTGGAACAACATCACCTTCACTGCCGGAGAGGTGAAAAATCCGAGCCGAAACCTGCCTCTGGCCCTGGCCATAGGCACCCTGCTGGTCAACTCCCTGTATCTGCTGGCCAACTTCGGCTACCTGCACGTCATGTCGCTGCCGGAGATCATGGCCTTCAACGAGCAGCAGAAGCCGCAGACACTGACCCTCGGGGTGCAGGTGATCAGCACCGTGGCCGGAGAGGGCTGGGGCAGGATCCTCATGCTGGCCATCCTTTGCAGCACCTTCGGCTGCATCAACGGCCTCAGCCTGGCCGGCGCCCGCGTTTATTACGCCATGGCGAAAGACGGCATCTTTTTCCGGAGGCTCGGGGACATCCATCCCCGCTTCCACACCCCGGTCAAAGCGCTGTTTGCCCAGGTGCTGATGGCCGGCGTGCTGGCGCTTTCCGGCAAGTACAACGAGCTGCTCGACCTGGTGATGTTTGCCGTCATGGTTTTTTACGTCCTGACTGTGGCCGGGCTGTTCATCCTGCGCCGCAAGCGCCCGGAAATGGAGAGGCCCTACAAAGCGGTCGGCTATCCGCTGCTGCCGGGGATTTACATCCTGGCCGCTTCCGTCATCAGCCTAGCCATGCTAAAGCAGAACCCCTACGCTCTACCGGGCCTGCTGCTGACCCTGGCCGGCATCCCGTTCTATTACCTCTGGCGCCGCAAGAGCTGAGCGCCGCCCGGGTTGGGTGGCCCGGCGAAAGCTACTTCGCGCCGTGTGGCGCACCCGCAAGCCCCGTAAGGGACGATAGAACGTAACAATATTTTCTTTTTTCACCTTCATCCGGCAAGACAATCTCGCAAAAAGTCCCCCAAACACCCCAAAACGAACTCACAAACGAAAGCCGTTTTGAGTACAGTCTTCAGACTGCGCGCTGCGAGCGGAATTCCGCTTGTGTCCTGCAAGCTAATGCTTGAACTCCAAACGGATTTCGTTGGGGAGATTGTTACGGATCGAATCCCGACTTTTTGGGAAGCCATCCGGCAGGATGGCTTTGCAATAAACCGCAGGAACCCTGAAGGGGTTCCGGAACACAGCCCGGGGTTGCGCCGCATAGGCGCTACCCCGGGTCGGAGGGTTTATCAAAAACCAACCCTGCAAGGGTTGCGCAAACACCTGGTATTGCCGGATATTGCGCAACCCCTGCAGGGTTGTCCTATCCGAATATCCCCTTACCCGGGGTAGGCGCGCTTCGCGCCTACCCCGGGCTGCGATCCGAAGCCCTTGCAGGGCTTTTCATGTGCGACTTTTTGCGATTGAATCCGGCAGGATCGCCCGGCAAAAACACCGGAGATCCCGGGAAAGCCCCGGGAAGCGTCAACGTTCAGGGGGCCGTCTTTCCGGAGGCGGTGGCACCGATGACCGTTTCGTACAGCCGCTCGTTCTTGTCGACGCAGGCCAGCGCCCGGATCCAGGCCTTGGGGTTCTCGATCGTCAAAGGCTCCTCGGCCGCATAGTTGCGCATCCGGCATCCGGTCATGGTCACCGTCAGCGGCCGGTCGCCGCGCACCAGGAGGAAGTCCTGCGACTGACGAAGGTTGGTCAGGGCGCTGTTCCCGCCGGAGAAAGCTTCCACGTTGGAAAGCGCGGTATGGCCCATGCCCTCGATCAGGATCGGATGGATCTCGCCGAGCGAAGCGCCGGTATTGGCGATGATGGAGCCCTGGGCTATCTGCCAGTTGCGGTTGAAGGCCCCGTCGCCCTGCTTGTGGATGCCGACGGTGACGCAGTCCAGGTTGAAGCTGGTCAGCTGGCCGTAGGTAGCCGGTCCCAGAAGAACGCCGCCGTACACCCCGAAGGTGAAGATATCCATGAGCACGGCGTTGTCGGTGTGCTGAATGGCGTAGCTGAAGGTCCGCCGGGCAACCACCGAATCGATCACCGCCTTGCTGTACCCGCCGTCGATGAACCGCCGGTTGGCCGGATTGACGTGGCAGTGCAGGATCCGCGGGATATCGTAGCAGTAATCCACCCGGAAAAACTCCCCGCTGAGCGGATAGCCGTAGCAGTGCTCCACCAGGACCTGCTCGCAGGGCTTTTCCCGGCGGGCGTTGAAATCCATGGCCAGGTATTCTCCGTAAAACGTAAGGCAGGAGAGCGTCACTCCCTGGGCCGGGGCCTCCTGCGAGACCCGTATGGTGGCCGGATAGGCGATGATCCGGGCCGGATCGTCCCGCGTCTGCCGGGGGTACCAGAACTGGATGCCGCGCACCTGCGTGGCTCCTTCCACGGTCAGAAAAGGCTGCGACTCGTCCTCGATGCGGAAAACGCTGCCGACCGGCTGGGCCTTGGAAGGATGCCGCGTGCCGCGGCCGGTCGGGCCGTGCACGCCGATCAGCGAGGCGTTTCGCCGCAGGATCAGCCCGCCGGCCACCGGATAGGGTTCTTCAGAGGGCTCCACCAGGATGGCGGCGCCCCGGACTGCCGCCCAGTCGATGGCTTCCTGCAGCCTCCGGCGGTTTTCCTGGGGAGAGTTGCCGGGTTTGATGCCGAACTCCCGCAGGCCGCGTCCCAGCCCCTGCATCGGCTGCGCCCGTCCGGCGGCCAGCACCGGGCCGGCATGCGGCAGGAGGACGAATTGAATCAGCCCGACGAGGAGGGCAAAAATGATTTTTCTGTGCATTGCTTCTTCCTTCCTTGTTTAAAAATCCATCTGGCTGTTGCCGCGGACTCTTCGGAAACCACGGGCACTCAACGCGGCGGATGGCCGTGGAGAGGAACGATCACATACGGCGTCTCCTTTTCCAGATCGGGGTAGATTTTCCCGTTGCCGCGGTTGTCCATGGCTTCCACCAGGAACATGAGGTCCCAGCCGGGGTTCAGCTCTTCCGCCGGAATCGTGGCCTGAAAGGAGCCCTTCGATTTCCCGGGCTGCATGGGAAGAACCTTGTAATCCAGATGCTGGTTCACGCTCCGGTAGAGCAGGCGAAGCCACTTAACGCCGGACGTATCTCCGGCTTCCACGGAAACGGTCAGCGGCCGGGATGCCTCTGCCCGCATCAACGGACGAATTGTCACCCGGGGCGGTTCCGTATCCCCCCGCTCCGGCACCGGCCGGTACCGGGGAGCCTGCCGGACATCTCCTTTCGGCTGGAACGTCCGCAGCTCTTCGGTCAGCCGGCTGTGTCCCTTCTCCAGGGCCCCCAGTTCATCCTTCCAGTGACCGCACAGGGCGGCACCGCGAACCCCCATCTGCAGATCGGAGGCGTAAAAATCGCCGGCGGCGGCGACCAGCTTCCTCCAGGCGTCGATGGCCTCCCCTTCCTGCCGCAGGGCTTCTTCCAGGGCCTGCCGGTCGCCGGTCCGCTGGAACAAACAGTAGCTTACCGCGGCGGGAATGCGGTGGGAATGATACAGGGCCAGCTGGGCCAGGATCCGCAGATCCGTCATCGTGGAGTCGAACTCCGGATTGCGCCTCCGGCCGATCGCTTTTTCGGCGTCGGCGATCGCGGCGGAGATCGCCTCGTAAGTCCGCTGAAACCAGCGGCTGTTCTGCGGCGGGCGGATTCTGGCATCCTCTCCGCCGGACAGGAGCAACTGGGCCTCCTGGTCAAAGGCGACGAACTGCTGGATGTCGCTGCCTTCCGCCCGGGCATAAGCCGGCAGGTCCCCGAGGCGCTGCTTTTCCGCCCAGCCGCGGGTCAGGGGAAAAGCGCTGTAGGGATAGCAGGAGGCCACGATGCGCGGCAGCACCCGGCTGGCCAGGTGCAGCCCCTTTTCCACAGCCGGCGCGGCCTGCGGGCCGAAGCGGCGGACGAACTCCCCGTGCCACAGCTCGGGCGAAGCGTCGGGCTGGTAGCCCAGCCGGCCGAAGAGCTGAAAGAAATGCCAGTAGCGCTCGAATTCGTAACGGTAATAGCGCCGCGAGGGATTCAGCAGCTCGAACGGCGGGGCGTCGTGGGGCTGGGCCTCCATTTTCGAGCAGAGCGGCTCGTTGACCTCAAAGCCGTCTCCGCCGTAGAGCCGGGTGCTGTCGACAAAGCGGCGCACGTAGTCCGGATCGCCCCACAGCAGAACCCGGGCCGTGCCGCCGTTCCACAGCCGCCAGTGCATTTTGTACTGCTGCGGGTAGCGCAGCAGATCGGCGTAGCTGTGACGTCGGTCGAACTGGTTCTGCCGGTTGATGTGCGTCGGGTGGAAGGGGAGGCCCATCTGCTCCATCCAGTACTTGGTGGTGATCCGGAAGCGGATCCCCTCCTCCACCGCGCTCTGAATGACCGAGTCGGGGAGCCCCTTGGCGCGCAGATCCAGCCGCAGCCCGGGGGCCTTTTCCTTCATGCTGCGGAAAACGTCGCGCCAGAAGGCCTCCTGCTCGCTGTTTTTCAGGCCGGATTCGTCGTGCATCCGGAACTGGATTCCGTCCAGATCCGGCACCCGGCGGACCAGCTGGGCCAGAGCCGCCTTGGTGTAAGCCACCAGGTTGTCCCCGGTCACCCCCCAGACCAGCCCGGGTGTCGGTTTTCGGGTGGCCTCGTCGGCCCCGGGAATGCCTCCGCCCTGCACCCCGCCGCGGTAGATGTGGTCCCAGATGCCCAGCGTCAGCCGGATTCCCCGCTCGTGGGCCATGCGGATCAGCCCGTTCAGCGTTTGCAGGTTGCGCTGCTGCTCGGCGGCGGTGATGCCCACCATGCGCACCTCCGGAAATCCCTCGACATCGAAAAAATAAGGATAGCAGGGTGCAAGAAATCCGCCGTTCTCGTATCCGAAAATGAGGATCAGGGAGTTGAAGCGGTTTTGCGCCAGCATATCCAGGTATTTCTCCCAGTACTCACGATCGTAAAACCGGCTTTCCCAGTAGGCTCGCTGAAAAGTGTAGATCGAAACGGCCCGGTCGGGGGCCGCCGGCTTTGCCGTCGTGTCCGGAACCGACTGCAATGCGGACAGCGGATCGGCTCCGGCGCGAACCCGGTCGGCAAGCTCCAGCAGGGCGTACATCAGGCCGCGGTCGTCGGAGGCGGCCGCCAGCAGGTCGCGCCGGCGGCCCTGCCGGGAAAGGGGACGCAGAACAAAGGACTCCGGGCCTTCGGGCTGCGCTCCCCGTCCGGCAGCCAGTTCCGTCGCCGCCGGACCGGGACCGGTTGCCAGTCCGGCATAAATCCGGAACCGGCCCCCGGCCCGGGAAGCATCCGTAATCTTTTCCGGCGCGATCCCCTTTTTCCGGAACGCCTCTTCCAGCCGGCTCAGGCCGTGCATGGCCGCCGGGCCGGGGCTGGAATCGGAAATCAGGGAAACAGGAACGGAGGGAGCGTTCGGCGCCGCCGTGGAAGCGAGGGGTAGACAGGCCAGGAAGAGGCATGCGGCGAAGGTCGGAAAGCCCGGTCGGCAGGCGGTTTTTTGTTTCATTATTCTTTTCATTTTGGAATCTGGTTCCTTCTGTCCGGTTCGGTTGAGGCATCTTCCGGGAGCAGCAGGGCGCCGGAGGTGCGCCAGTGTCCTCCGCGGCGCACATGCTCCAGCACGGCTTTCTGCAGGGTTGTTTTCGGGGTCGGCATTTCCGAAAAGGAAAAGGTCCGGCTGAATACCCTTTCGAAAATCTGCCGGTCGTCGGTTTGCGGCAGCGGGTAGAGATAAAACATCCGCTGGAAGCGGATGATATTGGACTGCTCCGGCAGGTAGTCGGCCAGTTGCGGATCATACAGCCAGGAGTGCGAGAAAAAAGCCCGGAAAGGCCGGTCGGGAAAGTGTCTGGAGAAGAAATCCAGGGCCCGGCGGAAAGACTCCCGGCACTCGCCCGGATCCATGGGTCCGGAAGCGGGAATGTGAAAGCTGAGGGCCGGATCTCCCTTCCGCAGCACTTTCCGCCAATCCTGCTTGCCGAGGGACACCTGACGGCCGGTGACCGTGCTCTGCGGGGAAATCAGGGTGCCGAGAAAAGCTTCCGTCGTTTCCCGGAAGTAGGCGGTTTCCGGGTTTTCCGCCCGGATCCCGTTGGTCCCGTCGAACTGCCCGTCCGGGCGAAACCGGGCCAGGTCCGGAGCCAGCAGCCGCAGCTCGCCGCTTTCCGGCGAGCGAAACAGGTGCATGTCGTCTTCGAAGCGATCGAGCAGGAACTGCAGCCTTCCCAGCTGGAAGAGGTTTCCCCGGAAGGGATGAAACAGCCAGTTCCGTTCCCCGAAGCCCCAGCGTCCGTACCACTGCCGGTAGATACGGATCCACCGTTCCAGGTCGGCCAGGGTGGCCACAGTGATCTCTTCCGGAACGCCGCGCCGGGCGTGCATCTCGCGGATCTCCGGCAGCGCCGAAAGAAAAGCGATAACATAGCAAAAGCCGTCGTCCCCGGCTTCGGCCGGCAGCGCCATGAATTCCCGGTAGCCGTAGCGTTCCGCGTCCCGCAGCACGTGGCGTCCATGGCAGAGAAACCGCTGCCAGGCGGGGTTTTGGCCAAACTGCCGGGCGGCAGCCAGGATCACCCCGGACACCTCGGCGTCCATGCGCAAAAAGGAGCAGGCCTCTTCCAGGTACCCCGGCTGCAAATAGAAGGGGTTTTCTTCCCGGAACGGTTCGGAGTCCTGCCAGTGCTCTTTCCAGGGTCCATCCGGAAGCGAAAGCCTTTCGGCTGCCTGGGACGGATTCAGGGTCTGCGGTTTATCCATCATCCATGGTTCCTGTCTTGCTCTTGCCGTTCGAAAAAGGTTTGTGGGAGCCATTTTCCTTCCAATTCCGAGGAAGTGTCAAACAAAATCTTGACGCCGGGTCATTCCCCCATTAAGATTCACGGGTAACGCCGCCGGACGGTCTGCGCATGGCAGGCTGGCGGAGGCGGCTGTTCCTTCATTCTTTGTGGTGCGGGCGGCGGGCGGAAAATATCATGGGTGAACCGGACAGGGAGCTTTCCTTTCGTGAGCGGATCCGCAGCGGGACCTTCCGCTACGGAGCGGAGCTGGTCAGCAGCCGCGGCATCCCGCCCGGCGGCGAAGCGCCCAAATGGCTGGAGCTGGGGGAAGCGCTGGCCGCGGACCCGCGGATTTCCTGGATTTCCATCACCGACAGCCCCGGCGGCAACCCCATGATGCCGGCCGACTGGGTGGCCCGCCGGCTGCACGGCCGGAAAGAGCTGGTAATCCACCTGTCCTGCAAGGATATGAACCGCAACGGCCTGGAGTCGGCGGCCTGGCGCTATGCCGCCGAAGGGTGGACCAACATCCTCCCGCTGACCGGCGATTATCCGGTGGTCAGCTTCGGCGGAGGGGCCCAGCCGGTGTTTGACCTGGATTCCGTCAGCCTGATTGCCCTGCTTCGCGCCATGAAGGAGGGCCTGGAGGTTCCGCGGCCGAATGGCAAAACGGAGCGGCTGCCTCCCGTCGATTTTTCCATCGGCTGTGCCGTCTCCCCCTTCAAGCGGCTGGAGCGGGAGCTGATGCCGCAATATTTCAAGCTGGCGCGCAAGATCCGCTGCGGCGCGGAATGGGTTATCCCTCAGCTCGGTTACGACATGCGCAAGTTCCACGAAGTCCGCCTGTTTCTCGACTGGGCGAAGCTCCCGGTACCGATCATCGGCAATGTCTATGTTCTGAATAAAACCGTGGCGGGGCTGTTTCACCAGAACAAAATCCCGGGGTGCGTGGTCAGCGACCGGCTGCTCGGGCTCTGCGAAAAATACGGCGCCGGACCGGATCGGGGGCGGGCCTTTTTCGCCGAGCTGGCCGCTAAGCAGCTGGCGGTTTTCAAAGGGATGGGGTTTGCCGCCGGCTACCTGGGCGGCATTCACAAGGCGGAGAGTTTTTTTGCGATCATCGATGCCGCCGAAAAATTCGGGGAAAACGACTGGAAGGATTTTGCCCGGGAGATCCAGTTCCCCAAGCCCGGCGAGTTCTACCTTTTCGAGCAGGATCCGGAAACCGGCCTGGGAAATCCTTCCCGCCTGAATGCGGAGTACACGGCCTCCCTGCGCCGCAATCCGCGGACGCCGGAAGCTACCCTGGGCTACCGGCTGGTGCATAAAATCCACGACCTGGCCTTCACTCCCGGCAAGGGGCTGTACCCGGCTCTTTCCGGCCTTTACGCCCGGATGGAGCGAAAGAACGACCGGCTGGCGCTGCGCGCCCTGCAGGGCATCGAGAGGGCCTCCAAGGAGCTGGCTTTCGGCTGCCAGGATTGCGGCGACTGCTCCCTGCCGGAAACCGCCTACCTCTGCCCGCGCAGCTCCTGCTCCAAGTGCGGGCGGAACGGGCCGTGCGGCGGATCCTCGGACGGGCGCTGCGAGCTGGACGACAAGGACTGCCTGTGGGCCCGGGCCTACGAGCGCCTGAAATTTTACGGGGAGAGCGAGCACATGCTCGACGGCCCGGTGGTTTTTTACAACGCCGACCTGAAGGGAACCTCCGCCTGGGCCAATACCTTTCTGAAGCGGGATCATATCGCCCGGCCAGGGCGCCCAGGGGCGGCGGCTGGTCCGGGAGATTCCTCCCCAAAACTGCCACAAGGAGAAAATCAAAAATGACGATACCGGGCCTTACGATCATTGGGGAAAGCATCAACGACTCCGTGCCCTCCACCCGAAAGCTGTACGAGGCGAACGACATGGCCGGGCTGAAGGAGCTGGCCCGGGCGCAGGACGAGGGCGGGGCCGTCTATATCGACGTCAACGTGGGCCAGCGCCCGGCCGCCTTTCTGGCTGAGATGGTCCGCCAGGTGCAGGGCGTCACCGCCCGGCCGCTCTCCATCGACACTCCGGACCCGGAGATGGCGGAGGCGGCACTGAAGGCTTACGACCTCGAAAGAGCCGGCGGCCGGATTCCGGTGCTGAATTCCATTTCTCCTTTGCGCCTGGAAATGTTCGGGCTCCTGAGGGTTCTGCCCTTCCGGCCGATCCTGATGAGTTCCGAACGGAGCGTGGACGGCATCGGCATGGCCAACCGCACCGCGGAAGAGGTTCACGAAACCGCGGTGGAGCTGGTTCGGGAGGCCAACCGCCACGGCATTCCGACCTCGGATTGCATCATCGACCCGGCGATCTCCCCCATCGGGGCGGACTCGGAGGGTCACCTGAAGCGGGTGGTGGGCGCCCTGCGGCAGATGTCGGCCGATCCCTTTTTGAAGGGCGCCCACTACTCGGTCGGGCTGAGCAATTTCACGGTCATGCTCCCGCCGAAGCGCGCCGACGGATCTCCGACCAAGGGGCCGCTGGAAAGCGCCTTCCTGACCACTGCCATGCCGCTGGGTCTCGATATGATTATCGGCTCGGTGAAGCGCAAGTATGAGATCCTGGCGGCGGATCATCCCGCCCTGCAATGCCTGAACGACTGCCTGCAGCTGGACGGGTTCGACCTGCTCATGCGGGTTCAGGAATATTACGGCTGAGGGGCTCTCATGGAAAAACCGAAACTGCTGTCCTTCGGTGAAGTCCTGTGGGATCGGATCGACGGCCAGGACCACCTGGGCGGAGCCCCCTTCAATCTTGCCGCGCACGCCGTCCGCTGCGGGACGGACGCCTGCCTGCTCACGGCTGTCGGCCGGGACGAGCTCGGAGACCGCATCCTGGAGGAAATGGATCGGCTGGGAGTCCGCCGCAACTACGTGCAGAGGGATCCCGACCATCCGACCGGCACGGTCACCGTGGAACTGTCTGCCGGGGGCCAGCCTTCCTACCGGATTCACCGGGGCGTGGCCTGGGATTACATCGCCGTGCATCCGGAGATGCTCGCCTCCCTGGCGGCGGAGCGCTTTGCGGCGGTCTGCTTCGGCACCCTTGCCCAGAGAGAGCCCACCTCCAGGGCAACCCTGGAAAAGGTCCTGGAGGCGCTGCCCGGAGTTCCGGCCTTCTTCGATGTGAATCTGAGGCAGGACTATTTTTCCGCGGACCTGATTCGCCGCGGGCTGCAGAGAGCCACCATTCTGAAGCTCAATGACAGCGAGGTGCGCACCGTTTCCGAATTGATTTTTCGACGGGCCTGGAGCCTGGAGGATTTCTGCCGGGCGGTCCAGCAGGCGTTTGCGGTGCGGGTGGTTCTGGTGACCCTGGGGGAAAAAGGCTGCCTGGCCGGCGAAGGAGGGCACGCGCAAATCTGCCCCGGCCGGGCCGTGGAGGTAGCCGATGCGGTGGGCGCCGGGGATGCTTTCTCTGCGGCCTTCCTGGCGGAATGGCTCCGGGGGAAGCCGGTCGCAGAGGCCGCCGCCGCCGGCAACCGCCGGGGGGCCTGGGTGGCTTCCAGGCGCGGGGCCATCCCGGAGGAGGAATAAGCTGCGAATGATTCTGGCTTTCTGATCCTCCCGTCTTCCTGTGCGAAGAGCCTGCCGGAAAGCGGGGATCAAGGGAAGATACATACTTCAATTCAATCCATTGGGGAAAAGCATTATGACGCCGGCATTACTTGGAGCCTCGATCGTGGCCGCACTCGGCGGCCTGCTGTTCGGATTCGACACCGCGGTTATTTCCGGAACCACCGCCTGGCTGAAATCCACCTACCAGCTGACGGATTTCTGGCTGGGGTTCACGGTTTCCAGCGCTCTGATCGGAACCATCCTCGGGTCAATCGGGGTCGGCAAGCCCGCCGACGTTCTGGGCCGCAAAGCCATTCTGTTTCAGCTGGCCGTCTTCTACTTTGTCACCGCGGTCGGATGCGCCCTGGCCTGGGACTGGTGGTCCTTCCTGTTCTTCCGCTTCCTGGGCGGCCTGGCGGTAGGAGGAGCCTCCGTCGTCTCGCCGATGTACATTGCCGAGATTTCCCCGGCCCGCTATCGCGGCCGGCTGGTGGCCATCACCCAGTTCAACATCGTTCTGGGAATTCTGCTGGCCTACCTCTCCAATTACATAATCAGCGGGCTGCAGCTGGGGGATACCGAGTGCCGCTGGATGTTCGGGGTCCAGGCCTTTCCGGCCATAGTTTTCTTTCTTCTGCTGTTCCTCACCCCGCAGAGCCCGCGCTGGCTGCTGGCCAAGGGGCGCGTCGCCGAAGCCCGGGCAGTGCTGGAGAAGTGCGGCACCGACACGGGCAACGTGGAGGAGGAAATCGCCTCCATCCAGCAGTCGCTGGATCTGCAGCACCATACCCTGCAGGAACCTTTTTACCAGTGGAAGTACCGGAAGCCGATTCTTCTGGCCGTGGCCATTGCCGTGTTTAACCAGCTTTCGGGGATCAATGCGCTGATTTACTACACGGCCCATATCTTCAAGATGGCGGGGTACGATTCCGCCGACGCCCTGCTGCAATCGGTGATCATCGGCCTTACCAACCTGGTTTTCACCATGGCCGCTCTCGCGGTGATCGATCATTTCGGGCGGAAGAAGCTGATGCTGGTCGGCTCGGTCGGCTATATCCTGAGCTTGAGTGCGGCGGCCTATTCCTTTTATACCGGGACCGGGGGGAAGCTGCTGCTGGGGGCCCTGGTGGTGTTCATCGCCTCCCACGCCTTCGGGCAGGGCGCGGTGATCTGGGTGTTCATCAGCGAGGTGTTTCCCAACCGGGTGCGGGCCCGGGGGCAGGCACTGGGCAGCTTTACCCATTGGGTCATGGCGGCCGCCATTTCCTGGACTTTCCCGATGATTGCCGCCGTTTCCGGGTGGATGACCTTCGCTTTTTATGCGGTCTGCATGGTCGGACAGCTGCTCTGGGTGATGGCGGTCATGCCGGAAACCAAGGGGATCTCCCTGGAGCAGATTCAAAAGGAGCTGGGGATCGAATAGCGGCCGGAGAGCGGCTTCCCAAGGGGAGGCCTTTTCGCTTTTCTTCCCGGCCCTCCCATCTTCCCGTGATCCCTGTGTTTTCACAGGAAGGCGGGAAGATCAGGAAGGACCGTGCTCCTTGATCCCAAGGCGGGGTGGCGGTAGTATCTCGGTATGAACCTGAACCTGGAAACCCTGGCCATTGCCGCCTTCGCCATGGCCCTGGCTTTAACGGCCTCGCTGACGGTGATGGGCCTGTTTCTCCGGGGGCAGCCCGGGCTGCGAAGCTGGGTTCAGAGCCTCTGGTTTGCCACGCTGGGCGTCATCGCCCTGGGCTTGCGGGGCAAGATACCGGAATTCCTTTCGGTCCTGATGGGCAACAGCGGGCTGGCTCTCAGTGCGGCCTTCACCTGGAAGGGAATGAGGGAGTTCTGCGGCCGTCCGGACCGCATGCGCTCCCTGGCACTTCCCCTGGCCGGGCTGTATATCCTGATTATTTCCTTTTTCCTGTTTGTGCACCCCAGTCGGGACTGGCGCAGCCTCTTCCTGAGCCTGATGAACCTGACCATCGATTCCAGCATGGCCTGGACGCTCTACCGCCACGGGCCCTCCGAGCTGATCCGCAGCACCCGGATGATGTCGCTGCTGTTTCTGGTCGAAGCGATTTACAACGGTGGCGTTTTCACTCTGCGCGGGATCGAACTGCTGTCTCCGGATTGGCTGCCCACCCACTCCCTGGATGTGATGGCCTATCTCGCAGCAATCCTTTTCGGCACCCTGAAGGTTCTCGGGTACATGATTCTCCTGAGCCATAAGCTTCTTACGGAACTGGGCCGGATGGCTCGAAGCGACGGGCTGACCGGGGTGATGAACCGGCGGACCCTGATGGAGGAAGCGGCTCTCATGCTGGAGTTCTGCTTCCGGCAGAAGCTGCCCTGCTCCCTGATCCTGTCGGATCTGGATCATTTCAAGCAGCTCAACGATCGCCTCGGGCACAGCGCCGGGGATGAAGCTTTGCGCCACTTTGCCGGCCTGATCAAGGCCGAGCTGCGGAAAACGGATCTCTTCGGGCGCTACGGCGGGGAGGAGTTCTGCATCCTGATGCCGGGCGTAGCGATAGGCCAGGCGGCTCAGGTGGCCGAGCGGCTGCGGTTGCTGGTGGAGAGCCGCCCGGTAGGCTGGGCGGGCCGCTTCGTTCCGGTGACGGTCAGCATGGGCGTGGCGGGTTATGACGGAAGCGGGCCGGCCGATTTTTCGGCTCTCTTCGATCGGGCCGATCAGGCCATGTACCGCGCCAAGCGCCTGGGCCGCAACCGCGTGGAAAGCGGAACGCTGCCCCTGAAGGCCGGGGAGGAAGAAAAGTATGCGGCTGCCCGGTCCGATGGGATTGGGTAGAACCGTCGGTTTGGGCGGAACGGATGCTGCCGGCCCTCGAAAGAGGGATCCAGGGAGGTAAATGGTTAAGCCTGATCGACAAGGTCTACACCCTGGCTGACTTGCGGGCTGGCTTCCAAAAAGTGAAGAGCAACCACGGGGCGGCAGGGGTGGATCATGAAACGATCGGGATGTTTGAGCAGCACCTGGAAGAGAACCTGGAAAAACGGTCGCAGAGGCTGAAGGACGGAAGCAATCGACCCCAAGCGGTACGACGAGTCTGGGTCGACAAGCCGGGCAGGAAAGAGAACCCCTGTTGGGGATTCCCATGGTTCGGGATCGGGTGGTGCAAGCCGCACTGCGAAACGTGATAGAACCCATCTTTGAGCGGAACTTTGCCGAGCAAAGCAACGGATTTCAACCCCATTGAGGATGGAAAGACGCCCTCCGACGGGTGACCGAACTGCTGCGAGCGGGGTATATCCGGATCGTGGATGCGGATCGGAAGAGCTATTTCGATACCATTCCGTACGCGCCCATGATCGGGCAAGTGGAAGAAAAGATATCGGAGGGCACGGTTCTGGAAGTCGTCCGCGCCGGCATGAAGCAGGACATCATGGACATCATGGACGCATGGACTCCCGAAGAGGGAACTCCCCAGGGAGCGGGGATAGTCCTGTGCTGCGAATATCTGTTTTTACACTATGTTTTCGATAAGTGGATGAAAAGTCCAGCGTGACCTTTCTGCCTTCTCTCCGGAGGGTGGTATAATACGGCTGTCGTCCGCGCCGGACCGCTGCATCCGGATCCGCGCCCGGGCTGAAAACTTGCTGCCATATGCCGCTTTTTGATATCGAAACCGGGGGCCATATATTTCGCGACAGCCCGTCGTGCGTCCGCCCCAGGCAGGCCTATTTTCCTTCCCTTATCGAAACGCAAAACGGCGAGCTGCTGGCCGGCTTCGACATGGGAAGCGGCATGGAGAGCGCCGATGTGCGCACCTGTGTCTGCCGTTCGGCCGACGGCGGCAGGACCTGGAGCGAACCGGCGCCCATCTACGACCCGGCGGAGCGGAGCTACCCCGCCTCGACGCTGGGGCGCATCAGCCGGCTGTCCGATGGGACTCTGGTCGCTCTGCTCGCGGTTTGTGACCGGTCCCGATCGGAGTCGCGGCTTGCCAATCCGGAAACGGAAGGCTATGTCGAGACAAGTTTGGGAATCGTCGAGTCCCGCGATGACGGCCGGAGCTGGTCCGCCATTCGCCGGATCGAACCTCCCATCCGATGGAACGCTTTCGAAATCTGCTCTCCGGTCCTCGAAATCCCTCCGGACCGCTGGGTTGTCCCCACTTCGACATGGCGGGCGTGGGACGGATCGTGTCCGTGGGGCATGAAGGCCGTCGCCTTCGTCTCCGGCGATCGCGGGAACAGCTGGAATCATTGCGCGGAGGTGATGTCGGGGTGGGACGCCCGTGTCGCCAGCTGGGAGCAGAAACAGGCCATTCTGTCCGATGGACGCGTGCTGGCCGTGTGCTGGGCTTACAGCTACGGGGAGCAGAAAAGCCTGCCAAACCGCTACGCGCTGTCCTCCGACCAGTGCCGGACGTTCGGTCCGGCTTGCGAGGCGCCTGTCGATGGCGAAACATGCACGCCGTTGGCGATGTCGGGCAGCCGCGTGCTTTGCGCCTACCGCCGAATCGGGAATAAGGGGCTTTGGCTGCATCTGGGCCGCATCGAAGGGGAGCGGTGGGTGCCAATCGACGATGAGCTGCTCTGGGGCGGCCGGCAGGCGTCTTATGGGATCGAGTCGTCGAGTAAAACCGAGGAAATGGGCACGCTCCAGTTCGGCTATCCGCAGCTGCTTCAGCTGAGGAGCGGCAAAATCATGCTGGTATTCTGGTGCGTGGAGGACGGCATGGCGTGCATTCGCTGGTTTCGAATCCGCCTGGAGGGATTCCCGGCATGACGGGGAAGCGGTGCGTCTGACTGCCGCGGCAATGGTTTCCTCCCGCCCCGGGGACGGAAATCCCGTGCGGCACCGTGCATCGCGCCAATCGGCGCGGTCCTCGAGGTGAGTCCATGGCGGCCGGCGACTTCTATTTCGCGATCAACGCCACGTTTCGCTTCCTGTTGGTCCATTACGGAGAGGAAGCACTGGCCGCCTACTGGCGCGCCATGGGCGACGAATACTACGCCCCTCTGGCGCAGCGATTCCGGCTGGGCGGCCTCCGGGAAGTGGAACGGTACTGGCGCGAATTTTTTGCAAAGGAACCGGGAGGCGACGTCGAAGTCACCCGCACCGGCAGCCGGGTGGACATCGACGTCCGGGAATGCCCGGCGATCGGCTGGTTAAAATCCCACCATCGCGAAGTCGTACCCTGCTACTGCCGGCACTGCCATCATGTTTCGTCGGCCATTGCCGGGCAGGCCGGGCTCGGATTCTCCGTGGAAGGCGGCGGAGGCGCCTGCCGGCAGCGATTTTCACCAGAGGACGCGGCATGATCGGCGTACAGGACTTTTGCGGCCACTACGCCTGGACGTTCGAATACATTCGCCGGACCTTTGGCGAGGCGGCCCTCCAAAGGTACTGGTCGGAGGCCATTGCCTTCGATTCCCAATCCCACGCATGGGAGCGGATCCGGGACAAGGGTCTCGAGGGAATGGAGGAATACTGGGGGCACACGCTGACCCGGGAAGAGGCCGGCTACACCATCACCCGGACCGGGGATGTCTTCCGGATCGACATGCACCGCTGCCCGTCGCTCGGTTTCCTGCTCGACAGCCGTCTGCAGCCTTATGCGGACTACTGCTCTCATTGCATGGGCTGGATCGGCCCGGTCGCGGAGCGGGCCGGTTTCACGGTCGATCATGTCCACAACCACCGCAGCCAGTGCTGGTGGGAGCTGCGGAAAAAGGGTGCGCTGCCGCGGGAAAACGAGGCCCGCGAGAAGGCGGGTTCAGGCTGTGTCGAGCTGGCTCCCGACTGGAAGCGGGGCGAACACCACCGCTACTGCGACGGCAGACGGGTGGAGGAAACGGAAGACAGCGGACCCTTACCCGGGCGGACCGCCGCCGGACCCGCGCAGCAATAAATTTTCATCGACCGGGGGCGCCTGGGTCAGGCAGCTGGCTCCGTATCCCACCGCAGCGCTGAGCGCGAAGCTCAGCGGGAAGTAATAGATGAAGTGCACGCCGGTGTTGTACTGCGTCCAGATGGTCGTGGGGATGGCCACCGATACACCGGCCAGCCAGCCGTAAAACGTGGCCCGGCGCGTCAGGATCCCCAGTAGAAACAGGGCGAGCACCGGTCCGGAAAAAAGTCCCAGAAAGGTCTGGGATGCCTTGAGAATGGGACCGATCTGCGACGCAAAAAAGGCGACGCCCGTGGCAAACAGGCCGAACAGGACGGTAAGGGCGCGGGCCAGCCGCATGTCGGAAGCCTCGCTCCCGGGCTGCCGCCGAAGCGGCTGGACGAAGTCGTTGATCATGACGGTGGCGATCGAATTGATGCCCGAATCGATGCCCGACATCGCCGCGGAGAACAGGGCGGCGATGACCACCCCCGAAAGGGTGTGCGGCAGGGCGTGCACGATGTAGTAGGGAAAGACGCCATCCGACCGCATCTCTGCGGCCAGCCGGTCGGGCCAGGTGATATGATAGGCATACAGTCCGAGGCCGATGAAAGCCAGCATCCCGACGATAAGCACGGTGAAGATCGAGTTGAGCACCGTGGCACGGACCATGCCACGGAAGTCTTTGGTGGCCAGCAGCCGCTGCACGGCCACCTGGTCCACCCCGTAGTCATGCATGAAATTGAAGAAGTACGACAGGGCGACCGCGCCAACCGTCATCTGCGTCAGGCGGGGCATCCACTCCAGCAGGTTCAAACGGCCCCCTTCGCCGGCGATGCGTAGAATCTCGATCGTGCCTCCCGGCACGTTTACGGCCAGCGATATGGCTACCGTCAGCGCTCCGCCGGTGAGCACCAGAAACTGGACGACGTCCGTCCAGATGACCGCGGTGAGTCCGCCTAGGACCGTGTAGGCCGTGGAGATGGCACCCATCATGATAATTGCCAGCCAGAGCGGTATGGTGGTAACGGCGGAAATCGCCAGGGCCGGGGCGTAAACCACGGTTCCGAGCCAGCCGAGCCGCGCGCAGATAAAAAGGCCGCTGACGCAATAGCGCGCATGGGGCCCGAACCGCCGATAGATGTACTCATAGGAAGTGGTGACGTTCAGCCGGCGGTAAAACGGAAGAAACAGATAGATGATGAAGGGCGCGACAACCGGCATCATCAGGATGCCCACAAAAAAAGAGATGTTTTCCTTGTAGACCAGCCCGGGAATCCCCATGAAGGTAATGGCGCTGGTAATGGAAGCGAAAATGCTCATGGCCACCGCCACCCACGGCATGCTTCGTCCGGCCAGGAAAAAATCGTTGGTGCTTTTTTGCCGCCGCGCGCTCAGCAGTCCGATAGTGATCATCGTGCCGATGTAGGCGACCAGCACTGCATAATGAAGCGCACTGAATCCAAAATGGTCCGTCATGATGGGAAATGCTCCGGTTTCGAAAAAACATTCTATCATGCAGGGCCAGACCCTCCGTTTCATTCGAAAAAAGCCTGGTTTCGGCGCCTAACCGTGTTCCCAACGAAATCCGTCTGGAGTAAAAGCTTTAGCTTGCCTGGTACAAGCTGAAACCTGCTTGCAGCGCGCAGCCTAAAGCTGTAATCAAAACGGTTTTCGGTTGTATCTCGGACCTTAAAAGTGGGTGATGGGGTCCGGTTCTGCCGTCCCTGACGGGACTTGCGTGAGCACCGCGCAGGACGAAATAGCAGGTATCGTACCGTTGTGCTCCGCCGTGGCTTTGGGAGGCCCCGCGAAAACGGCACAGGACTGTTATTCCGAAGCAAAGTCCCGTAAGGGACGGCAAGATTAAAGCCCGGCAATTAAGTGCCGGGTCTGGACTTGGACCCTCGACTGCGGCCTACCCTTCTCCCGTTGGCCATCGGCTTGCTCTGTGGGGAAAAACCTAAACCCATCACCGGCGCCTTGGTTTTCACAGGACAATGACTCCCAGCGAGCCGTGGATCGTTACCTCAAAGACTTTTATCGAGTTAAAACCTGCTGTGAACACATCCCCGACGTCGATTTCATTACATGCGCCACCGGATTATGCCGAAACCTCGTAAACCAATATGTAAAAATCAGCCAACAAAAGGGAAACCCATATGCAACAAATACTTAACAGGCAATATTGCCTGAACTTTCGGACCTTCCTCCGGAAGACTCGTTCAGAAGCTGAATCGCAGCCCGAACTGGATGCTGCGGGGATCGGTGGCGCTGGCAATGGCCCCGAATCCGGCGACATCCAACGAGCGGTTCGGGAGAGTGAAATCCGCATGATTGAAGGCATTGAAAAAATCGGCCCGAAACTGCACAAAGCGATGTTCGCTGAAGCGGAAGTTTTTGTTGACGGAAAAATCGAACCGGATCCGTCCGTCCCCGCGGACAATTCCCCGACCGGCGTTGCCGAACGTGTAAGCCGCCGGAGCGGCAAAGGCGTCCGTATCGAACCAGCGCTCCACAGTTCGCCGATCCTTGGGTAAGTTGGGATCCCGCAATACGTTGGCGCGCAGGCTGCCGGAAGGGAAGGCGTTGGTCGTATCGGCATTCATCGTCACGGTAAACGGACCGCCGGATTGCAAATTGACGATCGAGCCGATGGTCCAGCCGCCAGCCAGGGCAGCCAGAGGGCCGCTGGAGAGCCACTTTCGGCCCTTGCCCCAGGGAAGATCGTAGGTGGCGCTCCAGCTGAAACGGTGGATGATGTCCAGGGCATCGGGCCCACGGTCCAGTCGGCGGTTGTAATAATTGCTGTTTACCTGATTGTCCCCCAGACCCTCGGAGACGTCGTCGGCGTTGCCTATGGAGCGTGCCCAGGTGTAGCCGCTGAGGAAGCTGATCCCCTGAGCGAATCTTTTCTCCAGCCGGAAGCTGCCGGAATGATAATTATTGACGCCCATAGTGGGAGACAGAATGGTGACGTTCAGGAACTGCGGAAAGGGGCGCAATACCTGGGCGTTTCCGGCCCCCATCTTTTCCACAGGAACCTGGTTGATGTTGAGGTTGCCGCAAGGCAACTTGCGGCTGAGATTGCCGGTATAGCTAACATCGAGCACCATGTTTCCCGGCAGCAGGCGCTGCACGCTCAGGTTAAGGTGATGGGCATAACCGGTACGCCGATTCGGTTCATAGAAGGTTACATTGGTGGTGGCCTTTTGACCGACGGCCACGGCCCCGAAGGAATCGTCCAGCTTCTGCTTGGACTGGGAAATTCCCGGCCCGTTGCGCAGCAGGAAAGCCGCGGTAACCCCGCTGTCCGGGGAAGAGGAGGCCGCGGAAAGCTCGAAGCCCAGAGTGGCGGCATTGGCCGAAGTGGAAGGGCCTTCGTAGAAAAGACCGTAACCGCCGCGCACCACCCAATTCCCCGAACCCAGGGGCTTCCAGGCAAAGCCGAAGCGCGGGCCGAAATTATTCCAGTCCGTTTCGAACGGCTGCTTGGGCCATCCGTTGAGGCCGGCGAACTTAACCACACCCGGCGTTCCGGATACCGGATTGATCTGCTTCGGGTCGAAGCTGTTGGTCCGATCGTTCTTGTCGGTGACCGGCGTGTCGGTTTCCCAGCGCAAGCCGACATTCAAGGTGAGGTTGTTGCTGATTTTCCAATCGTCCTGGGCGTACCAGGCCAGGTAGTAGCTGTAGCGATCCAGCAGCTCCGTCTCCCGGGAGGTGAAATCGTTGACCCATCCCAGCAAATAGGAGGCAAAGGCGCTGCCGCCGCTGCTGGCCCCGATCTGGCTGGTGCCGGTACGATTAAAAGCGAACGATCCGCTGATGATCGGGCGGTTGACGTCCATGTTGATTCCTTTTCGGATTTCGCCGCCGAACTTGACGGTGTGCCGGGATTTCACCCAGGTCCAGCTGTTGGTAATCTGGTGCTGGCGGATGGGATTTTGCTTCCGCTCGGAACCGGATCCCAATGCGGCCATCCCGGTACCCGTTATCATGGGGAAGGATTCGGTGGAAACCCCGGGCAGGCCGATTTCCTTTACGACTCCGGAATTGAGGCCGGCGCTGAAGGCATAAAAAGTCCGGTTGAGGAAAGCGTAGCCGAAGTCCATGATCAGCGTCGGGGATACGGTGTAGGTGTCGCGGAACAGATAGGACTTCTGCCAGCGCACCGGGTGGATGGGATTCCGCGGATCCCCCACCATGTTGGGATAATTGCTGGTATACGAATAGGGGTCGTTGTTGTAGACGAAACGGAAATAGAAGCGGTTTTCATCGGAAAAGGCATGGTCCACCCGGGCGGTGACGTTGTCCCGGATAAACTGGTTGACGATGTTGCCCGCAAAGTTCTGCGCTCCGGCCACGTTGGTGGCCGCCCGATTGGGCGAAGGCCAGTACTTGGCAAGCGCCACCGCTACCGGGTCCAGCCGGTTGGCGGGAATTTTATTGCCGGCGAACGGATCCCGCACCTTTTTTCCGCCGACCGTTTGCGTCGAGAAGGGATCGAAGATGGGAATCAGCACCCCCTTCGTGTCGAAGGTCTGGCTGAAGTCGCCCGCTTTTTGGCGGGCATCCGGCACGGTAAGAATCTGGGTTTGCCCTTCCGATTTGCGGGTACCTTCGTAGCCCGCAAAAAAGTGGGTCCGGTTCTTCAGGATGGGGCCGCCGACGGTGCCGCCAAACAGGTTGTACCGCAGCGGCGCCTTGATCTTCTTCCCGTTTTCCACCGGGGCGAAAAAGCCGGCGGCATCCAGCGCGTCGTTGCGGAAGTACTCGAAAAGGCTGCCGTGGAACTGGTTGGTGCCCGACTTGGTGGTGCTGATCAGCACGCCGCTCGCCGAGCCCCCATATTCGGCGGCGTAACCGTTGGCCACCACTTTAAACTCCTGGATCACTTCGACCGGCGGATCGATATCCACCTGAGCGGAAGCCATGCGCAGGTTCTGGATGTTGCCGCCGTCGAGCATATAGGTGCTCTGATAGGCGCGACCACCGGCCACGGCGAACCGCGGCTTGGCGTCGTTGGCGTAGTCGACGAATACCACGTTGGACGACAGCCGGACCAGCTCCAGGGCTCGCCGGCCCGCCAGAGGCATATCGGTTACCGTACGGTTGTCGATAAACTGACCAATGGTGGAATCGGAGGTTTGCAGCAAAGGAGCGTCCGCCTTGACAGTCACCGTCTGATTCAAATCCCCCAACTCCATGGCCAGGTCCAGTTCCAGCACCTGCGATGTTTCGATGAGGATATCGGGCCGCTCGTAGGTTTTGAATCCCTGGACGACGGCGGCAATCTTGTAGCGGCCGGGCGGCAGGAACGGAAGGACATAGCGCCCTACCTCGTTGCTCAGCGCGTTGGTCTCCAGGCCGGTATCCATGTTGATGGCTTTCACCGCGACTCCGGGGATGACCGCTTTGGCAGGATCGGTCACCACCCCGCTGATGCGGCCTTGCGCGGTCTGCGCCGGCAGGTCGAAGCAGCCGAAGGCCAGAAACCCTGCCAGAAAACAAAGAACGACAACCCGGTTCTTCGTAAACATAGTCTACCTCCCATAATTGCGACAGTTGATAGGAACAGTTATTAGACAAGGCGTTAAAAGACCGTTTTTTCTGCCCCAGCCGCGCTCCCTTCCCGCTTCTTCGTCGCCCGGGCCAATTCGGGAATACCCCTCATCGCTCATCCATGAACCCCAGCAGGCGTTTCGCGGCATGTTCAGCCCCGGGTAAACTCCCTGATGTGCCTGCCGATCACCGCCATCGCCCGGTCGGGCTCCTGGACGTTTCGCGGATAGTAGTAATAGGCGGCCATATCGGGACGGAGCGCGAGCACCTCGGAGTAGCGGCGGTCCATGGCCCCGATCATGGAGGCAGGCAGGTTGTGATTTTCCAGCAGAAAAAAGCTCTTCCGACCCGGCACGGCGCGAGCGGCCCTGATAAAGGCTTCGCCTTTCCCGCTCAGGAGGATCTTGCCCTTGCCGCTCTCCTGTCCTTCGCCCCCGCCGGCCATCCGGTCGTCCTCCTCCCGGGTCCACGGACGACCGTCGCAACCGTAGTAGTCGAGGTGCGGCACACCGGCACCGGCCGCGATCTCCTCAGCGCCGGTATGCGCCTGCTGGAAGAGGATGGTGAGCTTGTCGGGCCAGCGCTCTTTAGCGAAGGCGCAGACCTTGCCGAAGAAATCCCGGGTGGCCGCAAGGTGCGCGCGCAGCGGAGCGTTCTCTCCGAGGGCGAGGAGAGCCATCTTCGATTGGTCGACCTGAAAGCCTTTGGGTTCGTCGATAATGAAGCCGGCCAGCGCGGGATGCTGTTTGTACAGTTCGGCCAGCGTATCGCAGAAAAACCGGAGCGTGTCGGGATGGTGCACGCTGCTGATCGCGCCGGAGACGCGGGGATTGACTGCGGTGGAGCCCTTCCTGTTCACCATCCAGGTCTGCGGGTTCAGAATGGAGAAGAGGCTCGGCACCTTGGGGGCACCGGCCGTAAGGCCGCCCCAGCGCGACGGCACCGCGAGGATTTTCATGCCCACGCGGGCGGCCTCGGCGGCCAGCAGCGCATGATTTTCGTAGGCGGCGAACAGGTCCTGCTCGAGGACGCCGACGCACACATAGGCGGTTCCGATGTCGGCCATCCACTCCATGTCGTAGCGGATGTGGCGCGGCACGCAGGTGTACATGTGCGCGTTGAGGTAATAGGCGGCGATGACGGTGGAGGTGCGGTTGCGGGGCTTGACGGATGCCTTGGCCGCGGCCGCGGCCACCTCCGGGAGCCCAGCGGAAGCCGCGCCGGCGGAATGAATGAAGGTGCGACGATTCATGGCTTTTTCCATTCTTTATTCCTGGCGGCCCCTCCGGAGGGGTGTGGGAAACCGGGATGGTCGGCCGGTGCGGCGGAAACGGGAAAGCACGGATGCATGGCTCAGGAATGATCGGGCTTGCCGCGGCCCGCCTCTTCGGGGAGAAAACCGTTGTAGCCGCGGAAGATTTCCACGGGATCCTCGTACGCGGTGCCGCGGTCGAAGTCGCGCACGAAATCGTCGACCAGGCCGCGCAGTTCCAGGAGCGTGGCGGCATGCCCGGCTTCGCCGGCGAGATTCTTGACCTCATGAGGGTCCGCAGCGAGGTCGTAGAGTTCTTCGATGGGCTTGACAGCGGAGGCCAGCAGCGCGGCCTCCGGCGGCCGGATGGTGCCCTCCCTGGCCAGCGCCTTTACCAGGTTCCAGGTCGGGTAATTTTTTTCCTTGTAGGCATTGTGCTGCATGTAGGGCACGGCCGGCAGGTAGTTGCGGATGTATTTGAAACGTTCGGTGCGCACCGCCCGCATGCGATCGATGGAAGTATCCATGCGGTCACGGGCGGCAAAGACGTGGGTCGGGTGCGTCCCGCCGGGAGCGAAGAGGTCGCGGCCGTGGACGGCGCCGGGCGGAGGAGTAACGCCGGCAAAGCCGAGCAGGGTCGGGGCGAGATCGACGCCGGAGGCGAGGCGACGGTCGACGGTTCCAGCTCCGCGACCGTCGGGGAACTTCACCAGCAGCGGGATGCGCAGGCCGTTGTCGTAGAGGAACTGTTTACCGCGAAACAGCGGGCCGTGATCGCTCGAGACCACGACGATGGTGTTCTGCGCCAGGCCGTCCTTTTCGAGCCGCGCGAGCAACCGGCCGAGGTAGCCGTCTACGAGATGCATCGCATCGAGATAGTTGGCGTATTCGTCGCGGGCGATGGGGTGGTCGGGGAAGTAAGGCGGCAGTTGAAGCTTCTCCGGATCGACACGTTCCGGCTTGGGCTGCTCTCTGGCAACGCCCCAACCGGCGCCCTTGTGCGTTTCCATGATGGTGATGTGGGCAAAGAATGGCTGACCCGGAGCGCGCTGGGACCAGTCATCGCCGTCGAAGGGATCCCCGGGCTGCGGGGCGTCGATGAGGAAGTTGAGATCGATCTTCCCGGAGCCGCCGGGGCCGTTGAGCTTGGCGCGGGCGCCCTTGGCCCGGGCTTTTGTTTGCGGCTGCAGGTTGCAGGTGAAATAGCCGGCGGCGCGAAACCAGTCGCTGAGATGGGCCACCGGTTTCGGCAGGCGCTTTTTGCTCCCTTCCCAGGTGCGGTGGTTGTGGCAGCCAATGTAGGTCTGGTAGCAGCCGGTCATGAGCGCCGAGCGGCTGGCGGAGCAGACCGGGGCGGTGCAAAATGCGTCGGCAAAACGCACGCCCTGCGCCGCAAACCGGTCGAGGTGCGGGGTCTGCACCAGGGGCTCGCCGTAACAGCCAAAATGCGGGCCCGCATCTTCCAGGATGACGTAGAGGACATTGGGCCGCGAGGCCATCGGCGCGACCGTCGGCGCCGGCCTTGGTTCTACGGCGGCAGCCGCCCCGGCAGTAATATTATCGGCAGGTTTGCGCGGCGTCAGTATCGTGGAAGCGGAGGCGAGAAAATTCCGGCGATTAGGGATGACAGGCGATTCCATTTTTTTCCCTTAGCGATTCCTATTGTAAGGTGGGGCGAAGTCAAAGTCAATGCAAAATCAGAATGGATCGCTTCCGACACAACGTATTCCTGTCTTCCCGAGGCCCTACACCAGTTCCAGCTCCCGCAGGATGTTTTCAACTTTTTTTCTTCCTTCTGCCGAGGGCGGGGCAAACGGGCGGATGGCGAAGTTGCCCGGCACGCCTCTGGCATTCATGGCCGAGGTGAAACCGCCGAAGGTAGAATCGACGCGGACGAAGGATAGGAGCTGCAGCAGTTTTTTCTGCGCTTCCGCCATTCCGGCCGGATCGTTCGCGCAAAAACATTTCCACATGTTCATGGCCAGCTCCGGCGCCACCGCAAACAGCCCGTCCACGATCCCCCGGGCGCCCAGCTGCAGCGACAGGTCCTGAAAACTGGTCTGCCCGGACAGGACCGTAAAATCGCCGGATTCCCGGAAGTACTCCGCGCACTGGCGAAAATGGAAAAAATCCCCGGAGGCCTTGAGACCGGCGATGCGCGGCAGCCGGGACAGCCCGACCACCAGCTCGAAATCCAGGGTGTGCTTGGTCCAGACGGGATTGTCATAGAGGAAGATCGGCAGCGGGCACCGGTCCGACAGCCGCTGGAAGTAATCGAAGAGCTCGGCGGGCGTGAACTTGAAAAAAAAGGGGGGCACAACGGCGACGGCGTCCACCGGATAACTCCCGATGCGCCTGACTCTCGCCATGGTGCGCTCCAGGCTGGTGTCGCCGCATCCGGCCACCAGAAAGCAGCGCCCCCGGACTTCGTCGGCGGCGATCGCCACGGCTTTTTCATAGGTCTCCTCCTTGAGCAGCTGCATGGCACCCATGGAGCCGGCCACCAGGAGGCCGTGGACACCCGCACGCATCTGCATCCGGATCTGCTCCCGCATCCCCTCCTCGTGCACGTCCTCATTCGAGTCGAGGGGGGTTCCCAGCGCAGTCATCACGCCACGGAATTGCAACGCTTTCTCCATCATCCTGTTTCCCTCCTTATTCTTAATTATTAATAGGCCGTTTCCCAATCCGGCGCGATGTCTTCGGCAATGGACTCCGCGATCAGGAAGTCGGTCGGCAGGGTCTGGAGGATCGATGTCGGCACCCGGGGCGTCACCGGGCCGTGAGCCGCGAGTCGCGTCATAAGACGCTGCCAGGAGACATGGGTCCCCGCGATCGTCAGGGCGTTCATGTCCATCCGGTACCGGGCGGCGATCACTTCGGCCGGGCCGATGGTCGCTGCCCGGGGAGGCACGAGAGCCAGATCGCCGCTTCGGCCGAAGCTGCCGTGCAACGAGTTCTGGGCGATGGTGAACGGAGACAGGCGGACCACCCGCGGCCCCATTCGCTTCCACTCCTCCAGATCGGCATCGAATTCCGGGGCATCGGGCTCGATGAAAGCCAGGTGCCCCGTCCATCCCGGCCCGCTGTAACAGGCGTCCGCTCCGCCCAGATCGCGGATCATTTGTCCGTAAATGCCGATATTGGCGGTGGTCGGACCGTATAGCTGCGCTTCCGGCGGCCGCAGTTCCCGGTCCACCTCCTGGTAGAAATATTTCTTGAACTGGTACATGAAGCCCTGGGGCCATGTTTCCGGCGCGATATTCCCGTCCTGGTCCGCATACTCATCCATGATGAAGACGTGCAGGTGAGGGCATTTCAGGTGAAAGCGATTGATCAGATGCGCCAGCTTCCGGTAGGAAAAAGCGGGATTGGGAAGGATCAGGACCAGCTTGCGCCCCTCCTCGGCGGAGCGGTGGATCCGGTAGAACATGTCCGAAATCCAAATGAATTCGACATCCGCATCCCTGACCACCCGGATCCGGAACTCCGGATTCGGATGCCGGGTGATTTCCTCTCTGGTGATTCGCCTGATACGCTCCAGGGTCGCCTTGTCCCGGAAGGGAACAAAGGGGGATGGGTCATACGCAAAGATGCTCATGGTTGCACTCCTTCATATTCAAGTTCGACAGGTCAGACAAAGTCTCCCCGTTCCGATTCGCCCCGGGCACGCTCCGAAAGCCAGTCGCGATAGAAGGCGGCGCATTCGGAATCGGGGCGGATCACCCGGTGGGATCGGCTCCAGGCCGTAACGGCCTCGGGCAGATCCCGGAACCAGCCGGCATTCACGGCCGCCAGCATTCCGGCTCCCAGGCAGCCCGCTTCCCGGCATTCCGGGATGACCAAATCCATCCCTGCCACATTCGCCATGATCTGCAGCCACAAATCACTCCGGCTTCCGCCTCCGGTGACGGCAATTTTCCGCGGAGCGCGATCCCGGCAGGCCTGCCCGATCAGGTTGGCAAGACCGGCAGCTGTCGATTCCATCAGGGCGCGAACGAAATGACCTGTCCCGTGCTCCGGGCGGATGTTCTCGAACCGGAAGCCTTCTCCGGCAGCCCGGGCCTGCAGACCCTCGCTTCCTTCCGGTACGGAGGAAGCAAGAGAAAGCATCTGCTCCATGGACATATCGGAACCATATTGATGCCGGTAGGAATCCAAAGCCACCGTACCGTTCGGTTCAAATGCCAGCCGGTAGTAAGGATACGTGTGGGTTCCCGGGCCCATGGCGCACCCGGCCAGAGGCTCGAAGCGATCCTGGTAGCGGAGGCAGGCGATCACGGTCCCCACCGAAACGCCCGGAAACTCCGGCGAACAGCAGCCCGCACCCAGGGCCGCTGCGTGATGATCCAGACTTCCAATGGCCACCGGAATTCCCTCCGGCAGCCCCACCAGGTCCCCGGCCTGCCTGCCGGTCTTTCCTGCAAAAGCGCCCGGAAGACAGGGAAGCGAGAGCTCGAGAAAGCCAAGATCCGCAGTTTCCAGTCCCTCCCGCCACCAGCATTGCTGACGCAAGTCCCAGATTCCCAGGAGCGAGGCCGTTCCCGCGTCCCCCAAATCCTGCCCGGCCATGCCGTACACCAGGCAGTCGGACAGGGTTTGCAGCCGGACCGCTCTCCGCCACACCTCCGGCTCCCGGTCGCGCAGCCAGCGGAGCTTGACGAGGCAAAACTCGGCCGAGGATAGCCCCAGCCCGGTCACCGCCAGAAAGTCCGGCCGGTTCCATGGAGGAACGCATCCGGCATCGCCCATTCCGGCAGCCCGCCGGTCGCTCCATGATATAAGCGGGGTCAGGGGGGTTCGCGACCGGTCCAAAAGCAAAAAAGTATTGGCCTGCGAAGCGTAGCCGATACCCCGGACCGATTCGCCGCCGGCATCGGCCTGTACGAGGACCGCCGCAATGATTTCTTTCAGGGTTGCCCAGAAGCGCTGCACGGGAAGCTCACAGCGCACGCCGTCTTTTTCTTTTTCGACCGGGCGGCTTACCAGACCGGCAAGGCGCCCGGTCCGGTCCCAAAGTCCTGCTTTGAAGCAGGTCGTTCCCAGATCGATCGCCAGGACGAATTCCCTGTGCTTCATGTCGGCGACCTCCGGGACAACAGCTCTTTGGATTTCTCCACCAGGATTGCACCGCTTTCGGGGGCAAAGAGGGAGTTGCCGGCTTCATAGGCCCCCTGGCCCTCCGCTTCCGGGGTTACGATATAGCCCTGCAGTTCGCCATTGGCGAGCGAGATGATAAAAACATCGGGAAACTGCTTTTTTACGGACAGGGAATACTCGACAAAAACCTCGCCCGGCCAGCCGACGAAACTCCATGGCCCGACCTGGATGGATTGAATTTCCGCAGGAAGGACCGATCGATAAAAGGATTCGAGGCGGGCCTCCCCGGAGGCTTTGGCCAGCGTCCATGACTCTTCCGAACCGAACCAGTCCACTTCCGCGGTCCGGATCTGCTCGCGTGCCGCTCCCGTCTCCCGCAACAGCTCCAATCGCTCCCGTGCCGCCCGCATTCTCTGCTGGGCCTCCGAACAGGAGGGGATCCTCCGCCGGGGCAGATCCGTCAAAACCCGCGAACAGGCAATCGTGTGGTCCGGGCGGAAAACGATCCTTTCCATGGCCTCGGCCACCGATTTTCCAAGGAGACATCCCAGGCGCCTGGCCTCCGGGAAGCTGTTGGCACGTACCCGGTGCCTCGGGCTCTGGTTTCCTGCGGGTCCGGTGTGGTAGAGAACCGGACAGTCGCGCCCCAGGACCTTCTCCTGCAGGAACTGACGCGCCATACCGGGAAAGTCCGCGCTGATCAGAAGGGAGTCTTCATGCAGTACCGTCGGGTGCATGGAGTAGACCAGCATGCAGGCGATCGGTCGGGCATCGAGCGCACGGCGGACCAGAAAGACCGGCACCTGGGGATCGGCCGGGCTCTGCGGGTCCCTCCGATGGGTCCCGATCCCTTCCGCATGAGAGACCGCCAGCCCCGCCTCCGCAGGCCCGGAATTCCGGAATGCTGTTACGGCAGCCCGGGCAATCGCCTCCTCCAGAAAGTCAACGTATTCCGGATCGGTTTTGGGCACGACCGGATCCGCCTCGTTGCTCAGCAGATCCAGGGTCATCGGACCGGAATGGGTGTGGCTGGCGGTGATCATGATGTGCCCGGCAGGAACCGGCACCTGGGAACGGATCCGCTCTCTGATCCGACGCGTCGTCTCTTTGCTCACCCAGATCAGATCGTTGCTGAGAAACATCGCCTGCGTGGCCCCATCGCTGAGGTAGAGGGCAGCGGACAACAGGGGGTCATGCACCCCGGTACTATAGCGGCGGACATGCGGATAACCGTAAAGAAAGGAAGAAGAGCGGGGTGTGATATCGGCAACCGCCGCGCCGGCGAGCAATCGGGTTCCCATATGCTAAGCGCCACCAGAATCAGACGGCTGCGAACTGCGGCCGGTAAGCTGCGCCTGTCCGGCAATCCATGTCTGCCGGACAGACAGGCGGCTGGTCAGCTGCACCAGGTCGGCGTCGTAACCGGGAGCGATCTGTCCTTTGCGATCCGCGATGCCCATGACCCGGGCCGGATTCGCGCTGACCAGCGAGACGGCCTGAGGCAGATCCAGGGCGAGCAGCCGAACCGCATTCCGAAGCGCGGCATCCATGGTGAGGCCGCTTCCGGCCAGAACGCCCGGAGAGGGTCCGTCCGCGGTTATGCGCGCCGGAGCGCCCTCATAGGCGAAGGTCACCTCATAGCCGGAAAAACGGTAGGCCGGCCCGGGCGGCAGGCCCGCCCCCACATTGGCGTCGGTGATCAGGCAGACACCGCCCGCCCCCTTGCTGACCAGCGCCATCTGGCAGGCGACGGGGTGGACGTGCTCTCCGTCCAGTATGAAGTCGACCGTGACGCCAGGGTCCGCCAGGATCGCTTCCACCGCCCCGCAGGGTCGGACCCCAGGCTCTTTTTCCGGCGGCGAAGGAAAGACGTCGTAAAAGTGTGTGGCATGCCTGACGCCCGCATCGATCGCCTTCCGGGTCTGTTCCACCGAGGCCGCCGTGTGGGTCATGAAGACCGGGGCCCCGCTGCGGATCATGGCAGGGATCAGATCGAGAACACCCGGAAATTCAGGGGAGATGCTGAAGACCGCCGGGTATGGATCGCACCCCCGGATGAACCGCTCCACCCGCTCCCGGTCGCCCGGCAGCGCTTCGGCCTCTTTGAGCGGCAGCGAGCCGGACAGCGCCAGGAAAGGGCCCTCCAGGTGAAAGCCGGCGATTTGAGCCCCCGAAGTCCGGGTGGCCGCCAGAGCCGATAAAAGTTCACCCTCCTGCCCCTTCGTTGAGGGAGTGACGGTAGGAAGAAAGGAGGTAACTCCGTACCGGGGCAGCAGGGCGGAAAGGCCGGCCAGCTCCTCCGGTCCGTTGTTAATCAGAAAAGGGCCGGAGCCATGGATGTGCAGATCGATGAACCCGGGCGCCAGATAGTCCCCGCCCAGGTCAAAGCAATGATCAACCGGCGGGGCCATGGGACCGGCGGGGCCGACCTGCTCGATTTTTCCGTCCCGGATGAATATGGATTGATCGTGGACCAGCCGGTCAGGAAGCACAAGCGTCGCGTGATCGATCCGTATCCGTGACATCGTGGTCCTCTGCTGATTTCACCTTGCCTTCAGGGTCCGGGGATGAATACCGTCTTTCCGCCGTCATGCGGCTGCGGCACATCGGCAGACCCGTTTCAGCCGGCGGCACATTCCTTCGGAGAGCCGGTAAAGCCGAATTCCTTTTCCGCTTTCCAGATGGCCTCCTCAATGATATCCAGGCCCCGGGCCGCCGCTTCGACATCCATGACAATCGGCGGGCTCATTCTCAGGATGTGGCCGGCCGGAATCCAGGCCAATCCCTGGCGAAAGGCTTCCTGGTAGACGAACCTTCCGGCCTCATCAAAGGGCTCCTTGGTGCCCCGATCCTTTACCAGCTCCACGCCCAGCAGGCACCCCTTGCCGCGCACATCCCCGACGATCGGATGAGCCTCTTTTATCTTTTTCAGCCGGCGTGTGAAATACGCCTCCAGGCGCTCGGCATTTTCCAGCAATCCTTCTTCCTGGATGGCCCGGATGGAAGCCAGCGCGGCGGCACAGGCCATCGGATTTCCGCCGTAGCTGGTGGAAGCGCTGATCCCCTCGACCGACTCGGCGTAAGGTTCCCGGACCACCATGGCGGTGACGGGAAAACCGTTTCCGAATCCCTTGCCGAGGGTTACGATGTCCGGCACCACCCCCCAGTGCTCCATCGCCAGGTACTTCCCGGTACGGCCCATGCCGGTCAGAACTTCATCGGCTACGAGGAGAATTCCACGCCGGTCGCACCACTGCCGAAGCTTCGGGAAGAAATCATCGGGGGGGAAAATGGAACCGGCCCAGCCCTGAATCGGCTCCAGGATGATTCCGGCAATCTGGCCGGTGGTCGCCTCAAGAATGAACTGGTCAAAAAACTGAAGATAGGCTTCCGTGTCGCAGCTGCCGTCGGCCCGGGTGAAGAGCGGGCGGTAGGTATTGGGCCTAGGGAGCATGTAGAAACCGGGGGTCCTTCCGGCGCCGTTCTGCCGGTTCATTCGCGCCAGGCTCACGGAATGCCCGCTTTTTCCGTGAAAGTCGGCAAAGCAGGAAAGCATTTCAAACCTGCCGGTGGCGGCCCGACAGACCCGGAGCGCCGCTTCGACCGCCGTAGTCCCGCTGTCGTAAAGCTGAACACCGCGAAGGTCGCCCGGCATCACCTCGACGAGTTTTTCCAGCAGCTCGAGTTTGACAGGCGTAGTAAAATCGTGGCAGTTCATCAGCTGGCCGGATGCCTTCTGCACCGCTTCCGTCACCTTGGGGTGGCAGTGGCCTAACGTGGTGACATAAATTCCGGAAGAAAAATCCAGGTACACGTTCCCGTCGACGTCGGTCAAAGTGCAGCCGTATCCCCTCTCGAACACTACCGGAAAAAGCTTGACCTGGCTGGAGAGCCCTTTGGTGAGGCGCGAAGCTCTGCCATGCATTTCCCTGGACCTGGGCCCCGGTCTTTCCGACGACACCAGGCGTGGAACCTCTGCCAGGTTGACCCTGGCCCAATCGATTGAATAGGTCATATGTTTGAAGGATTTGAACTTAGGATTGGAAAGTGCTTTTCGCTTTCCCACAAGCCCATTAGTTTACAGGGCCGCCCGGATGAAATCAAGTGCCTTAACCGCCCCGGCGATCGGCGGTTGGCGGATGTCCTGAAAAAACCGATGTGATTGGCGCCGTGATGGAATGCCCCGGCCCTGGCTTCTTTCTTCCGGATCTTCCGGATCTTCCCGTCTTCCTGTGCAGGATTGGGCTCACAGGAAGATACGGAAGGACGGGAAGAATAGCAAAAGAGCCTGTCGCCGGGAGTTGGCGATGCCTTGCCGGGCCGTCAGAAAAGAGGCATGCGGCAACAACCGACCAGCTCAGCATCCGCCCTGGATCTTCTTCTCCTTTTTGGGCGGCGCGGCGCTCTTTTTCGCGCTCTCCGCGATCTGCTTCCGGATTTCCACCCGGGCTTTTTCGCGAAACTCCTTCAGCGCTCCGTCCCACCGGTTGCCGGCAGGAACAAAAGCCGCCGGCTCGAGGATGGTGGCACGGAATTTGTCCAGACCCCCCTCCAGGGCCGAAACATTTTCGTAGCCCAGCTCCCGGAGCAGCGCGGCGGCCACCACGCCTTCCTTTTCGTCGCCTCCCACCAGCACTTTTTTCACCCGTCGCGGCGAGAAAGAGGATATCCATTCCTTACCGAAAAGATCGCGCAGCGGCGCATGGACCGAGCCGGGCAGAGCCAGAGCGGAAAACCGCTCCGCGGAACGGACGTCGACGATCAGAAGATCCGGCACCTTCTCCACCAGGAGGAAGGCCAGTTCGTCGACCGGCATCCGCTTCACCGGATGAGAATCCGCATAACCGGCGGCGGACACCGACTCGATCAGGCGGGTTTTGCGATCCGGCAGAAAGAGAAAGACCAGGCCGAGCCCCAGCAATAGCGCCCCGGCCGCAAGGTGCCGCCGGGTAGAGAAGGCCAGGGAAGGAGCCCCTTCCGGGTTGACCTTCTTTTCGATTACGGTGGTGACGGCAAAAGCCATGACCGCCATGGCAATCAGGGCAAAGGCGAACCAGCCCGCCGGGATCCCCAGCGAATCGTAGACCCGCAGCGCGCCAAGGGAAGTGGAATCGTTGAAGGTTTGAAACCGGGGGTAAAGCTCGGCGAAGGCATACACGCCGAGAAACCCGCCCAGAACGAAAAAGAGTCCGTCCAGCTTGCCGATGGCCGCGGCCACCACGGAGGTTCCCGGACAGTAGCCGCCGAGGATGAATCCGACCCCCATGATCACTCCTCCGACGATGGCTGGCTGCAGCCAGGTCGGGTTGATATAGATGGCCTCCAGATCAAGAAAACCGAAATAGCCGAGCAGGAGAATTCCGCTCATGGCCGTCACCGCCGCGGTGAAAAATACGCGCAGCACGGTAAAGTCATATCCGTAAAAAACCCCGGCCAGGCGCCGGGAGGAGGAAAAGCCGGCCTGCTCCAGCACGGCTCCGAAGCCGATCCCCACCACCAGCGCCACCACCAGGTTCAGCGAATCCGATATCAGTTCCGGTACGAACGGTCCCATGGTTCACGCTCCCTTGGTCCCGATCCAGAGCCGGCGCGCGAAAAAGGCGCAGGCATAGCCGGTTCCGAAAATGGCCATCATGGTTACGAAGCCGGCGGTGGAAAGAACCGCCATGCCGCTCAAGGCCGCGCCGCTGGTGCATCCCCGCGCCAACTGCGCGCCGATGCCGAACAGCGCCCCCCCCAGGGTCGCCAGGCCCCATCGCCGCGTCCGGGAGACGCCGGGGCCGGCTTCGGTCACCCAGCGAAGGCGCCCGGAGGCCAGCCCGGAAAGGAATCCCCCCAGAATGACGCCGGCCACCTCAAAGACCAGCCAGGTTTTCCAGGCCGGCTCCTTGTCCCGGCCGACATAGGAGCTGTAGAACGGAGATTGCGCGGCGTGCGCCGGAGCCACGCGGTACACCGCTTCGCCGACCAGGCTCTTGACGGCACCGCTGGCGCCCAGGCCCCGACCGCTGATAAAGACCGCGGACAGCAGCACCAGCCCGAGCAGAAATCCCGCCAGGTAGGGGTTCATGTATCTGGAAGTCATCGTCTCACAGTCCTCCTTGCACGGCAGCGGTTGCGGGAGCCTCCGGTTCGGGTTCCTCCGGAAATTCTTCATACCCGGTCACCATCGCTTTCAGGTTCGAGGTGAGGGTCTGCCCGGTGGTGATCAGATAGAGGTGGGCAATCAAAAAGGCCACCATAAAAAAGGCGCCCAGGGTGTGCAGCACGGCGATGGGCTCCAGCATGCCGATTGTCAGCGACCGCACCTCGTGCCTTTCCGGGTAGCGGTAAACCATGTAGAGCAGGCCGGAAGCGGCCATCAGCGGGATAAGGAACACCTTCAGCCCGGCGTAAACCAGCTTCTGCAGCGGGTTCAGCTTGCGCAGGGGGTGCTTCCGGGTAGGATGCGGAGCATTGCGGAAAATGCCATGGAGATAGTATTCCGCCTGGGCCCGCAGGTTTTTCCGGGTGGGCAGGTACTGCCTCCATTCCTCGGTGGTGAAATGCCAGAAGACGGCAAAGGCCACCAGCACCAGGAAGCACAGGGCAGCGGCGGCATGATATCGGACCGCGTTTCCGAAGCCGAAAAACGGCAGCGAGCCGTGGATTTCAAACCCGGTCAGCGCCAGGAAAAGAATCAGCGCCGCCTGCATCCAGTGCCAGAAGCGCTCAAACGACCGGTAAACCAATTCTCCTTTCCTCATTTACTGCCTCCTTCTCCGCCGCCAAAAGAATACTCTTGCCGATCCGTGGACCAGTACCCCGGCCAGCGTCAAGCCGATGAGCGCCGTCCCGAAGGTTTCCACCCAGGGGTGGTAATCCCGCCCGGGAAGGTAGAAACCTTTCAGCGCGGCCAGCCGCCCCTGCTGCCGGGTGTGGCACTCGGCGCAACCCACGGTCCGCTCCCTGGAGGAGATCATGTGATTGACCGGCCAGACCATTTCCGTATTCACAAAACCATACGAACCGCTGAAGGGCAGGTCGATTCTCTTCATCCCTTCCGAGGCGGCCTTCTGCCAGTCGAATTCCTTCCAGAAGCCGCCGTCTCCGGCCTGGGTGGAAACGGTTTTGGGCTGGATCAGGTATTTAAACCGTGTGTCGTAGATCTGCCGGGCCCGGTGCACCTTGACCGGAACGATTTTGGAATCGGGATCCTCATAGCTGCCGTAGAGTTCGTTGATTTTTACCGTTTGACCGGGATCGATCGGATCGCCGAACATGTAATGGCCGGCGGTGCCGTTGAACCAGACATATTCCGGCTTGAGCTTCTTTCCCCAGGTGAATGATCCCTTGATCGACGAATAGGTCTCCACGCCGTTCGCGTCTTTCACCTCATACGGCTTGCCGTCCTTCAGCCGCCCGGCGGTGGACCAGTCCCAGGTAAGCTTGGTCGGGGCCTCCTTGGCGTATTCCGGAATATGACAGGTCTGGCAGGCCACCTTCAGGGTGTGCCGGTTGACCACGTCGTCGACGTGGGGCAGGGTTCCATGACAGGTTTCGCACTCCACCCGGTCGCGGTTCATGGAGGAAATGGAATACATCTTTCCCAGCATGCGGTGCTGCCGGGCGGTGTGGCAGTCGACGCACTGCATATCCGGCCCGGACGAAGCCATGTGCACATCCAGGTCTCGCGAGGGGTCGAAGAGGGATTTTTCCAGGTCGCCGTGCTTGACGTTGTTGCCCCCCCCGCCGAAGAAGTGGCAGGTGCCGCAGTTGGTGCGCTGCGGCCTGCCGACCTGCTGGGCCACCTGGCTCAAATCGATGGCCGGATCCGGCATTCCCGCCGCCCCCGACGCCTTGACATAAAGATTGCTGTTATCGTGGCAGGCCAGGCAGTCGACCAGCAGCGGGTCTTGGAAATCGAAGGTCGGATCCGCCCAGCCGTAACCGGCGTGGCACTTGTTGCAGGAGGGCTCGTTGCCGGCAATGCCGATGCAGAAGTTGTTCAGCGCGTTCTTTTTTCCCAGAGGGCGGATCCCCTTGCCCTGGATGTACTCCAGGCGCTCCCAGCTCCAGTGGCTGGACTGCATGACTTCCCTGTGCCGGCCGTTGTGGCAGGAAATGCAGGCCGCGGTCACTTCCTGCGGCCGGGTGAATTTCTGCTTCAGCTGCGCAAACCGGGTGTGATCGATGGAGGCCTTCTCCTTTTTCTGGAACCGGGCCCGGAGGGCGGCCAGCGGCGGCTGGGCCGTGCTCCGGCCGGGCAGCAGAACCGCCATCAGAAAAGCGGCGGCCGCCGCCGCCAGAATGAAAAGTCCAATGCGTCGCATGTTCGGTTTTTTAACTAATCCTTGATTCCCAGCTTGCGCAGGATGGTCATGGCCGGACACCAGTCGGTAAATGCCGATTGAAACAGGTTGAGGCCGACAAAGCCGGTGAACCACAGCCAGTTCGGACTGTGGTAGATGCTCAGCACAACGCTCAGCATGGTGAAAAAACCGGCCATCATTCGTAGGTAGCGATTTACTGTCATGGTTGTTCTCCTATTTTTTTAATTTTTTCTTGAGTTCCTGCATGCCGCGGACGAAGTACAGCACCGGCACGGTCATGCGGGACAGCAGCAAAGAAGCGACCTCTCCGGCCATAAGCGAGATGGCCAGGCCCTGGAAGATGGGATCGAAAAGGATCACCGCCGCACCGACCACCACCGCCGCGGCGGTGAGCAGCATCGGGCGGAAGCGTACCGCCCCGGCGTCGATCACCGCCTGGTCCAGAGGCATGCCCTGGGCCATGCGCAGCTCGACGAAATCGACTAGGATAATGGAATTGCGCACCACGATCCCCGCCCCGGCGATGAAGCCGATCATGGAGGTCGCGGTGAAGAAAGCGCCCATGGCGGCATGGGCCGGCAGGATGCCCACCAGCGAAAACGGGATGGCCGCCATGATCACCAGGGGAGTGGCGAACGACTGGAACCAGCCCACCACCAGGATGTAGATCAGCACCAGGACGGCGGCGAACGCCAGCCCCAGGTCGCGGAAAACCTCGTAGGTGATGTGCCATTCGCCGTCCCACTTCATGGCATATTTGACGTCGGTGAACGGCTGGGTCGCCGTGTAGCGCTCGATCTCATACCCTTCGGGGATCTTCAGTCGGGAAATGGTCTCGTTCATCTTCAGGATGGCGTAGACCGGACTCTCCTCCGCCCCGCCGACATCCCCGGTTACGTAGACCACCGGCATCAGGTTCTTGTGGTAGATGCTCTTGCCGACCATCTGCTTTTTCACCGTGGTCAGCTCGGAAAGAGGAACCATCTGCCCGGAGGGAGACTGGACATGAAGCCGGAGCAGTTCGTCCGTCCCGGAGCGGGCCGGGCGCGGCAGGCGGAGCAGAATGGGGACGTCCTCCTTTTCCGACGCCTGGTGAAGCAGCCCGACCGGCATGCCGTTCAGGGCGATCTGCAGAGCCCCGGCGATCTGCTGGCTGGAAATGCCGTGGCGCGCCGCCTTTTCACGGTCGATCTGGAAAACGGCTTCTTCCTGGTCGTCCTCCACGTACCAGTCCACGTCCACCACCCCCGGTGTCTTCTCGAAGACCTGCCGGATCTCGCGGGCGATTTCCATCTGCCGGTTGTAGTTCGGCCCGTAAATTTCCGCCACCAGGGTCTGGAGCACCGGCGGGCCGGGGGGCACCTCGGCCACCTTGATACGCGCCCCGTAGCGCTCGGCGATCGGGGTCAGGATCGGCCGGACACGCTTGGCCACATCGTGGCTCTGCGCGGAGCGCTCTCCTTTGGGCAGCAGGTTGACCTGGATGTCGGCCACGCTGGCTCCGCGCCGCAGGTAGTAGTGCCGGACCATGCCGTTGAAGTTGTAGGGGGAAGCCACCCCGATGTAGAGCTGGTAATCGGTCACCTCCGGTTCCCGGGCCACCGCAGCGGCCAGGGCCTGGGTGGCTGCCGCGGTCTCCTCCAGCGAGCTGCCCTCGGGCATGTCCACGATCACCTGGAATTCGCTCTTGTTGTCGAAAGGCAGCATCTTCACCGTCACCCACTTCAGGGCCACAAAGGCCATGGATCCGCCGAGCAGCACCAGGACCAGCGCCAGGAAGCCGTACCGCTTCCATTTTTCCTGGAGCAGCTGTCCCATGAACACGCGGTAAAGCAGCGTGGCCTTCCCTTCGGCCTCTTCGCCGTGTCCCCCGTGGGCACTGTGACTCTTGAGAAAACGGACCGCCGCCCAGGGGGTGACCAGGAAGGCAACGATCAGGGAAAAGATCATGGCCGCCGAGGCCCCGATGGGGATGGGCCGCATGTAGGGGCCCATCAGTCCGCCCACAAAGGCCATGGGCAGAATGGCGGCAATGACGGTCATGGTGGCCAGGATGGTCGGATTGCCGACTTCATCCACGGCCTCCACGGCGATATCCGTCAGGGATCGGCCGTGGTTTTCCGGCAGCCGCGAGTGGCGGACGATATTCTCCACCACCACAATGGCGTCGTCCACCAGGATGCCGATGGAGAAAATCAGGGCAAAGAGCGTGATCCGGTTGAGGGTGTAGCCGTAAAAATAAAAGATGGCCAGGGTCAGCGCCAGGGTGACCGGGATGGCCGTGGCCACCACCAGCGATTCGCGCCAGCCCAGGGTCAGGGCGATCAGCAGGGTTACCGATAGGACCGCCAGCAGCATGTGGAACAGAAGCTCATTCGACTTTTCGGCAGCCGTTTCCCCGTAATGACGGGTGATGGTGGTCTGCACATCGCCGGGAATGAAATGCGGCGCGGTTTCGCGGACTTTTTCCAGGACGCTGTCGGCCACCTGGATGGCGTTGGTCGATTTACGCTTGGAAACGGCCAGGGTGACGGCCGGAGCCACACCCCCGGAGGCGACCTTCGATCCGCCATGCTCTTTTCCGGCCGGACCTGCGCCGAAAAAGACATACTGGGACGGTTCTTCCGGTCCGTCGACGATCTCCGCCACGTCGCGCAAATAGATCGGGCGCCCTTCGGCGATGCCTACCACCAGGCGGCCCACTTCGCCAGCGTCCTTCAGGAAGCCGCCGACACGGACCAGGACCTCCCGGTTCTGCCGTTCGAAACTTCCGGCCTGCGCCTCGTGGTTGGTCTGCTGCAGCATTCCCGCCAGCCGCCCGACATCCAGTCGGGCCGCGGCCAGCTTGCCGGCATCCAGCAGCACCCGGACCTGCCGCCGCTGGCCGCCCAGAATCGCCGTGGAAGACACGTCGGGCACCGCCTTGACCGCATCGTCGAGCTGGGCCACCATGCGCCGCAACTGGTAGTGGTCATAGCCGGCACCGGAAAAAGTCAGGGCCAGGATCGGCACATCGTCGATATAGCGAGGTTTGATCAGTGGCTGGGAAACGCCGGGAGGAATGATGTCGAAGTTGGCGAACATCTTCTGGTTCAGACGGACGATGCTCTGCTCCTCGTTCTGCCCCACGTAGAAGCGGACCACCGCCATGCAGAATCCGGGACTGCTGGTGGTGTACACGTACTCCACGCCGGGGATTTCCCAGAGCAGCTTTTCCATCGGCTTGGTTACCCGCTCTTCCACTTCCCGGGCGGAAGCTCCGGGCATTTGCACGAAGACGTCGATCATCGGCACGATGATCTGCGGTTCCTCCTCCCGGGGAAGAACCATCACCGCAAATACCCCCAGCAGCAGCGAGGCGGCGATGAACAGCGGAGTCAGCTTGGATTCAATGAAGGCGTGGGCCATGCGCCCGGCCGTGCCCAGAGGCTTCCGGTTCGGGGCGCTCATGACCGCACCTCGATGCTGTCGCCCGACATCAGGTCCGCAGGAGGATTCTCCACGACTTTGTCACCGGATTTGAGCCCGGAGAGGATTTCCACGCGCTGGTCGGTCGCTTCCCCGCTTTTGACCAGCCGCCACTCCGCCCGGCCGCTGCTGTCCACGGCAAAAACGCCTTCCAGCTGGCCTTTGCGCACCAGGCAGCCGGCGGGTATTTTCAGGGCCTCCCGGACGCCGACCGGGAAGCGCGCCCGGCCGTACATCCCGGATCGGAGCCGGGGCGAATCGGGCAGCACCAGCTTGAACAGAAAGCTGCGCGTGCCGGGATCGGCGGCCGCGGGGATTTCCAGCGGCTTGACCTCCTGCCGGAGGAGCTCGGCGGCTTCCACGTCGGCAAGAATGGGTGCGCTTTCCTGGATCTTCCAGCGCAGCGTCTCCGGAACGCTGACCTCAAGCTGCAGATGGGCGTCGTCCTCCACGGTCAGCAGCGGAACCCCCGGAGCCGCCAGGGCACCGGGATCGACATGCCGCCGGGTAACCACGCCGGCGAACGGCGCCGTGATCCGCAGGTAAGACAGATAGGTCTGCGTGCCGGCCACATCGGCCTGGGCCTGCTGGATCTTCGCTTCCACCTGCGACTGCTTGGCTTTCAGCGCCTCCAGGGCCTGCCGGGCCTGGTCCAGCTGCGCCTGGGAGGCATGATAACGGGCTTCCACTTCATCGAATTCCTGCCGGCTGACCGACTCCTTGGCCAGCAGCGCCTGAAAGCGGCGGTAGGTGTCGGCGGCCAGCTTCTGCTGGGCTTCGGCTGCTTTGACCGCCGAAGCGGCGGCCTGCTGGGCATGGACCACTTCCGTCCGGGCCTGCTGCGCCTCCGCAGAACCAGCCAGCGCCTTTTGATTCTGCGAACCAAGCTCGGCCGAATCGATTTCCGCCAGAACCTGCCCGGCGGTTACCTTCTGGCCTTCCCGGACCAGAACCCGTCGTACATAGCCCGGTACCTTGGCGGTCAGCAGGCTGACGGTGCGGGAGCGCACGTCTCCGCTCGCCAGGTAGGTATCGGTCGAGCTTTCCATTTGGACCGCGAAGGTCCGGGCTGCCACCCGTCTGGATTCCGCCGGGTGCACCTCCGGTGCCGATTTGCCGCAGCCCGAGGCCCAGAAGCCAAGGGGCATAAGCAGCAGGAGAAGAAACTGGGAAGAATATCGTATGGTTTTCGGTTTCATGATTACCCCACAAAAAGAGGTGATTGAAGAGAAATGTTGCCGGCCGCCAGTTCCATGGCGGCATACTCCATCGTATATTGGTATAAGGCCTGTAGTATATTGAGCCGCGCCTGGTGCCGAGACACCTGCACGGACAGCAGATCGGTGGTGGTGGCCAACCCTTCGGCGTGGCGGTTTTCCATGATCCGCAATCCTTCTTCCGCCGCTTCGGCCGCCTGCTGTGCCACCCGGTATTGCTGCTGGGCGACCCGGCGGCGGTCCTGCGCTCCGCTGATCTCCAGCCGGGTCTGCTGCAGGGCCTGCCGTCGTTCATATTCCGCCGCCTGCTTTTCCTCTGCCGCCTGCCGGACCGCCGCCGATCGGGCGCCGCCGTCGAACAGGTTCCACTGCAGTCGGACTCCTACCAGGTAGTTGTTGCCGAAGCCGGCATCCGTGCCGTTATGAAAATCGTAGTTGGCCATGGCGCCGAGCGTGGGCAGATAAGCGCCACGGGTGCTGCGCAGCTTTTCGGCGGCCAGTTGGATGGCCATGGAGGCCTGCTGCAGGTCCGGCCGCTGCTTTTCGGCCAGATCCAGCCAGTCCCGTTCGGAGGAGTTCTCCGGCAGGCTCTCCCGCATCCGGCCGCTCACCTGGATGGTTCCGGACGGTTCCCGCCCCAGATCCCGCTCCAGGGCCTGGCGCGCCTGGCGGCATTCGTTCTGCGCCGCCATCCGCAGCCGTTCGAAATCCGCTTTCTGCACCTCCATGCGCAGCACGTCCGCCTTGACGGCCATGCCGGCCTCGTAGCGGTCCCGGGTGCGCTTCAGGCCCGCGGCTATGCCGGCCAACGACTCCTCTGCGGTTTTCAGGGCGGCATCGGCCAGCACCACGCGGTAAAAGTCCTGGATGACGCCGAACAGCACCTGCTGTTCGGTCATCCGCACCCGCTGCGAGGAAATCTCTTTCCCGGTCGCGGCCATCGATTTCTGCCGCTCCCGCTTCCCGCCGTCGTAAAGCAGCTGCTGTACGCTGAAGCGGTGGTTGAAGTTGTTGCGGGCCGAAGGATTGTTGAGAAAATTGGGGTCAAAATGCCGGGCGGAGAACTCGCCCTGCCGCAGCAGGGTTCCGAAGACATACACCGGGTCGTTGCTGTTGGTGAAGATCTCCTCGAAATCCACCCGCGGGTAATAGGCCGATTCGGCCATGGAAATGTTCTTTTCTGCGGCCCTTTCCCGGCTCTGCGCAGCGGCCAGCCCGGGATTGTTTTTCAGGGCCTCTTCGGCTGCGGCCCGCAGGCTGAGCCCGGCCTCCGGAGCCTGTCCGAAGGCGGAAGAGCCGGCCGCCAGCCCCAGCCCCAGGGCCAGCAGCAGGACGTACCGTCCTGCCGTCTTTTGAAGGTTGATATTCATAATCATAGCAAGCACCTTCCGGAATGAAATGTTGAGGGGGAGCGCTCAGTGAGCCGCGGGCTCCTTCAGGTAAGGGGCCACCCGGGCGGTCAGGGCCGCCTTGGGCAGAGCGCCGCTCCACTGATCCACGGCCTTTCCGTTCTGGAAAACGACAAAGGTCGGAATGCTCATAACCCCGAACTGTTGTGCCAGTTCGGGCGACTGGTCGACATTGACCTTGCACACTTTGAGTCGTCCCTGATTTTCGGCCGCGATGGCGGCGACCGTCGGATTGACAGCCCGGCAGGGCCCACACCATTCCGCCCAGAAATCCATCAGTACCGGCAGATCGGATTGGACCACTTCCCGCTGAAAATTATCATAGGTAACCTGTTTTTCCATTTCATTTTCCTTTCTTTTTATATATCTTTATATTCGTATATTGCGATTTATGGGTTGAAAAAAATTACCGGCCCAGAATCCGCATCAGTTCGGCCACACGAGGATCCTTCACCCGGTAGCAGGTGCGCACTCCTTCCTTGCGGATCTGCAGGATTCCCCGGCTTTTGAGCAGAGCCAGGTGCTGGGAGATGGTCGACTGCGGCAGCTTCAGGTGTTTGACCATCTTATCCACAAAGCACTCCTGGTTCATCAACCCGGCCACAATCTGCAATCGCACCGGGTGTCCCAGGGCCTTCAGGAATTCGCTGGTTTCGTTCCAGTCTTTCATTCTTGCTTCTTCCATTATTTTATATATCCAATATATACGATAAAAGAATATATATGTCAAGCCTTTTTTTAAGAAAAGCGGCCGAACCGACCGGGCCGGCCTTATGAAAAACGAGCGGCAGGCCCCTGGACCGGGCCTGCCGCCGATGGGGCGTCATTGCTGCGCCCCGCTGAACATCAAGCTTTTTCACAGGCCGGCTTTTTCCTTTTTCCTCTCTTTTTCTATTTGCAGATTATTTTTGACGGAGAAGACTCCGTCTACGGAGTTGGCCTGCAGCTCGGCAATGGTTTTATGCATCCGGCCGGCCACCACGCCTTCCAGGGTGACATTTCCGTTTTCCACCACGAGATGGACAGGCGGCAGGGACCAGAACGCGGAGGTTTGAAATAGGCTATGCCCGTAAATGGCCGCCTGCAGGCGCAGGCGCATTCGATCATCCTGAGGGGAAAGAGGCAGCACCTCAACCCGATTGACGACCCGCTCGACCCCTTCGATTTTTCCGACGACTCGCTCCGCATCGCTCTTCAGTGTCGGCCGGGTTACCTTGCCCATTAAAGTAATCTCGGATCCCTCCACACGGAATTGAAAATGGTCGAACATCCCGTAAAAGGGCAGTTGAATCAGCGCCCGGCGCACCTGGTTTTCCAGTCGGCCGGCCGGGGCATCCGCGGCCCCGCTGAAAGCCCGGCTCGGGAAAACCACCAGAAGGGATAACATCCACAGGACTCGCAGAAGAGATTCGGTTTTCATTTCAGACTCCTTTCTTCGTTTTTGGTTTTTGTTGTGAATCCGTTTCTTCCTTCTTCCACCGCTTATCCTTATTGCAAGCACCGTGCCATCGCCTCCGGCAGCAAGGACCGGAACTGCATGGCATAAGAAATGACGTAGATAGCGTGCCCATCGAACGGAAACGCTGCCGCACCCGGGATTCCCTCCGGCAATCATTGCACCTCCGAGCCTTGGCTCTGCACCGCGGGGCGTCGAATGGAACTGCGCGGGGAGCGAACCGGGGATACGGACCCGTCCTTATATAACGATCTGTATGCTATCTAATTATAAAGGTGCTGTTTTATGATTCGATCCGCCATGATCTTTTTGAAAGGGAACGCACTCCAATCCTGGTGTGGTTGCCCGGGAGTCGTGGCAACCGAACAAGAACCATTTCTCACAGAAAGGAGCATGCAGGAATGAAAAGAGTCAAAGCACTTCTCCACGGCACCATCCTGTCGTCCCTGATGGCTGCCGCTCTCTTTGCCCAAGCGGGTGCGTCGGGCGCCGCCGGCTCGGCGGGCAATCCGGGTATCTGCAACGGCAGCGGTTCGGGCCGGTCCGCCGATGCCGGAAAGCAGAAGGGCAAGGGGCCGGGTGACGGCACCGGCCACCAGGGCACCCGGCCGCAGGACGGCACCGGCTACGGGGCCAGAGGCGCATCCCCGAACGGAACCATGGGCAGTACGGGGATGAGTACCCGGGGCCAAGGCGGATCCCGACAGGGGGGAAGCTCCGGCCGCGGGCGAAACAACCGCTAGGCTGATACCGCCGGCGTTCTGACCGCGCAGAAGGTGCAGCGGAGATGCAGGTTTTGCATCACGGAGAGGACCGGGCAGCAGCCGTCTTTCCGGCTGACTGCCGCGCGGCCGCTGATACAGGGCCGGTTATCCGCGGCACCTTCCTTCCCATCCGAGTGGAATGGCTTTTGCAACCTGCCGTTCGAAGCTGCAAACAAAATCCGGTATGCAGCCTTTCATTAATTAATTATTTAAACAAGGAGATTCAACATGAACTACTGGAAATCAAATTCAATGATTCGGATCGCCGGCCTGCTTCTTCTCTCCCTGCCGGCCATGGCCCAGCGCGGACCGGGCGGCCCGCCACAGGGATCGGCCGGCGGCAACGGCGGAAGCTTTCTGATCGACACCCTTCCGCTGCAGGCGCTGGATCCCATGGAAAAAGAAGGACTGCTCTTCATGCGGGAGGAGGAAAAGCTGGCCCACGACGTGTACACCAAACTGTTTGAGAAATGGAACGCTTCCGTTTTCGACCGTATCGCCGACAGCGAGCAGCGCCACACGGATTCCATCCAACTTCTGCTGGACCGCTACGGCCTGACGGACCCGGTGGGCAGCAACGGCATCGGCGTGTTCCGGGACGCCCGGCTTACCACGATTTACAACGACCTGATGAAAAAAGGAGCGGTTTCGTTTACCGAGGCCCTCAAAGTGGGTGCCACGATAGAGGACCTGGACATACGCGACCTGGACCAGGCGATCGCCGCGACCGATAATACCGATCTGAAATACATCTATGACCATCTGCGCAGCGGATCTTACAATCACATCCGCGCTTTTCTCAGCCAGTTGAAAACGCTGGGAATCACCTACACCGCCCAGTACATCAGCCAGGCGGCATTGGATGAAATTCTGGCCGGCAACGGCCGCAACGGCCGATGGTAATCCCATTGAAGGCGGAAGACTCCGGCCCTCAGGAAGCGGCCTGGCCACAGCGGCCAGGCCGCTTATTTTAGTGTGCCGAGCATGTTCGACAACTTGGGGGTGAAAGCCCCCTTGACACCCTGATGGAGGTGAAGTCATAGCGAAGCGCAAGGGCCGCGCTGCGAGGCGGGGTCGGAAAGAAGCGTGGAGCAAAAGTGCGAGCCGATGGACAAGAAACGGATTAGGGGCAGACGGCAACAGGCGAGCAGGCTAATGACTGCGAAGCCTATATCCATCAAGGATGCTGGCTGTAAATCCGGCGGTTGTGCGCGGAAGGCGGCCGAAATTACCTCGGGAGATCTGCTGTTTGTCCCGAATACGGGACTGAGGGCTGAGGGATCAGTCCTGACCGGGCAGCAGAAGTCAGCAGAGGGCATGGCAACCTGGCAACAGGGGAAGGCCCGAACGGTCCCCGCAAGGGGTTAAAGGGAAGGGCAAGTAACGGACGCGACTCATGAGCGGAAAGCGGCAGAAAAGGCAGTGCGAGCTGACCTCACCGAAGGAGAGCAGGAGTGAAGTTCCGAAGGCCGACGGAAGAGGGATCGAACCGCGGATGGCGGAGCGTCAGGACAAAAGCCCGGTAAGCGACGAACAGGTAATGGAGGAAGTCTGCGAGCGGGAGAACTGCAAGCAGGCATTGGCTCGCTTCAAGAGCAACAAAGGGAACCCGGGGATCGACGGGATGACCGTGGAGGAATTGCCGGGATACCTGAAAGAACACTGGCCCGAGATCCGGGACCAATTGCTGGGAGGGACCTACCGACCTCGACCGGTGAAGCAGGTGGATATCCCGAAGCCGGACGGAGGGGTATGCCAGCCGGGTATCCCGACGGTGCTGGATTGATTCATCCAGCAAGGGTTAAACCAGGTTCTGCAGCGGTACTGGGACCGGAGCTTTTCGAAACACAGCTATGGGTTTTGACCGGGACGGTCGGCACATCAGGTCGTAGAGCAAGCGCAACGCTACGTTGCGGAAGGCTATGGTTGGGTGGTGGATTTGGATCTGGAGAAATTCTTTGACCGAGTCAACCACGACCGGCTGATGGCCAAGAGGGCCGAACGAATCAGGGACAAGCGAATGCGGAAACTGATCCGATTGTTTCTGACGGTTGGGGTGATGGAAGGCGGGCTGGTGAGTCCGGTGGATGAAGGGACGCCGCAAGGCGGACCTATCTCCCCCTTGTTAAGCAATATCGTACTGGATGAGCTGGATCAGGAGCTGGAACGGCGAGGGCATCGTTTTGTACGTTATGCAGACGATGCGAACATATATGTTCGCAGCCGGCGAGCCGGGGAACGGGTGAGGCATGAATGAGCTTTCGCAAATACAGGAAGTTCTCAACTTTTTCTTCGGCGCTAAGCAAAAGCAGACCATCTTTGCTCAGTTAAAGTGACCCACCCTAAGAACAGCGATTTGCACAACCAGGCGTTTTAGCGAGAACCGGGAGCAAGAAACAACATCATCCG
>CAINFC010000257.1 GCA_903847975.1 uncultured Acidobacteriota bacterium | reverse complement strand
TCTCTCCCTTGGATTAATAAAACCAAGGGAAGATGCCATGTTTTGTCGCCGTCTGCCGCGCGCTTTTATCGCAAATTCCGCGCAGTTAGGTGGGGGATTTTGACCCGGCCACAAGTGGGGGATTTTGGGTGGCCATCGGGGCAAACCGCAGTGGACACGAACGAGTACCCCAGGGGTACAAAAATTGAGAATGAGGAAATGGAGTTGTTGAACTTGGAAAGAAATGCATTTCATGGCGAATGGAACTACACGCTACGACCACAGATAAATGCCCATGTTAATATGTAATGCATCCTTAGAATGAGGGAACATCCTTTCGAAAGCTGCCAAACGAAGGGATCAACTCTGAAGAGAGAATCTCGAGACTTGAGCGGACACTCCTAATATGGAGGCACCCAGACTGGCGATGACTAAAGCGAATAAGGGCCGATCCCCCATTTGAGCGATGGCTAAGAGGCTAATCAGCAGCCACCAAGTAAAGATCTCCCAACGCTTGAGAGCAGTCTGACCTTTTTTTTCAGTCAAGGCCAGAAGAAAGGCCATGATGATCCAGGGTGTCGGAGCCAGTTTGCTGCTCCACAACGGGCAGTCGAGCAAACCGTGAACCAGCATAGCGAGCAAACCACCTAGTAGGCCAAGATTAAGGAATCGAGTGGAATTAACCGCAAAGGCTTTCGATAAAGGAACCGCTGAGATAACACAACCAAGGATCGCACAATAAACCGTTAATCCTGGGATGCCGAGATCGACGGCGATCTGAAGCAGCAATTGATGAGCGTGACCCATGATTTCGTCCGGTGAAATCAGAAAAAAGGGATAGAGGATATTGGCCACCCGCCCATAGAGGCCGATTCCGACACCGGAAAAAGGAAAATCCTGAATCATATAAAGCGCCCGGCTCCAAAGTTCGAAACGGACATCCCAGCCGGCCACTATCCCGGATCCTCCGAGAAGGTTTATGATGCTGCTGGGGCCGAGCCAAACGATTCCTGCGAGCACCACATAAAGGAAACCGGCGATGCACCAGCGAAATTTCTTACCCAGGAAAAAGACCATAAAAAGAAGGGCGATGCCGAAACCCAGAATGCCACCTCTTGCCTGAGAGAGGACGAACATCATGGCGATGATAATCAAACTGAAATCCAGGATTCTTGGTGTATAGCGGTATTGTGGGAACAGATCACCGGCGCCGGTAAGCCTGAATCCAAAAGCGACAGGCAGCATAAGGGTCATCAGGCCACCGAAAATGTTGGCATTCACATCCTCGGACAATCGATAACGGAAAGAAGATAACTGAGCCAATCCGGGAATCTGTAGCAGCTTACCAGACCATTCCCATTTTGTGACAAAAGGGACCAGCAGGGCAAGGAGGGCGCATCCGACAATAACCAGGAATAGAAGGCGTTTCAGGTCGATCAGGGAGCGCTCTTTGGAGAGCAGGCCTGAGGCAAGGCCGACTCCGATCAGGTTCTGGGTGAATTTTTCGGTGCTTAAGGGGATGTCGATGGAGGCATAAAATCCGGGAAGGTGGGTGAAAAGAAAGAGAAAGAGAAGAAAGTCAAAGGTGGGATTGTGGCGATAGGCATCCTTCCGGAAGTATCGCACCGCCCAGGGGACGGCCAGGATGCCGATAAAAATAAGGTTGGTAGATAACGAGATTTTGTGAGGGAAAAACAGGGGGACGGCACCGAAGGCGATCGTCCACCAGAGCTGATTTCGGGAAATCCAGGGCAGCATGGTTTTGTGTCACCCTGTCGGGTCGGGTTGATAATCGGGGACCAAGTCCTTGAGGCGGTCTTTGATGAGAAGAGGGTTGCGACGGAAGGCCGAATGCCGGAGAGCCCGAAGCTGCGGATTGATTTCATCCGGCTGTATGGTCTGGGCCCGGAGGACAAGGATTTTCTCGTGCTCGGTGGAGATGATTCCTTCTCCCTCGGTGATCAGCTCCTCGTAAAGTTTTTCTCCGGGACGCAGGCCGGTAAAGCGGATCTCGATTTCCTCGTCCGGTTCGTACCCGGAAAGCCGGATCAGATCACGGGCCAGGTCGACAATACGGATCGGATTTCCCATTTTCAGGATGAAAATTTCGCCGCCTTCTCCCATGGCCGCCGCCTGAAGAATCAACTGGGCCGCTTCCGGAATGGTCATAAAAAAGCGGGTGACTTCGGGGTGGGTAACCGTAACCGGCCCCCCTCGCTCGATCTGCTTTTTGAAAAGAGGGATCACCGAACCTTCGCTGCCGACCACATTCCCGAAGCGAACCGCCATGCAGCGCATGCTCCCGTGATCCTGGCTTACGGTGAGCAACTCGGCGACGCGCTTGGTGGCACCCATGACGTTTGTAGGCCGGACCGCCTTATCCGTGGAGACGTTGACAAAGCGTGCGACATTGCAATTGGCCGCGGCTCGAATAACATTGGCGGTACCGAACACATTGTTATTGACTGCTTCCCAGGGATGAAGTTCCATCAGCGGCACATGCTTGAAGGCGGCGGCATGAAAAACAACCTGCGGCTGCACTTCCTGGAAAATGGCGTAAATTTTGGCGCCCTTCTGAATATCGGCCAGCTCCGCCCGCAGGTTTAGGTCCGGGAACAGGCGTCGCATCTCCATTTCCACATGGAAGAGGTTGTTTTCGGTACGGTCCAGCATGACGAGGAGTTCGGGTTGGAAACGGGCCAGCTGCCGGCAGAGTTCGGATCCGATGGAGCCGCCGGCCCCGGTCACCAGGATTCGCCTTCCCGCAAGGGATTTGCCGATCCGGTCCATATCCAGGCGGACGGCTTCCCGGCCCATCAGGTCCTCGTAGGAAACATTCCGGATGCTGGAAATATGCACGCTGCCGTCGATCAGCTCGCCGATCCCGGGAAGGGTACGGCAGGGAAGTCCGGTCTGCTCGCACAATTCCACTACGCGACGCATTTCCCGCGAAGAGGCGGAAGGAACAGCAATGAGGATCTCCTCGGCGTTTTTCTGATGGATAATCCGTCCGAGGTCCGCGGTGGCTCCCAGGATGGGGACCCCATGAATCAGCCGCCGGTGTTTGGCCGGGTTGTCGTCGAGGAAGCCTACGACTTCGTAGGCAAGATTTTTATTGTCATGCATTTCCCGGAGGACCTTTTCGCCTGAATCACCCGCTCCGATGATCAGCAGTCGCTTCCGGGTCCGCCTACGAAAAATCGCCTCCACCGGGTTTTCTTCAAGAATATGGTACTGGAAGATAATCCGGACCGCCAGGCGAATTCCGGTCACGCCCAGGAGCGTGAGCAGGCCGTCCAGTATTACCACTGAACGGTACACGGTCATGGCCCGCTCGGTAAAAAAGAACCAGGTCAGGTTGGCAGAGGAAGCAATGATGTTGGCCAGAAGGATGCTCTGGAGGTCGCGCATGCTCGTGTAGCGCCACATGCCGCGGTACATTCCGAAAATGTAGAAAAAGATCAGCTTGATAGCCAGAAGCGGCAGGTAGGTGGCATTGATCAGCGTGCCGTAATTGACGATAGCGCCTTCAAATCGCAGCCAGTAAGCTCCGAGATAAGATAGAAATACCACCAGTGCATCCATGCCGACCATGGCCCAGCGATTGAAATAGATCTTACCCCGTAGTTTCCAACCGGCATTCTGCATAAAGCCCTGTATTTTGACCGAAATCGGGGGAAATTGCCAGGGGTTTTGAATTAGGACACGAATCCGCGCGGAAACAGCAGGGATTACGGCTGATTTTGAAAGGGATTTAAAACAGGGCTTGGGCTGGCGGAGGTGGGGTGCGTGTTAAAATAGACAAGGATGGTTGTCCATTTGCGGGTTCGATAGGGACCGTAATACTCCTATGGATTTTGAAAAAGTACTGAAGTTGTTGCAGGCCCTTCAGGATGAAGGAGTTGAGTATGTGCTGATCGGCGCATTGGCGCTAACCGTGCACGGTATAGTTCGGGCTACCCAGGATATCGACATTTTCCTCTCACCGGAGAGCAGCAACATCCACCGGCTGCGGACAGCTCTGTCGCGAGTCTTTCCCGATGATGCCTCTATCCAGGAAATCAGCGCCGAGGATCTGGCCGGCGATTATCCGGCGATCCGATACTATTCCCCCGATGGTTCCCTGACTATCGACTTTCTGTCCCGGTTAGGCGATACTTTTCGTTATGAGGACATCCGACTGGAAGAAAAATACTACGAACGCGTCCGGGTTCGAGTAGCCACACCGGAAATGTTGTACAAAATGAAAAAAGACACCTTGCGTTTGCAGGACCGGGCGGACGCGTCCGTTTTGAAGGAGCGGTTTCGCTTGGCGGACTGAATATGCCTATCCGTAAATTTCATCATCTGGAGGATGCCCGGCAGGATTTATGGGTTACTCCGGGAACGCCGGAGCACAGTCGTGCTCTCCGGTCCGTCTTCTGGCTGGCTGAGTGTTTCTGCCCATCCAGGCAAATTCCGACAGGGGTTTTTAAGTTTCGCTCCCTGGAGGAAGCCCAGGCTCACCGAAAAGCCCTGCTTGAGAAGGTTCCTTGACGGATGCCCCGTCAGGTGGAGGTTTGGAGAATTCCCTGGCGCGCCAGGATCGTTTGGATGTGACCTGCTCCTTCGGGGCATTCGGGGGCGGTGAGGTGGAGGTCCGGCAGGAAGTCGGTGGTGACGGGGTCGCCGGCCCAAATGGTGAGCAACCGGTCTGCGGGTCTGTTCAGCACGGCGGCGAGCACCTCTATATCCTGCTGGCGCGCTTCCCGGGCGGATACGATCAGGATCAGGCCGGCATCCAGCATCAGGTTGGCAATTTCCCCGAGGCGCCGGAAATGTTCCTCGGAGATCTCCCCAGGATCCGGACAGTCGCCGGCTGGGCGATGGCTGCCGTTTCGCAAATCGGCGTCGAGCCCGTAGACCAGGCTCGCCATGCCGATAAAATAAACGAAATTCCCTTCCGCGAATAACCGGGCTTCCAGTTCCTTGGCGATCCGTTTCCGGGCAGGATCCGCGGCCGGCCCGCTGATGAGGATCAGGCAGGGCATCTGGCGGTACCGCCGGGCGCGCTCTTCCCCGGAAATGGCCGCGGCCTCCCAGTGCAGGTTGCGCTGACGGATTCTGGCCGAAAGCGCGTCCGGGGCGGTTTCCTCATATCCGGTAATCATCCCACCCCCGGCGATTTCGTATTCGTCCGTAATCACAAAGCGTCCGGTGGCTGGGAATTCCGCCGCCAGGTCGAAGGCAACGGCGCGGTCCAGCCGGAGCGTACATTCGGCAACCTCATTCCTTTCCACCTGGCCGGCCGACTTCGGGACCAGCGTGGCGGCATCCAGCACCCTGGCGATAGCGGCAATTTCCATTTCCGCCCGGGCGGTGTGGATCTTGAACCCGTATTTTTTGCCCGGGCGAAGCGGCTCATGGCCCAGCCAGAAAAGCCGGGTGTGGATTTCCCGAGCAACCCGCGGCACGGCGCCTTCCGCCCCGCCCGATGGAGCAGCCAGATCTCCGCGCCGTATAAATATCTGCTTTTCCAGAGTGCAGCCCACCGACCAGCCTGCTCCCCCTTTTTCCGGTGCGGGGGATTGGTTCCAGGCCTCCAGGGTCCGCACCACGGCCTGCTTCCCGGAGGGGTAAAAGGTAATCGTATCTCCTGCCGCCAGATGGCCGCTTTCCATGCGGCCGACTACAATGCGTCGGTTGTCCCCGCCCCGGGTGAACTTATACACGTCCTGAACAGGAAGGCGAAGCGGCCGTTGTTCCGGAAGGGGCTCTCCCGCAAAGGCTTCCATGCGTTCCAGGAGGATGGGCCCGCGGTACCATGGCATTTCCCCGGAGCGGCGCACCAGGTTCTCTCCGGTAAGGCCACTGACCGGAATGAAAGCCACGGATCCTCCGGCCCATGAGCCGTCCGGACCGGCAGACTTCTGTTCCAGGCCGATCCGGTTCAGAAACCGGGAATACTCGGCGACAATGCGGCCGTAGACCGCCTCGGAATAATCCACCAGGTCCATTTTGTTGACCAGCACCGCAAATTCCCGGATTCCCAGCATGGACAGAAGATAACCGTGCCGCCGGGAGTTTTCCATGACCCCCTCCCGGGCGTCGATCACCAGGAGGGCTGCATCGGCGGAGGCGGCACCGGTAACCATGTTTTTCAGAAATTCGATATGTCCGGGGGCGTCGATGAGCAGATAGCGCCGGCCCCCGGTCTGGAAAAAGCAGCGCGCGGCATCGATGGTCACCCCCTGCGCGCGTTCCTCCTTCAGCGCATCCAGGAGAAAAGCCGGTTCGAAGGGACGGGACGTCCTGCGGCAAAGCTCCTGAATCGCGTCCAGCCTCCCCTCCGGCAACCCTCCCCCGTCGGCAAGAAGCCTGCCTAAAATCGTGCTCTTGCCGTGATCGACATGGCCGACCATGACCAGACGTAATTCGCGTCCGGCGGCCATCACATGTACCCTCCCTTACGCAGTTCCTCCAGCCCGCCTCCGTCCTCCTTGTCCTGATCCCTGCCGGAGCGCTCCGCAATGTGAGCCAGGTGGCCGGAGCGCAGCTCCTCCACGACTTCGGCCACCGTCTGGGCACTGGACGAAACGGGCCTGGTGCACGGCCCGCAGCCCAGGGAACGGTACCGCCGGCCGGGCTGTCCGTTTGCGGATTGATCAAAATAGAGCGGAATTACCGGTACCTTTTCGCGCTCGATGTACTCCCATACGTTGAGCTCCGTCCATTCCAGCAGCGGATGGATCCGGACGTGAGTGCCCGGCGCGAAGTCGGTTTTGTACTGGTTCCAGAATTCCGGCGGCTGGGCGGCCACATCCCAGCGGCTTCCCTCGCTGCGGGCGCTGAAGTATCTTTCCTTGGACCGGCTTCCTTCCTCCTCGGCCCGGAGGCCCACAATCACCCCCTCGAATTTCTGTCCTGTCGGATCCGGATCGTATTGCTCTGTTTCGCGATTCCAGCGCATCCGCGGCCAGGTGGCGTTAAGCGTGTTCACCAGGGCTTCCGTCTTCAGGGCCTGACAGCACTGCAACCGCGTGGCGTTTCCGTCGGGAAAAGTTCTTTTCTCCGCCAGGGCGTCGTCGTTCCTTCCGACGATCATGTCCAGCCCCAACTGTCGGGTCAGTTCATCCCGGAAGGCGATCATGGAGGCGATTTTAAAGCTGGTGTCGATGTGCACCAGCGAGAAGGGGACGTGCCCGAAGAAGGCCTTCCTGGCCAGCCATAGCAGTACCGTGCTGTCCTTGCCGATGGACCATAGCATGCAAAGGTTCTTGAAGTGATGGTAGGCTTCGCGAAGAATGAAAATGCTGTGGTTTTCCAGTTTATCGAGGTGGTTCATTTTTAAAAATCTCGTCGACGACCATCCGGGCGCACTCGGCTGCGGTACGCTGTTCGGTGTCCAGCTCGAGGTCAGGCTGCAGGGGGATTTCGTAGGACTGCTCTCTGCTGAGTCCGGTATAATCCCGGATCTTTCCTTCCAGCGCCTGCCGGTATTGGCCTTTGGGATCGCGGGCCATACAGGTCTCCAGGCCGGCTTTGACGTAGACTTCCAGGAAGCGGGCCGGGGAAACAATCTGCCGGGCCATGTCCCGCATAGCTATTCTGGGAGAGATAAAGCAGGCCAATGCGATGATCCCGGCATCCTGAAACAGCCTGGCGACGTGCGCGGCACGGCGTATGTTTTCCGTCCGGTCCTCTTCCGAAAAGCCCAGACCGGCATTGAGCCCCTGGCGAAGCGCGTCTCCGTCAAGGATGTAGGAAAGCCTACCGCGTGAAAAAAGCATGCGCTCCACTTCCTGCGCTATGGTAGTTTTCCCGGACCCCGAAAGGCCGGTAAACCAGACTACCAGTCCATTTTGCCCCAGAAGCTGCGAGCGGTCCTCGTGTCGGATCGGCCCGCCTGGATCATTGCCGGACGACTGTGTTTCCATTGCGGCACCTATCCTACCATTTCCGGAGCGTAAATGAAAGAAAGGGGGGAAGCGGGGAAGGGGTTCCTGGAAAGAAAACGGTTCCACGGATGAGCGCGGAAACAGCGGGGATCAAAGCGGATCCTTGTTTTGTTGGTGGCGCAACTTTTCCAGTTCCTGGCGCAGGGGTTTCCAATAATCCGAATCCCGCTTTCGCTCCTCCCATTCTTCCTGTGCCAATCGATCCGCCGTTTCCGAAAAGTCACCCGCCATAGATGCAGCAACGGCAGGGCGGCGCAAAGCGACAACAGCCGCTTCCGGCCGGTAGGCACGGCAAATCCGGGCCAGGATTTCCGGGGTTCGGCATTCCTGCAGCCAGAAAAGGACCTTTTCCGGGCTGGGGTTTTTCTCTGCTATGTAATCGGCTTCCAGCAACCTGCGCAGGACCGGCCAATCCTTGTCCCGTTGAGTCTTTTTAGCCTTTACCAGATCGGTTAGGTTAAGAACTTCAATAGTGCCGTTCTCCTGAACGATCGTTTTCCTTCGTTTCCACAAAATCTCGAAAGGGTCGACTCCCCGTAAAACCGACATCAGGTCTACCCGCAGGCCCTGTACTTCGGGGTGCCGGCATCGAAAGTGTACAGCATGTCCCCTTTGGAGGTAATGAGCCTCAAACGGCGGTACGGCAATCACTTCGGCATTCAAGCTGTGGAATGCATCCTGCGTGCAGCGGATATTCTCTGCCTTTGGATCAATCAGAAAATCGCTGTCCCGGCTGAATTCGGACGCGCCGTAGATAATGCACGCCTGCCCCCCTATAAGCAGTGCCTGAACCTCATGACGGCAGAAAGTAGAAAGGACTTTGCGTATCGGGTTCGGGATCAAGACTGCCTCCCATGGCAAGATAAAACCCCCAGAGCCGGCCGGACTCGTGCCACCTTTCCTCCGGAGTCAGCAGGTACCAGTCGTACCATTCCAGCTCCAGCCACGCCATTGTATTTTCGGGAGTGGTTTCTCCTGCTTCTGCCATGTGTTTCCTTTTTTTATCTATTTTACCATCTTCAGGTGGTGGGCCAGGATTTGAGCCAGCCTCGGACCGACCGCTTTTTCCAGATCCTCCTGAGATGCCTGCTGCAGCCGCTTCAGGCTTTGGAAGCGGGTGAGCAGCTTGCGGGCCGTCCTGGGGCCAATGCCGGGGATTTCCAGTAGAGCGGTTTGCAGTGTGCTCTTCTGGCGCCGTTTCCGGTGAAAAGCCAGGGCAAACCGGTGGGCTTCGTCGCGCATCTGCTGCAGCAGGTGCAAAACAGGATCGGTCTTTTCCAGCCGCAGGGGCTCCTTACATTCCGAAAGAAAGAGAGCTTCTTCCTCCTTGGCCAGGGCGGCAAGCGGCTGGCCCGCCAGGTTCAGGCCGTCCAGGGCCTCTCGCGCCGAGGAGAGCTGTCCCTTTCCGCCATCCACCAGGACCAGCCCGGGAAGCGACCGGTTTTCGTCCTGCAGCCGGCGGTAGCGGCGGTAAACCGCCTCCTGCATGGAGGCGAAATCGTTGGCTCCTTCCACCGTCCGTATGCGGTACTTTCGGTACTCGGACGGCTTCATAACTCCGTCCACGCACACCACCATGGAGGCCACAGAATTCGTTCCCTGAATGTTGGAGATATCAAAGCATTCAATCCTCCGGGGTGGCTCCGGCAGCCCGAGAATCCGCTGCAGGTCGGAAAGTATTTTTTCCGGGGTGGGGCCCAGCACCCGAAAGCGCTGCTGGAAGGCCAGATGGGCATTCTTTTCAACCAGCCGCAGCAGCCGGCGCCGGGTCCCGATTTTAGGAACCTGAATTCGCACCGGACGCCTTTTCTTTCGGCTCAGGATTTCCTCCAGGAGCGATTGGTCTTCCACTGGCATAGGAATCCATATTTCCGAAGGAACGAAACTCGCCGGCAGGTAATGCCGGCGGATCACCTCCGCCAGGAAGTCCGCAGCCTGGAAGCCTTCCAGCTCTTCCCAGAAGAACTCCTGGCGGCCCAGCACTTTGCTACCTCGCATGGTAAAAAGCTGCAGGGCGGCCCGGGAGCCTTCCTGGTGGAATCCCAGGAAGTCGGCATCCTCGGTCGAGTTGAGGACCATTTTCTGGTGTTCGGCAAGCGACTCCACCGTGCGGATCTGCTCCCGAATGATGGCGGCTTCTTCAAACTTCTCCTGTCCGGCGGCCTCCATCATGGCGGTGCGCAGTTCCCCGGTCAGCACCTCCGTCTTTCCTTCCAGCAGCAGCCGGACCTTTTCCACGGCTGACCGGTATTCCTCGCGCCGGCAGTGACCCTTGCTGCAGGGGCCCAGGCATCGGCCGATATGGTAGTTGAGGCAGGGGCGCACGGCGCTTCCGTCGATCGGCTTTCGACAGGTGCGGATGCGGAAATGGCGGTGAATCAGGCGCAGGGTCTCCTTGGCCAGTCCGGCTGCGGTGTAGGGGCCGAAATAGAGCGCTCCGTCCTTGCGGTGCTGCCGGGTCAGGAAGGCGCGGGGAAAATTCTCCTGGACGGTCAGCTTGATAAAAGGAAAGCTCTTGTCATCTTTCAGCTCCAGGTTGTACCTGGGCTGGTTCTTCTTGACCAGATGACTTTCCAGAAGCAGGGCTTCGATTTCGTTATCGGTGACAATGAATTCCAGGTCCTTAATTTTAGTAACTAATATTTTAGTTTTTAGGCTCGGATCCGAGGAATCCTGAAAGTAGGATCGGACGCGGTTTTTCAGAATCCGCGCCTTGCCTATATAAATAGTATTACCATCGGCATCCTTGAAAAGGTACACCCCGGGCTGCTCCGGAAGATGCGCCAGTTTTTTTTCCAGGGATGTCGGCTCGGACATGGGTAAGATTGGATTCGGCAGAAGCCCGCCTTCAGGACTGACTCTGCAGGAGTAATTTAGGATCGATGCCGTACTCCTTCAGTCTCCGCCAAAGAGTGGTTTTCGAGATCCCCAGTGCCTTGCACGCGGATTTCTGGTTCCAGTTTTTTCTCTCCAGAACTTCCAGAATGTAATTCTTTTCCATCTCCCCTAAAGTGGTTTCCCGGGTCGGCTGTTTCAGAAAGGAGCTGATTTTTTTCCCCTGGATGTGATAGGGAAGGTCTTCGGCCGAAATGGAATCCCGGGTTGTGAGGATGACGGCTCTTTCGATGACATTTTCCAGCTCCCGTATATTTCCCGGCCATTCATATCGCAGGAGGAGGGAAAGCGCTTCCCCGGACATGGGTTGCAGCTGTCTGCCAAGGCGGGAGCAGAATCGATCCTGGAAATGACGGGCCAGAAGAGGGATATCTTCCCTGCGGGACCGGAGAGGAGGCAGATGGATAGGGATTACATGGAGGCGGTAAAACAGGTCTTCGCGAAATTTACCGTCCTGGACCAGAACCTCCAGATTCCGGTTGGTGGCCGCCAGAACCCGGACGTTCAGCTGCACTGGCTTCAGGTCCCCCACTCTGCGGATTTCCCCCTCCTGGAGAAAGCGCAATAGTTTGACCTGGGTGGCTGGTGAAGTGTCGCCGATTTCATCGAGGAAAAGCGTCCCGAAATTCGCTTCCTGGAAAAGCCCCCGCTTATCGGCCAAAGCCCCGGTAAAGGCGCCCTTGACATGGCCGAAAAGCTCCGTTTCCTGCAGGTTTTCCGGGATGGCGCCGCAGTTGACGGTAACGTAAGCACGATCGGAGCGCCGGCTGTTGTAATGAATCGCTTTGGCGACCAGTTCCTTGCCGGTTCCGCTCTCTCCCTGGATCAGCACGGTGCTATCTGTCCGGCAGACATGGCTGACCAGTCGTAGCATTTCAACTATTTCATTGGAATTGCCGATGATTCCTTCGAATTTATAACGACCTTGCACTTCCTTTTCCAGCTGTTCCACCTTCCGGGTCAACTGCTTTCTTTCCAGGGCCTTTTCCACATGAAAGAGAACGTTGCCTGTACTGAGCGGCTTGGTGATATAGTAATAAGCCCCCCTCTTGATCGATTCCACGGCCGATTCGATTGTGCCGTAGGCGGTCATGATGATCACTTCCGTATCGGGGCACAGCACTTTGATTTTTTCCAGAAGTTCGGCGCCCCCCATGACCGGCATTTTCAGATCGGTGATGACCAGATCGAAGGGTCGGGCGCGAATGACCTCCAGTGCTTCCTGACCGTTGGGTGCCTGACAGCAGTCGAAACCCTCCTGGCTCAGCCGGCGAGTCAAAACCTCCCGTACCATTTCCTCATCATCAACTATTAATATAGAGTATTCGGCGTTGCCTTGCATACAGGGTTCCGGGAAAAAACGGACCTTCATCGAGATGGAGCTGTGAAAAGATTTTTTATGCTGGATCTCAATTAGGGGCTCCAAATTCTTTCATTTCATGCTAACATCATTGGGCACTGGATTTCAAGCGGACGTACCCCCTGCTTACAGGGTATTCGTAATTAAATATAATTAAGTGTAATTAAGCCATTGTGAACCTCCCGAATTTTCTCACTTTATCCCGGATTTTTTTAGTGCCATTTCTGGTGGTGCTGTTGATCACCCGGAGTCCGGATTGGGAGATTTGGGGAACCATTCTTTTCCTGAGCGCGGCTGCCACCGACTTTCTGGACGGCTATCTGGCCCGGAAGCAGCAGCAGATCACCACCCTCGGTACTCTTCTCGACCCCATCGCCGACAAGCTTCTGATCTCCGGGGCGTTCATTTCGCTGGTGGAACTTGGGGCGGTACCTGCCTGGATGGTGGTGATCATAATCGGGCGGGAGTTTGCGGTCAGCGGTCTTCGAAACATAGCTGCTGCGGAAGGATATACGATTCAGGCCTCCCGAATGGGAAAGACAAAAATGGTCAGCCAGGTGGTGGCTGTTACCCTGGTGATTCTGGGCTACCGCTGGGGCGGGGCCATACAGCTGATGGCCCGGGTAGCTCTGTTCAGCGTGGTTTTTTTCGCCCTGTTTTCCATGGTTCAATATTTCCGCATGTTCTGGGGAAGAATCGACGAAAGCGTCAAGGTCCGGAAATTCCGCCAGCAGCGGAGAATCCACCTGCTGCGCCTTCGGGCCCAGAGAAGGAAAGGCCATGTGGAAGCTTGAAGCCGAGGATAAAAGGGAACTACTGCAGATTGCCCGGGAAACTTTGCAGAAGTATTTTCTGGAAAAAAAACGAACCAGGATGGCCTCGCCCAATCCTCGCCTGGCCGACCCGGGCGCCGCTTTTGTGACCCTGACGATCCAGGGGCAGCTTCGGGGGTGCATCGGCAACCTTGGGTTTTCTTCACCGCTCTCAGAGGTTGTCAGCCAGTGTGCGATATCCTCGGCAGTGGAAGATTTCCGCTTTTCACCTCTTACAGCCGAAGAGCTGGTTCGTGTGGAGATCGAGATTTCGGTTCTTTCGCCGCTCGAGGAAGTTCACTCGACGGAAGAAATAACCGTCGGGGAGCACGGTCTGGTTATATCCCGGGGAGGGAATCGTGGATTATTACTTCCGCAGGTTGCTTCCAAATACGGCTGGGACCGGGAAACCTTTCTTCAGGAAACCTGCCGAAAGGCGGGCCTGCCTGGAGATGCCTGGAAAAAAGGAGCCCGGATCCAGGTATTTACGGCTCAGGTTTTTTCCGAAAAAGAAATCGGTGACGGGTCTGCTCCCTTATAGTTCTCTCTTTCTTCCGACCCGTGTTGCATGACGGACTCCCGAGCCATACTACCTCTTCTGAGAACTTCCTCCGAGCTTTCGCTCGCCTCCACATGCATTTGCGGTGTGGTCTGCGAAACCGAACCGTCGGGTGCCCGGATTGCCATGGAAAGTTCCCTGCCATTTCTGGACTGCCTGGAACTGCGCCTTGACCATCTGCGGGAGATCAATGAATCGGTTGTGGAGCACCTGGTTCGGCATTCCCCCCTTCCGGTGATCGCCACTTTGCGACCGGAAAGACATGGAGGCCTGTTTCAAGGGGAGGAGCGGCTGCGCCTGGACCTGCTGAAAAAAGCGGCTCTTTGCGGTGCCGCCGTTGACCTGGAAGATGACATTCAAGAAGAAATATTACAGGAATTCAGGAATTCCTATATACCGGTCATCCTTTCCTATCACAATTTTCAGGAGACTCCGGACGATGTTATTCGAATTTACGATGAAATGCGCAGCAGAAACGTCCCGGTGGTCAAAATTGCCACCCGCGTTCAGAATATTCCCGATCTGCTGAAACTTTATTCTCTCCGCAGCCGGGAGGGGATTAAAATTCTGGCGGGAATGGGCGAAACCGGACAATGTACGCGAATTCTTGCCTCCCGTTTCGGATCGGCCCTGTCTTTTGCGGTACTGAATTCCGGAAAACCTTCTGCTCCGGGGCAAATTCCGGCCCAGGATATGGTAAAATTATACCGGGTGCGCGAGATTCGGAGCAGTACAAAAATTTACGGTGTTCTTGGCTGGCCTGTCGCTCAATCTCTTTCCCCCGTGCTCCATAATACCTGTTTTCAGGACCAGAAATGGGACGGGGTTTATGTTCCGCTCGGTTCACCTACCGCCGATGGTCTGAGGGATTTCGGGGAAAGCATTGGATTTAAAGGGTTTAGTGTTACTCACCCTCACAAGCAGAGAATATCGGCACTGTGTGACCGGGAGGATGCCAGCGCAATTTCAGCAGGCATTGCCAATACGATCGTGGTTCAAGAGGGAGAGTGGGTGGCACATAACACCGATCTGGATGGATTTATACGCCCCCTGGAAAGGCAGGCGCAGATAAATCAGATTCGAGGGGCCGTATATGGGTCAGGGGGGGCCGCCTCCGCTGCTGTCTGTTCTCTCCGCTCGAGGGGCGCGCGGGTGACTGTTGTCAGTCGAAATTCGGAAAGCGGGAAAAAGCTTGCCGAGCGATTCCAAGCGGAATACCAATCCGAGTACCCCTTAGAAAAAGCATGTCCCGATGTGCTGGTTAATGCGACTCCTGTGGGGATGTACCCAAATCCGGAAGGATTGCCGTTCGATCTTCGAAAGATTCTGAAAGAGCGGAATGCTTCCGATACCATTGTCTACGATATGGTCTACAACCCGAGGAGAACGGGTATCCTGCGACAGGCGGAAGAATTGGGATGCCGGCGGATTTACGGGCTGGAAATGTTCGTCGAACAGGCCGCTCGCCAGTTTTTTTTGTGGACCGGTGCAGAAATGCCGCGGGATATGGCGTTACAGGCAGTAACGCGCGCCCTGGAAGAAAGATGAAATGGCTTTTACAGCATGAAATTTCAGTGAAATAATTCGGACAACCCATTACAAATAAATAATTTTTGAGTGGAAGGAAATTCGATTCTCATGGATCGTTTTACCATACAAGTCCCGGCGAGTACCTCCAATTTGGGGCCCGGTCTTGATTCCTTGTGCCTGGCCTTGCAGTTATATCTGAAAGTTGTGGTGAAATCGCGGTGGGACGGCCGTCGAAAAGTCAATTATCGTGGAGTTGGCGCTCAGATCCTCAAGGACGAGAGCGAGAGCCTGATTTCACGAGCCATTCAGCATACCTGGTCTTTTATCGGTTTTTCGGGCGCCGGCTTCGACCTGGATGTTCGTAACGAAATTCCTCTGTCTTCCGGTCTGGGCAGCAGCGGCGCCGCCGTGGTGGCCGGGATAGAAATTGCCCTGAATCTGGCCAAGAAAAAGCTGACCATCCAGGAAAAAGTCCGCCTGGGATACGAAATGGAGGGTCACGCCGATAATATACTCCCCTCCCTGCTGGGCGGTTTTATCATTGCGCTCACCACCCGGAACGGCCACATCGAATGGGTTAAATGCCCATTTCATAGCTCTATTAAAATAGTAGCCGTAACCCCGGAATTTGCGGTTTCCACCCGGAGAGCCAGAGAGGTTCTTCCTCACGAATATTCACGGGAGGACCTGGTGTTCAACCTTCAGCGAACAGCCGCTCTGGTTGCTTCTCTTTCTACCGGGAAGTGGGAGGGTGGCGTGGATATCATGGCGGACCGCATTCACCAGCCTTACCGGGCGGAGCTGATTCCCGGTCTGGAAGAAATGCTGACCATCAAACCCAACCGGGATACCCTCGGGATTGTCCTGAGCGGTTCCGGTCCGAGTGTCCTCGCTCTGGTTCGTGCCAAGCCGCAGGAAATAGGGCGTCAGCTGGTTCTGGAGTTTTCCAAAGCGGGCTATCGGTCCAATGTACGCGTGCTGAAATATGACAGCCGGGGTGTTCGGATTCTCGGCGGAAAATCCTGAATAGCAGGACCCTTATGATCGTTCCGTTCATCGAACCCGGCAAGCAGGAGCACTTTTTGCGGAAGCTGCGCCGACGCCAGGAAGTTTTCATGGCGCAGGCCGAGGAAACCGTTCGCCCCATCATCCAGGATGTCGCCTCGAGGGGAGACAAGGCTCTTCTGTCGTGGACGCACAAACTGGACGGCATTCGACTTCGGCCCGGCCAGATACGTATCGGCCGGGAGGAGATCCACCGGCTTTCCGCCCGGGTTCCGGAGTCGCTGCGAATGGCCTTTGAAAAGGCCATTTTCCAGGTCAACGCCTTCCATCGCAGGCAAAAGCCGCAGTCCTGGGAGTTCAAGGCGGGAGACGCACGACTGGGACAGCGCGTCCGGCCGCTGGACAGTGTCGGAATTTATGTGCCGGGAGGGAGGGCGGCGTATCCTTCCACCATCCTTATGGCAGCCATTCCTGCCAAGGTGGCTGCCGTCCCCAGGGTTGTAGCGGTGACCCCGCCCGGCAACCTGGAAAATCATCCCGAACTTGCCGCCGTTCTGGCCATGGTCGGAATCCAGGAGGTTTACCAGGTGGGCGGTTCCCAAGCTATTGCCGCCCTGGCTTATGGCACCAAAACCATACCTCCTGTGGACAAGATTGTCGGTCCCGGAAATGCCTATGTAGCTGCTGCCAAGCGTCTGGTTTTCGGAAAGGTGGGCATCGATATGATTGCCGGTCCGACCGAGGTGGTGGTAGTCGCCGATCAGTCGGTGCCCCCGGACCTGATCGCTGCCGATCTGCTCAGCCAGGCCGAGCATGATGTACTGGCCTCGGCGATTTGCATCACCAACAGCAAGCTGCATGCCGTTCAGATCGATTCTCAACTGGCCCGCCAGCTGAAGGATCTTCCCAAAGGCTCGACCGCCAGGGAATCCCTGCGGAACTTTGGTGCGGTGATCGTTGTGGAAAACCGGTCGCAGGCTGCGGAGCTGGTAAACCGGCTGGCACCGGAACACCTTGAGCTTCTTCTCGAAGATGCCCGGGATTTTTCTCTGGAGATACGCCACGCCGGCGCCATTTTCTTCGGACTCTATTCCCCGGAAGCTGCCGGAGATTACGTGGCCGGGCCCAGTCACATTTTGCCGACCAGCGGCACGGCCCGTTTCAGCTCTCCTCTGGGAGTACAGGATTTCGTGAAAACCTCGAGCCTGATCGAATATGGACGCAGGCGCCTGCAGCAGGACCGCGGTGCCATTGAACAAATTGCGGAAGTGGAAGGCCTTGCGGCCCATGCCCGGTCCGTGAAAATTCGCTTTAAGGAATAGGGAATGAAGAATCTGCCAGCCAGCGGCCGACTATCGCCACTGGATATCATCAATACCCGCGTTCGCAAGCTGCCTCCCTACGTGCTGAAAAGCCTTCAAGCGGAAGTCAAGGTCAATCAGAACGAGAGCCCGTTCGATTTCCCCGCGGAATTGAAAGAAGCGGTCTTTCAGAGGATGAGGTCCCTTTCCTGGTCCCGCTACCCGGAATTTTTCCCGCAGAAGCTGATCCGCAGGATTTCGGAGCGGTACGGATGGAAGGAAGAAGGAATCCTGGTCGGAAACGGCTCCAACGAGATCATCATGGCCCTGTTTCTGATCAGCCTGGACCGGGGCAAGCGGCTGCTCCTTTCCCAGCCGACCTTTCCCCTTTACAAGCTGATCGGGGGAATTCTGGGAGCGGCGGTCGTGGATGCTCCCCTGACCGGGGAACTGGAGTTTGACGTGGAACGGATGCTCCACATCTGCCGCACGGAGCATATCGACGTTGTCGTTCTCTGCTCGCCCAACAATCCAACCGGCTGTCAGCTCTCGGAGGACGGTTTGAGGCGGCTTTTGGAAGTCCACCAGGGGCTGTTCATCCTGGATGAGGCCTACAGCGAATTCGCTCCCGTCAATATGTTTCCGCTGCTGAAGGAGTTTCCCAACCTGGTCATTACCCGGACCTTCAGCAAAGCCGCCGGCATGGCCGGCCTTCGGCTTGGCTTTTGCCTCGGCGAACCGGTTCTGATCGAACAGGCCGGCAAGGCGAAGCTGCCCTACAGCGTAAACACCTTTTCTCTTACGGCCGCCGAAGTCCTGCTCGATGCGTACCACCGGCTGGAGGACAATATACGACTGCTGGTCGCCGAAAGGGGACGGGTCCTTCAGGCCCTGCGGGAAATTCCTGCGATCCAGCCGTACGATTCCAAGGCCAATTTCATTTTCTTCCGGGTGAAGGCATCGGCGGGAGAAATCTTCCAGAAGCTGCTGGCTCAGAACATACTGGTGCGCGATGTTTCCCGTTATCCGCTGCTTCGGGACGGCTTGCGTGTCAGCATCGGCCGGCCTGAGGAAAATGACCGGTTCCTCGTGGCTTTAAGGGAGATCTGCTCTCTCTGAGTGAGAGAAACACCGACGCCGGATTGGGAATGAAAAGGTTGCCACCCTATGCGCAGAGCTGAAATCTCCAGGAAAACACGCGAAACGGAAATCCTGGTGCGATTAAACCTGGACGAATCCGGAAGCGGCCCGATCCGGGTCGGAATCGGATTTCTGGAGCACATGCTGGAGCTGTTGTCACGGCACAGCGGCATTTGGCTGGAAGTGCAGGCTCAGGGGGATTTGCATGTCGATGCCCACCACCTGATCGAGGATGTCGGCATCTGCCTGGGACTGGCCCTGGATCAGGCTCTGAGCGACAAGCGGGGCATTGAGCGCTACGGCTCCGCATATGTGCCCATGGATGAAACCCTGGTGCGCGCGGTGGTGGATCTGTCCGGACGTCCCTTTCTGGTCTACAGCTGTCCGAGCCGAACCCCTATGGTCGGGGAGTTTCCGGTGGAGATGATGGAGGAGTTCTGGCGGGCGCTGGCTATGAATGCCCGGATCAACCTGCATCTGGTCTGCCTTTACGGAAGCAACCAGCACCACATTTTCGAAGCTGCCTTCAAGGCCGCGGCCCGCTCTCTCCGCCAGGCGGTCCGGCGCACCTCGACGCAGAACGAAATTCCTTCCACGAAAGGAATTCTGTAAATCGGTCCGCTCCTATGATCGGAATCATCGATTACGGCATGGGTAACCTCCGAAGCGTGGAGAGGGCACTGGAAGCGGGTGGCGCCCGACTGAAGCGCATCGTCTCCGCGACGGACCTGGCGGACACTTCCGCCCTGGTGCTCCCCGGCGTGGGGGCCTTTATGCAGGCAGTGAATAATCTCAAGTCGCAGGGTCTTTGGGACGCGCTCCGCGAGGAGATCCGCGGGGGGAAGCCGTTGCTCGGGCTATGCCTCGGACTGCAGCTGCTGTTTGAGGCCAGCGAAGAATTCGGCTATGGCCAGGGTCTGGGTATTCTGCCCGGAACGGTCCGCCGCTTGCCGGAGGATGTGGCCGTTCCGCACATCGGCTGGAATCAGGTTTTTCCCTGCATGGCGGACCCCCTGTTTCAGGGAATTCCGGAAGGCAGCTATTTTTACTTTCTGCACTCCTACGCGGCCCAGGCGTCCGATTTTTCCCATGTGGCTGCCCTCTGTCGCTACGGTTGCCATGCCTTTCCGGCCGTGGTTCGCCGGAATTCGATTGTGGCCGCTCAGTTTCACCCGGAAAAAAGCCAGCAGATCGGGCTTCGTTTCCTGGCCAACTTCGTACGTTCGGTGGAGAAAGGGCAGGAGTAAGATGATTCTGTTTCCGGCTATCGATCTCCACCAGGGTCAATGCGTCCGTCTGACGCAGGGACGGCTGGAAGACGCCAAAGTGTACAGCCCCTCCCCTTTGGATGTTGCCCAGGACTTTATCGGCCAGGGAGCTTCGTGGATTCACCTGGTCGACCTGGACGGGGCCATGGACCTCGAGGGCGGCAATCGCGCGGTGATCGTGGAAATGTTAAAGAAACTACCTGTTCAGGTTCAGGTGGGAGGAGGCATCCGCAGCCAGGAAGACGCCGAATTTCTGATTCAGTCCGGAGCGGCGCGGGTTATCGTCGGTTCCATGGCAGTGGAGCGGCCGGAGCAGATGCAGTCCCTGGTGCGGCGTTGGGGGGGCCGCATCTGCGTCGGTGTGGACGTACGCGACGGCAGGCTGGCTACCCGCGGCTGGACCCAACAGGTGGGGATCGATCTGCTGGGCTTCATTCGGGAAGTCTGCGGTTGGGGTGTGCAACACATCATTTATACAGATATCAGTCGGGACGGCACTTTGGGAGGGCCGGCCCTGGAGAGCACCCTGGAGCTGGCCAGGACAGCTTCCTTCCGAATCATTGCCTCCGGAGGCGTCAGCCGGCTGGAGGATCTGGCGGCCTATCGGGACGCGGGTAAAGGATGGATTGAAGGAGTAATCGTCGGGAAAGCGCTGTACGAAAACCGGTTCACCGTGGCGCAGGCCCTTCGGGTGCTGCAGGGAATTTCTCCGGAGGAGGCTTCCAGGGAGTGCCCATGAAAAAAGCTGCCAGAAAAGGGAAAGTGCCATGGCGCCTCTGGGGCTGGTTGTTCCTGCTGGCTCTGGCCTTCTGCGGAGGCTTCTTCCCCAACTACTTCCGGGCAGAACAGCTGGAAAAAAAGCTGGCCGGATTTCAGGAAAATTTTTACCAGCAAAGGGTGGCCTCCTCGGTAGCGGAGATCCGGGAAATCCTGATGCGCTGCCAGCTTCTGCTTTGCCAGGGGAGCTCTGCTACAGCGCGCAGGGAAATGGAGAAGTTTTACTCCCGCCTGGAGAGCCTGTCCCAGGATCCGGCCCTGCGACACTCCTCCCGGGAGCAGATCCGCACCTGGATGAAGACCCGGAATGTAAACCTGGCGGACATTCATCCGCCGAAACTTTCCATTCAGGAGCGGCTGCGCGATCTCGATAAGGAACTGGCCCAGCTCAACAACTGAACCCCGGCTTTCTCAGCAATTCCATCATGAGGATCTTTTCCATGACATCCATTCCTTCCATCAGCCTTCTTTTTGTTCTGGCTATGTGCGCCGTACTATGGGCGGCGGCTCCCGCGGCCCCGCAGGGCAAGCGCGGTATTCAGAAACTTTCTTTCGGACAGCTTCCCGACGGGCAGGCTGTGGATCTCTATGTTCTTACGAATCAAACCGGTATGTGCGTCAAGGTGATGACCTACGGGGGAATCATTACCGAGCTGCATGTTCCGGACCGACAGGGAGTGCCCGGCGATGTTGTCCTGGGCTTTGACCGCCTGGAGGATTACCTGAAGGGGCACCCTTACTTCGGCGCCATTACCGGTCGGGTGGCCAATCGCATCGCCAAGGCCGCTTTCACCCTGGATGGAAAAAACTACACCCTGGCGGTCAACAACGGGCCCAACGCCCTGCACGGTGGAATCCGGGGATTCGACAAGGCGCTCTGGAATGCTGTGGCCACCGAATCCCGGGAGGGGCTGAGCGTCAAAATGACTTATGTCAGCGTCGACGGAGAAGAGGGCTATCCGGGGAACCTTACCTCCACGGTCGTCTACACACTCACGGACCACAATGAGCTGAAGATTCATTATCAGGCTGAAACCGATGCCCCCACACCCATCAATCTGACCAACCACAGCTACTTCAACCTGGCAGGCGCGGAAAAAGGGAATGTCCTGCAGCATACCCTGAAGCTGAATTCCTCTTTTTACACTCCGGTGGATGCCGGGCTGATCCCGACCGGCGAAATCCTGAAGGTGGAGGGCACGCCGCTGGACTTTCGTACCGCCCGGGCTTTCGGCGAACGGATCAGCCAGCTGAAGCCCAATCCAGGGGGGTACGATCATAATTTCGTTCTGGACGGTCCGGATGGAATCATGAAACCTGCCGCGGAAGTGTACGACCCCGGATCGGGCCGGCTGCTTGAGGTGGCCACCACGGAACCGGGGATTCAGGTCTATTCGGGTAATTTTCTCCAGGGCGACATTCGTGGGAAGAAGGGAATCGCTTATGGGCAGCACGCCGGCTTCTGCCTGGAAACCCAGCACTACCCCGACTCGATCCATCACCCCCACTTCCCGAACTCCGTCCTGCGGCCAGGCTCGGTATATCGTCAGACTACGCTGTTCCGTTTTCGCACCCGTTAACCGGAACAACCGCTTACTCGGATTCCGCCATGGCTAACTGCCCGGATCGTGAAGGATTTCCGCTCCTCCCGGCTGTCCCCGGGGATGTGTACCGGGAGGTTGTGCGGGAAATCCAGGCGATGCAGGAGGACCTGGTCCTGTGGCGGCGATGGATGCATCAGTCCCCGGAGCTGGCTTTTCAGGAGGTTCTTACCGCGGAATTCATCGCCCGGAAGCTGGAGGATTTCGGCCTGACCCGCATTTTGCGACAAGTCGGAGCGACCGGAGTGGTCGGCGTGATCGAAGGTGTCAGGCCCGGAGATGTGGTGGCCGTGCGGGCCGACATGGATGCTCTTCCGATCCAGGAAATCGGGGGCCGGTCCTACGGTTCGAGGGTGAATGGCCAGATGCATGCCTGCGGCCATGATGCCCATTGTGCCATTGCCCTGGGTACCGCCGGAGTTTTGAGCCGTTTGCGCGGACTCTGGCCGGGTACCGTCAAGTTTCTCTTCCAGCCCGCGGAGGAAGGCAGCCAGGACGGAGGAGTCTCCGGTGCCTGCAGAATGATCGAGGATGGTGCCCTGGAAGATCCCGAGCCCCAGGTCATCTACGCGCTGCACGTCATGCCGTCGCTGGAAGTCGGGAAGTTCGGCTGCAACCGCAGCGCGGTGTGGGCGGGAGCGGAGCGGTTCCTGATCCATATCCTGGGGAAAAAAACCCATGGCGCCTATCCGCATACCGGCGTGGACCCGATCCCCGTGGCCGCGGAAATCATTCTGGCCCTGCAGACGATTGTCAGCCGGCAGATGGATCCCCGTTTCCCCTCCGTGATCACCGTCGGAGAAATCCACGGGGGAAACCGGGACAACATCATCACCGATTGTGTCCGGCTGCACGGTACGGTTCGCTCCCTAAAGGTCGGAGGTTGCGAAGAAATTCGCCAAAGGATGACCTCCCTGGTGGAACGCATTGCCGCTGCCCACGGCGCACGTGCCCAGCTGGAATTCTTTCCGTATGCAGGCGTAACCATGAATCATCCTTCCCTGGCCGGTCGCGCCGCGGAAAACCTGCGCTCCCTGTTTGGTCTGGAGAACGTGGTGGACCTGCCGCCGCAACTCGGATCCGAGGATTTTTCCCATTTTCTGGAAAAAATACCGGGGGTCTATTTTCTGCTGGGTGTGGCCAATCCGGAAAAAGGCATTCAGTCCATGCTCCACTCCGAATCATTCGACCTGGACGAAGATGCCTTGCTGCTGGGAGTCAAAGCTATGACTTGCCTGGTCCTGGATCGGCTCTTTCAGCGGTGAGGGGCAGTTCCGGGAATCAGTTTCCGGATCCGCGGCGAAGCCAGTAGGATTCAATTTCTTCCAGGGTTTTCCCCTTGGTTTCCGGAACCGCCCGCCCGATAAACCAGACTGCGGCCCAGCACATGACGGCGTAAAGCCAGAAGGCGCCCCCCGCCCCGATGGCCTGAACCAGAGACAGGAAGGTGATGGAGATCAGCAGACAGGCCGCCCACAGGCAGATGGTGGCCACCGACATGGCCCGCGCACGTATTTTGGTGGGAAACAGCTCGGCCAGCAGCACCCAGACACCGGGCCCCATGCCGACTGCGAAAAAGGCTACGTATCCCAGAATCAGGGCCAGAATCCAGGCTCCGCCGGCCGCGTTCAGGTGAAAAAGGAAGCCCAGGGCGGTCAGGCAGAGGCCCATGCCGCCTGACGCCAGGACCAGCAAGGTCTTGCGCCCCACCCGGTCCATCACCACCACGGCGACCACGGTGAAGGCCAGGTTGATCCATCCGATCAGAACGTTGGCCCAGAGCGCGGCGGTAGCGTTTTCCACTTTCACCTGCTCGGTAAACAGGATCGAGCCGTAATACAGGATGGTATTGATGCCGGTGACCTGCTGCAGAATGGCGAGCACGATCCCGATTCCCAGGGAGATGCGGATTCCCGGGTGGAACAGCTCCTTCCAGGAGCCGCTCTCCTCCGCAAGAACGCTCTGAATCTCCTCCAGCCGCAACCGGGCCTCGGACGGGTCTCCCAGCTGGGCAAGCAGCTGCAAAGCTTCTTTGGTTCTTCCCTCCTTGGTCAGCCAGCGGGGGCTCTCCGGAACGGTGAACAGGGCTGCCAGAAAGAGAGTGGAAGGAAGCACCGCCGAAGCGAACATCCAGCGCCAGGCGTCCGGTCCGGCGGCCGCCAGGCTCCAGCCGACCAGGTAGGAAATCAGGATACCGCTGATGATGGCGAACTGGTTCATGCTGACCAGGCGTCCGCGGATCGAGGGGGGAGAGATTTCGGCGATGTAGAGGGGGGAGAGCATGGAGGCGATCCCGATGGCGATCCCGGCGAACACCCGGTATACGCAAAGCTCCTCCAGGCTGCGGGGAAGGGCCGTGGCCAGGGAGGACAGGGTGAAAAGCGCAGCGGAGAGCAGCAGGACCTTCTTTCGTCCCCAGCGGTCTCCCAGAGCACCGGCGATCGAAGCGCCCAGGACACATCCCATCAGCAGGCTGCCGGCCGCCAGCTCCGTTTGCCATTCCGTCAGGCGGAACTGCTCCTTGATAAACAGGATGGCTCCGTTGATGATGGCGGTGTCATATCCGAACAGAAAGCCTCCCAGTGTGGCGACGAATGCGATCCGGTAGGTCAGAGCTTTGTTGAAGCGAGTCTTACTTGTGTCTCGAGCTGCCATGCGGTTCCTTTCCGGTTCCCCCAGAATAAGCACCTATTATATAGGATGAAGCTGTAAAAAGTCCGTTTTGGAAGTCAGAATCCAGAAGATAGAATTCAGAATAGGGGTAACCTGTAGAAAAAATGTCTTTTATATTCTGGATTCTGGCACCTGCATTCTGATTTCCTGTTTTTCGGATT
>CAINFC010000256.1 GCA_903847975.1 uncultured Acidobacteriota bacterium | reverse complement strand
TGACCGTCATCGGTCCCGGCTCATTGGCCTTTTTCACCACGGGGTGTTTACTATAGGCTTCCATCGCAGGACCAGTGGCCGCCCAAACGAAGTCGGGACCACGGATGCCTTCGTCCCAATACTCCCGCAACCGCTCGCGGATGTTCCTGCGCATATCTTCCAGAACCTGGTTATCCCACCCGGGGCGGGCGGTCAATGGGCGCTTCTTGCAGACTAGCCATACGGAAGAAGCAAGAGCGGCTGATGTCTTGGCTCGCATGCGGGTACTCATTTCAGTTTGAATAGGCCAACTGCCATTGACTACGAAACCAGAGCGGATCAGTGCCGAAACTAGGGTCTCCCAGGCATCAGGCTGTTTATTGGCAAAGACAACGACCATCTTTCCATCAGTCTTTAGGGCGTGGCCACATCCCTGAAAAACGCGTGCCATGCCATCTTCATACACGGATTTCGACTTTGCTTTGTCTCCTTCATGGCGGCTGGCATCGTCAATAAGCTCCCCATCGTTACTCTTGTGATTCCACTTTGGTGAAAGGGCCTCATAAAATGCCGTATCCAGGACCGGTGAAAGTCCATTTAATGATCGTTTGAGCCAGATATAGAAAAAATCCATTAAGTCTGAGTATGGTATTGCATCGTAATATGGCGGATCCGTAACGACCACATCATAATCGCCAGAACTGACTTGGATGGCAGACTGATGCTGTACTAATGGCTTTTCGACATCGGTCCCAGCAACAAGGCCATGGTCAATGTATCTAGACAGCCAGTCAAGTTGTGCGGAATAAGCGCCTCCCACATCATTGATAATTGCCAGTTCGACGAAATCCCAGGTTATCGGAAGTGCAAAACGTGTAAAAGTGTGACCGATCTTTTCTCCGGATATGTGCCACACGCATATCTGTGAGTTGTAGTCAGTAACTTTGTCGTTCTGAAGGGCTAAATAAGCTGAGATAGCTTCAACCCATTCAGGAGCATAATTCAGAGTTTCCAATTCAGGCTTTGCCGCCTTCGTCCAATTTACGAAAGTCGCCATGGATAGGAGCTGCCGCGCTGAAAACAGCTTTTGCCATTTGTCCATACCATAAAGATGAACCGTGAAAGCAGAACCTCCGCCTTTACGGCTTGCTCCCTTCGGCGTTGGTTCGTCTGGCACTCCAAATGGTACGTGATCGAATGCTTTTGCGAGGTCGTTTTGCTGCACATCAGCCAGTTGTTTTTCATGATCCGTCGGCAGACGATAATCCTTGCCATTCAGTCCATCCACGACTACGGCTGTCATGAAATTCGTAAGCCTTCCCGCCATGCTTTCCAGCCGAATGTCTTCCGTGGTCATGATCGTGCCGCAGCAAGGGCACTTAGCTCCAGATCGGGACATTGTTCCAGCAGCAATGCGCTTATCGTGTTCGCGCCGTTGCGCACCGTTACACCCCACGATGGGCACATTCGTTTCGATACCGAAAACGACGCCGGCTTTCTCCACATTCGGTTCCATGGCAAGAAGAACTCTTTTCCTATCCTTCCTGCAGAGCCAGCGAGTTTTCAATAGCGGGAGCATGGCCCGGCAGTTCTTGCATTGCACTGTCCGTGCCCAGAGGTAAGCTACCGTCGGTTTGGCCACCCAGCGCGGGTTTCGCTTGTCTTCCAGATATTCCCGGCTGAATTCCTTGTTTAGGGCGGAACAATCGGGCTTGCCGGTTTCGTCCAACGGCTCCAGTTGCATGGGCCGCTTCTCGAAAGCCTTCTGATTGAATGGATCCAGGGCTTCAAAGTCGGCATACGTGGGATAGAAACGCCCAAGTTCCCTGCGGGCTTGGGCCAGCACCCAACGGCCCCAGGCACGCACATGCCAGGCCAGATCGGCTTTGGGTGCGCGGATATTGTCCGGCTGATGTAGCGCCATTCCGGGAAGCCTGCCCACCTGGGACATCAGCTGTTTCCTGGTGGGTTTGGTCCGACCGACAAGGTGCGGGTGGGCCTTGTAGAAGTCGTCCATGAACTCTTCGTCGTCGAGGATGAATTCCGGCAATGGGTGGGTCTTCCCGGCCAGTTTCTGGGGGTATTCGAGCGTACATTTCAAGATAAACCAGGCCACCGGATTGATATCCACGGCAGTCGCTTCGCAGCCAAGGCGCATCGCTTCCAAGGGGATGGCTCCACCGCCGGCAAACGGATCGAGCACCTTCGGGGCGCGTCCGCCATAGGCCTTTTTGATCTCCTGCCGGAACCAATCCAGCGTTTCCTTGTTCTGCGTTTCCCGGCCCCAGTGCAGGATGCCGCCTTCGGTTTCTTCCTTCTCTCGCTCAACAGCCGCGCCGCCGGTCATTTTCTTGCGATCGATCTTTTTGACCACCTTTCCGCCGATCTTCTCACAAAGCTCCCGACGGCGGCAGATGATCTCATCCTGCCAGGTTTCCTCGGACATGCCCTCCGGCTTCGGTTCCGCGCTGGGATCGGGCAGCAGCGTGGCGATCAGCGCCGCCCGGCAGGCCGCCAGCGGCCGCCGCGCAGGCCAGATGTGCAGGGTAGAGATGTGCCCGTGACGCACGTTTTTCTCGTGAACCGAATCCAAAGACGTCTGCTTCAGCGG
>CAINFC010000255.1 GCA_903847975.1 uncultured Acidobacteriota bacterium | reverse complement strand
CCGCTGAAGCAGACGTCTTTGGATTCGGTTCACGAGAAAAACGTGCGTCACGGGCACATCTCTACCCTGCACATCTGGCCTGCGCGGCGGCCGCTGGCGGCCTGCCGGGCGGCGCTGATCGCCACGCTGCTGCCCGATCCCTGCGCGGAACCGAAGCCGGAGGGCATGTCCGAAGAAACCTGGCATGAAGAGATCATCCGCCGCCGTCGCGGGCTTTGCGAGAAGATCGGCGGAAAGGTGGTCAAAAAGATCGATCGCAAGAAGATGCCCAGCGGCGAAACCGTCGAGCGCGAGAAGGAAGAGACCGAAGGCGGCATCCTTCACTGGGGCCGGGAAACGCAGAACAAGGAAACGCTGGACTGGTTCCGGCAGGAGATAAAAAAGGCCTACGGCGGACGCGCCCCGAAGGTACTCGATCCGTTTGCCGGCGGTGGTGCCATCCCCTTGGAAGCGATGCGCCTCGGCTGCGAAGCGACTGCCGTGGATATCAATCCGGTGGCCTGGTTTATCTTGAAATGTACCCTCGAATATCCCCAGAAACTGGCCGGGAAGACCCATCCGCTGCCGGAATTCATCCTCGACGACGAAGAGTTCATGGACGACTTCTACAAGGCCCACCCACACCTCGTCGGTCGGACCAAACCCACCAGGAAACAACTGATGTCCCAGGTGGGCAGGCTTCCGGGAATGGCTTTACATCAGCCGGACAATATCCGTGCACCCAAAGCCGATCTGGCCTGGCATGTGCGCGCCTGGGGCCGCTGGGTGCTCGCCCAGGCCCGCAAGGAACTTGGGCGTTTCTATCCCACATATGCCGATTTTGAAGCCCTGGATCCATTCAATCAGAAGGCTTTCGAGAAGAGGCCCATGCAACTGGTGCCGTTGGATGAAACCGGCAAGCCCGATTGTTCCGCCCTAAACAAGGAATTCAGCCGGGAATATCTGGAAGACAAGCGAAACCCGCGCTGGGTGGCCAAACCGACCGTCGCTCACCTCTGGGCACGGACAGTGAAATGCAAGAACTGCCGGGCCATGCTCCCGCTATTGAAAACTCGCTGGCTCTGCAGGAAGGATAGGAAAAGAGTTCTTCTTGCCATGGAACCGAATGTGGAGAAATCCGGCGTCGTTTTCGGTGTTGAGACGAATGTGGCCCCAAAAGGCAGTAACGCCGCACAGAAACGTGAGCACGACAAGCGCATTGGTTCTGGAACCATGTCCCGATCCGGGGCTAAATGTCCTTGCTGCGGCACGATCATGACCACGGAAGATATTCGGCTGGAAAGCATGGCTGGAAGGCTTACGACTCTCATGACAGCCGTAGTCGTTGATGGACTGAATGGCAAGGAATACCGTCCGCCAACCGAACATGAAATTCAGGTGGCTGAGGTATTGCAAAAAGACCTTGCTGAAGTGTTCAATCAGTTACCCTTTGGGTTGCCGACCGAGCCAACGCCAAAGGGGGTAAGCCGTAAAGGCGGTGGTTCTGCTTTCACTGTTCACCTTTATGGTATTGACAAGTGGCATAAACTTTTTTCATCAAGGCAACTTCTTGCACTGGGAACCTTTATAAAATGGACGAGGGCGGTTAGAGAGCACTGTGACCCAAAGTTAACTTTACCTATCACTGCATATCTGTCAGCTGCTATTGATAGGATGGGCGACAGAAACAGCATGCTGTGTTGGTGGCAAACCACAGCAGAAAAAGTAGCTTCTACTTTTACTCGTTTTGCATTGCCGATGACGTGGGATTTTAATGAAATCAATCCTTTTGCTGATAGCAGTGGCGGGTATGTCCAAGCGATCGAATGGGAGGCCGAGTTTCTTGAGCATGTATTGCAAATTGCCTGTCCCACAACTCCCGCAGTTACAAATGTCTCTGGGATGCGTGTATCCGATACAACTGACATCGTTATAACTGATCCTCCTTATTATGATGCTATTCCATATTCCGATTTGATGGACTTTTTCTATATCTGGTTACGCCGGTCCCTACATGGTCTTTCTCCAGACATGAATGCTTCCTTCCATAACTGGCTTTCACCTAAGTGGGACCATGAAAAGCAAGATGGTGAGTTGATCGATGATGCAAGTCGTCATGGCGGAGACAGAGTAAAGTCAAAAGCCGCTTACGAAGACGGTATGGAGAAAGTATTTAGAGCATGTCATGATGTTCTTGTACCTGAAGGACGTTTAGTAATTGTTTTTGCACATAAACACCCTGACGCTTGGGAGGCTCTGGTTTCCGCCACACTACGTGCTGGATTCGTTGTTGATGGAAGTTGGCCGATAACGACCGAAAGGGTAGGAAGAATTCGAGCCAATTCGTCCGCTGCACTCTCCTCCTCCGTTTGGCTCGTTTGCAAGAAACGTCCACCAGCCGCCCGCCCCGGATGGGACAACCAGGTTCTGGAGGATATGCGCCGGAACATCCGCGAACGGTTGCGGGAGTATTGGGACGAAGGCATCCGTGGTCCCGACTTCGTTTGGGCGGCCACTGGTCCTGCGATGGAAGCCTATAGTAAACACCCCGTGGTGAAAAAGGCCAATGAGCCGGGACCGATGACGGTCAGTGAGTTCCTTACCCACGTCCGAAGGATGGTGGTGGACTTTGTGGTAGGCAGAGTGCTCTCCGGTGATAAGGATGCGGATGAGGATAGCGCCGCGGCTGACCGTCTGGACGAACCAACGGCTTATTATCTCCTCCATCGTCACGATTTCGGCATGGAGGATGCTCCGGCGGGCGCATGCATTCTTTACGCCATTTCCTGCGGCCTTTCCGATCGAGAGCTGTCCGCAACCTGGGACCTCATTGCCCACACCAGCGGTAAAGCTGAGGCCGATGAAGCCGAGGAATCAAGTGCCGACAGCGACGAGGAAAGCGAGGAAGACACCGGCAGCAAGATGAAGCTCAAGACCTGGGCACAGCGCAGAGGCAAATCCCTCGGATACGAGGCCCCCGGTGGCAAATCGATACCCTTGATCGACCGGGTACATTGCCTGATGCACCTCTGGAAAGCAGGCAACCTCTTGAAAGTGGATGAGTATCTGGACAGCAACGGCCTGCGGCGCCAGGAACTCTTCAAGCGGCTCCTGCAATCGCTCATCGAACTTTCCCCGCATGGCAGCGAGGAGCGATCCCTGCTGGAATCCCTCAGCAACCACATCGGAGCCCGCGGAGCCGTGCGGGACAAGCTGCCAAGATTGTTTACCCTGGAGAATCCGGAAGAAACAGAGGTCGAGTCATGAGGGTTCCTGAAATCGCGTGGTTGCTGGAGGCCAAAGAGGGCGAGAATATCGAATTCAAGGAAGCCAAATATTACTTCAAATTCGATGACCTGGCGAAATATGCCTGCGCGATCGCCAATCATGGCGGCGGGTACATCGTTCTGGGTATAACCGACAAGCGTCCCCGACAGGTAGTAGGATCGAAAGCGTTTGAACAGCCGGAGCAAACCCGCAGCGGACTGATGGAGCGTTTGCGTTTGGGAATAAATTTCCACCTTTTGGAAAAGGATGCCAAAAGAGTTTTGGTTTTCGAAATACCGTCTCGTCCGGTTGGGATTCCGATTCAAGACAAAGGCACTGCCTGGTGGCGGGAAGGCGACTCTCTGATCGCTATGCCTATGTCGGAAATGCGCACGATCTTTGCCGAATCGGGACATGATTTTTCCGCCGACGTCTGCGGCAAAGCAGATTGGAGCGATCTGGATGGCGCCGCGATAGAGGATTTCCGGAGCCGATGGATCGCTAAGTCACGAAACTCTGCTCTTGCCAATCTGACCCATGAGCAACTCCTCAGGGATTGCGAGGCTGTCGTTCGGGACGGAATTACGTACGCGGCGCTCATTTCGTTTGGAACACGAGAGGCGCTGGGCCGCCTGTTGGGCCAGTCAGAGGTGATTTTCGAATACCGAGCTACAGAGGCTTCTGGTCCGGCACAGCAACGGGAAGAATTCCGGCAAGGATTTTTCGCTTTTTATGACAGGATTTGGGAACTCATCAACCGACGAAATGACAACCAACACTTCCAATATGGATTATTTGTGCTCGACATTCCGACCTTTGAAGAGCGCTCCATTCGCGAGGCCATTTTGAATGCGGTGAGTCATCGCGATTATCAACTTGGCGGCAGCATTTTCCTGCGACAATACCCGCGAAAATTAGTTATTGAAAGCCCCGGTGGACTGCCACCCGAGGTAACCATTGAAAACATCCTTGACCGCCAGTCTCCGCGCAATCGCAGGATCGCCGATCTATTTGCCCGATGCGGATTGGTAGAACGATCGGGCCAAGGCATGAATTTAATGTTTGAGATGAGCATCCAGTCGGCAAAGGCGCTACCGGATTTCAACGGGACAGATCGTTTTAATGTAACCCTGGCCTTGGATGGGCAGGTGCAGGACCCGAAACTTCTTCAAATGATGGAAAAAATCGGCAAGGAAACCTTGGCGAGGTTTAGCACACAGGATTTTCTTTTGGTAAATCAAGTTCACCGGGAAAAAACGATACCCGAATCATTAAAAGATAGAATTCCCAGGCTTTTGGAATTGGGGATCATCGAAAGAGTTGCTCGCGGAAACTTTATTCTAGGTCATCGTTACTATGCGTCCATTGGGAAGAAAGGCGTTTACACTCGGAAAAAAGGTTTGGACCGAGAGACCAATAAAGAACTGCTCTTGAAGCACATTCGAGAAAATCAGGAAGCAGGCAGCAAACTGCTGGAATTTCATCAAGTCCTGCCCAGCCATAATCGGGGCCAGATTCAGGTGCTTTTGCGGGAACTGCAAAAGGAAGGAAGAATCCATGTTCAAGGACATACGAGTGCGGGAAAATGGTTTCTTGGTGCGAAGCCCGAAATTTTGCAACCAGAGGGTCAATAGTTGCAAGTTATGGACGGAAGAGAAGTAGTATAATGCTTTTATTGTGTTCATAAATGGAAGATATTAATGCATTTGGGTCTATTCTCAAATTTTGCAATTATTGCAAACCGGTTGCAATAATTGTTGCAAAAGTCGAGACATTTTAAAGCAAAGAGGGGTAGTTACATTGGCTAAAGCACCTTGGAAACCCTGGCATGAAGTGGTACGGCTGCGGGACGATCTGCTTTCCGGCGAACTGCCGATGCACTTGTTCGCCGCCGATCTCTATGAAGTGATGATGCAGCGCGGGAAACGTCCGGTCTATGAACAGCCGGGACAGTTCTTCGCTCTCACCTTTCCCACCTATAATTTGCGGCGTCTGGTTCGCGATGTCGTGTTGCGTCTGGCGGGCAAAAACGACAAGGCGGTCCGTCAGCTGGAACTGACCTACGGCGGCGGAAAAACGCATACCCTGATCGCTCTGAGGCACATGGTCAGCGACCCGGAACACCTGCCGGACTTGCCTGCAGTTGCCGAGTTCGTCCAGGAGATCGGCCAAAAGCCCCCTAAATGTCGCATCGCCGGTCTCTGCTTCGACAAACTGGATGTGGAAAAAGGCATGGAAGCCAATGCCCCGGATGGGAAGACGAGGACTCTCAAGCATCCCTGGAGCGCCCTGGCCTACCAACTGGCAGGAGACGATGGATTGAAGATACTCCATGCCACAGGGAAGGCCGAGGAACGCGAAACCGCCCCTGCGGAAAACAT
>CAINFC010000254.1 GCA_903847975.1 uncultured Acidobacteriota bacterium | reverse complement strand
TTACCGCCTGAAACAGGCATCGGTGCGCTTGTTGGACAACAAACCGAAAGTTTCAGGATGAAAAAGGAATAAGCTTGGTTCCCAGAACAGGTTGGTAGTATTCTATTGTCCTACTGTCGCCCAGGGTGGGGGATTTTGACCCGGCCACAAGTGGGGGATTTTCAGGTGGCCATCGGGGCTGGCCGGTTTTGTCAGCGGAGGTGTAGTTGGTGCTATCGACAGAGGCTTTGCAGGCGGTCAAATCAGCTGTAGTCTCCGCTTCCAGGAGGATGTTCAGTTTGCCGGCGATATCATCGACTTTGGCGCAGATGAATTCGGCAATCGGGCTGGCATCGGCAAAAGTTTTACGAATCTGGCCGCGGACGGAATATTCGGTTAAATCGATGGGCGTTGGGGGATCGACACCGACCTGGCTCAGGGCGATCGTACAGGACCAGGTGCATCCCTGCTTGCCGATAAAATAGACCAGGTTGTCGCGGATGGGGATGGGGATAAAACTCATAGATTCAGCTCCACGGAGATTGCAGGGTTCACGCCGATTTGTGCCTTCAGCTGGCGGGTCAACCACTCCGGAATGGATGCCAGGCGGAAAAATGACGTGGGATTAGATATGTCTATGAAAGTGAAGAATCAGAACTAACAGACTTGGCTTCCTTCTTCCTGGAGCCATCCAACGCTACCCATCGGCAATACGAGGCCTTGCGCGCCTACTTCGTCGATAAACTGCCATCGGCAGAAGCGGCCCAGCGTTTCGGTTACACCCCGGGTAGCTTCCGCGTGCTTTGCCATGATTTCCGCCAGAATCCCCGCCGGCTCTTTTTTCTGCCAACCCCCAAGAGCTCCCGGGGTATTCCACGGAAGGATCCTTTGCACGACGCCATTGTGGCCTTGCGCAAACAGAATCTGTCCATTTACGACATCCGCCAGGCACTGACGGAAAGCGGGCGAAGTGCCCTCAGCCCGCCAGCCATCGCCACTATTTTGAAACAGGAGGGATTCGCCCGTCTTCCCAGGCGACGCGACGACGAGCGTCCCGCGGGGATTCACCCGGGAAGAGCCGCCGTGGCCGATGTGCGGGAGCTGGATCTGTCCCCACGGGAGTTTCGTACCCAATTCGGAGGGTTGTTTCTTTTCCTTCCTTATTTAGCCGCCATCCCTCTGGATAGAATCTTCCAACAGGCGGAATTGCCAGGCTCGGAGATGATCCCGGCTGGCCAAGCCATGCGCTCCCTGTTGGCTTTGAAACTTTTTGGCCAGGCGCGTCACAGTCATGTCATGAGCTCTGTATTCGATGAGGGGCTCGCCTTGTTTGCCGGTCTCAACATCATTCCCAAACGTTCCTTCCTTACCGAGTACAGTTGCCGCATCGATCCGGGTAGCTTTCCCAAATTGATGCGTCTGTGGTTTGAGGCCATGAAGCCCCTCGGATTAGATCGCGGCAATTATTTCGACCTCGATTTCCACACCATTCCTTTCCACGGCGAAGATGCCTTGCTCCAAAAACACTATGGATCCAAGCGCAGCCGACGTCAGAAAGGCATTCTGGCGTTCCTGGCACAGGATGCGGGTCATCGGGTTTTCTGTTATGCCAACGCCCAGTTACGTAAGGAGGAGCAAAACGATGAAATCCTCCGCTTTGTCGATTTCTGGAAAGAAAGGACCGGCAAAAATCCGGAAGAGCTGATCTTCGACTCCAAACTGACTACCTAAGCGAATCTGAATCGATTAAAGGACCTGGGAATTGATTTCATCACCCTGAGACGTCGATCCGACAGGATTCTCCGGCAAACCGCCCAAGAACCGACTTCTGCCTGGAGGCGGATCGAACTGGAAGGAATCGCTCGTGCCTATCACACGCCGCGTATTCTCGATCGCAAGATTACCCTGCCGGGGTACCAGGGCTTGATCCGTCAGTTGACCATCCGGGATCTTGGTCATGAAGAACCGACGCTATTGCTGACCAATCAGCTGCAGCGATCCCCGGCAAAATTGATCGGCCGCTATGCCCAGCGGATGCTGATCGAAAACAATATTGCCGATGGTATTGATTTCTTCCACATGGATGCGCTTTCCTCGGCTGTGGCCATGAAAGTGGACTGTGATTTGCAACTGACCCTCATGGCCAGCAGTCTTTATCGGCTCTTGGGTACCACGATTGGCAACGGCTATCAGACCGCCAAACCCCGCCACATCTTCCAGGACTTCGTCGAGGCAACCGCCGGAGTAACCATTGGCGAACACCACATCCAGGTCAAATTTCAGAAGCGGGCTCATAATCCCTACCTGCTCGGAGCGGGATTCGCCGAACGGGAAACGGTGATACCTTGGCTGGGAAGAAAAAAGCTCCGACTCCTGTTCGGATAGGAGCCGTGGTGTTAAGTGTCAGAACGAACACCAACTCTCGCCAAACCGCCAATTTCGGCGAATTTTGTTAGCTCGAGTCCCTTCTGTGGGAATCGAGGTTAGCCTGGCCCCGATCGCTCGCCGCTCCGCACGCCTCGCCGCCCTGCTCGCCATCCATCAAAAGCATGTATGGCGCCACGGCTGCGGCCATGTCGGATACCTTGAAGCAACCCATGGCCCGAAGTTCATCGGAAATCCGGTGCCACTCCAACAGGTCTTCCCCCTGCAGCACCTCCGGCTTGTTCGGTTCCCGGTTGGAAGGCTTCGGCTCCGTCTGGCAAAAATGTAGCTCCGTTGTACCCCGGAATCGACGAAAGCGTAAGCGCCTTGATCTCCTTTTCCTGTCAACTCGGAGTCAGACCAAGTGAAAAGATTGCCTGCGCAGCATCCTGCGTCGGCGACGGCATCGCAAGGGTCGTGGCCGTGGTCAGGGCCACCAACGTTGGCCGAATGCTTTCTTTACAGAGCATGGGCTGTTCTCTCTGCAACAGGCCCATATCTCCGCGCGTCAATCCTTGTCAAGGTGAACCACCAACCGGAGAGCCGGATGCGGGAAATCCGCCCGTCCGGTTCGGAGGGAGGGGGGAGCCGAATCCAATCGGCCCTCCCTACCCCGATGATCCTGCCGTCCCTTACGGGACTTTTGCCTCGGAATAACGGTCCTGTGCCGGTTTACGCAGAGCCACCCAGGGCCATAACGGAACTGAAAACCACGATATCCGCTATTTCGCCTTGTACGGCACACACCAAGTCCCCGTTACATCCTCGTCATTCTTTGTCGGGCTTAGGGGACGGTTTCCCCGTCCGCCTCGCTCCCGGCACCCGCAAGCCGGTCTGCTCCCTGCCCGACGGGGACATTTTCGTGTAATTCTTGCACCCGCGACCGGTCCGCGGTGTACTCTTTGCGCGCGACGAATCTCCCGCAGGGAGGAGCCACCTTTTGGTTTCCGACCCTATCGCACGGCAAATACATAGGATACGAAATATCGGCCATCCCCGTTCGACTTCTGGCACGGCTCCTGCAATACCTTTTGTGTCGTTACATTTTATAAATTAAAACAATTATCAAAAAAAGGAGACGTAAAATGAACCGCAAAAACACTCAGATGACCATGGCCCTGGTACTCAGCTTTTTCCTGATCACCTCTCTGGCCTGGGCTGGCAAGGGACCCGCCGGACCGACGCAGCCACCGGCAAAGCTGGCCGTCTGCGACAACTACGCGGATGCCAACCAGGACGGAATCTGCGATAACTGCCAGAACCTGGCTTACCAGCACAAAAATGTTCCGGCCGCCAACGGTCAAGGATGCGGTAACTTCATCGATACCGATAACGATGGAATCTGCGACAACTGCGGACAGTTCGATTGCCTGCACGACGGGATCTGCGACGGGACCGGACCGTATGCCCCTCGCCCCTAATTTTCCAACCGCCGTCCGGAAAGCAGCACCAGCGGCCTTCCGGACGGCATCTACTTCAGAACCCCCGCTCGACGGGGGTTTTTCATTTTCCGGAACTGCTTCCCGGGCACGTTCGGAACAATCTTCCCGGTTGACAATAACATGTGGGCCTTCTACAATAGCCGGATAGCAGGAAACTGGAAAACGCATCGGGCCTTTCCGCATTTTCTCTCCACAGGAAAGGTGGGGCTGGTCGACCATGGTAGGTTCCGTTTTAGGGCACTTTGAAATACAAGCTAAAATCGGCGCAGGCGGAATGGGCGCCGTCTACAAGGCCAAAGACCTGTCCCTGGGGCGGACCGTGGCCATCAAGGTGCTGCCCCCCGACATGACCGCCATCCCGGAGCGCAAGGAACGGTTCATTCATGAAGCCAAAGCGGCCTCCTCATTGCAGCACCCCAATATCATCACCATTTTCGAAGTCGGGAAACAGGATGGTCTCGATTTTCTGGTTATGGAGTTCGTGGAGGGGATGACCCTGGAGGAGCGGATTCCCGCGGGAGGCATGAAGGCCGGAGAAGCGCTGCCCATTGCGCTGCAGATGGCCGACGGCCTGGTTGCCGCGCACGAATCCAAGATTATCCATCGTGATCTGAAGCCCTCCAATGTAATGGTTACCCGGGAGGGCCTGGTAAAAATCCTCGACTTCGGTCTGGCCAAACTGGTGCAGCCCTTTTCGATCCTGGAGGACGGCTCGACGGTTCCGAATGCTTTGACCGCGGACGGGGCCATTCTGGGAACTGTCGCCTATATGTCCCCGGAGCAGGCCGAGGGCCGCTCGCTGGACGCACGGAGCGACATCTTCACTTTTGGCGCGGTCCTGTATGAGATGCTGACCGGGCGGCGCGCTTTCGAGAAAGACACGGTGTCCGGCACCATCGCAGCGGTCATGCGGGACGAAGTGGATATGAGCGAAGTCTCCCGGAATCTGTCCGGGCTGGTCTCGCATTGTCTGCAAAAGAATGTCGCTCGCCGTTTCCAGACCATGGCCGAGGTTCGGGCCGCCCTGGGGAAGCTGGAAGGGACGGGGCACAAATCCTCCCGCCGTTTCAAAAACTCGACCCTGGCGGCTGCTTCTCTTGTGCTGGCCCTGGCCGCGGCGGCTGCCTGGTTCGGAAGGCAGTACTCCCGGGAGCAATGGGCGCTCCAAACGGCGATCCCCGAGATCGCGCGCCTTTCGGACGCGGGGGAAAACGGTAAAGCCGCGGAGCTCACCCGCCAGGCCCTGCGCGTGCTTCCGAACGACCCGACCCTCGAAAAAGCCTGGATTCGCTCCACCGGCGAAGTTTCGATTGCCAGCACTCCTTCCGATGCCGATGTGGCCATCCGCCCCTATCGGGGAGATTCCGACGGATGGAGCAGCCTGGGCCCCACTCCTCTCCGGAAAGTACGCGTACCGCGGGAAGCTTTTGTCTGGCGTCTGCGCAAGCCGGGGTTTGCCGACCTCTGCTGGATCGCTTCGCCGCCCGGGGTGCCCCCGCCCGGATATCACTATAATTTCGATTTGAAATTCAAGCTTCATCCTGCCGGGAGCGTCCCGCCGGAAATGGCGGTCATCCCGGGCGGAACCGCCCGCCTGACGACTCCCCTGGCAGAGGCGCCTCCGGCTGCCATTGAGGACTTTCTGATCGACCGGCACGAAGTCACCAACCAGGAGTACAAGAAGTTTGTCGATGCCGGCGGCTATCGGAACCGCACTTTCTGGAAGCAGCCTTTTCAGAAAGACGGGCGCACGCTTCCCTGGGAGGAAGCCGCGGCCCTTTTCCGTGATGCCACCGGACACCCCGGCCCTTCCACCTGGGAGGTGGGCGACTACCCCAGGGGGCAGGAGAAACATCCGGTGGCAGGAGTCAGCTGGTTTGAAGCGGCGGCCTACGCCGAGTTCGCCGGCAAAAGCCTTCCTACCGCCTATCACTGGACCGGGGCGTCGCAGTCGAACGCTTATACGCCCCTGATCGTCGGCGGCAGCAACTTCCGCCACCAGGGAACCCGGCCCTGCGGAGAGGAAGGAACTCTCAGCGGATTCGGCACCACGGATATGGCGGGAAACGTGAAGGAGTGGTGCCTGAACGAAAGCCGGAACGGCAAAAGGGTCATACTGGGGGGCGGCTTCGGAGAACCGGAATACATGTTCCATATCTCGGACGAGCAGTCACCCTGGGACCGGCTGCCGAATTTCGGCTTCCGCTGCGTGAAGCTGGACGCGCCGCCTGCCGGTGCGGCCGCGGCCCGGATCGAGGTGACCGATATCGACTACCGCAAAGAGAAGCCGGTGCCGGAGGATGTCCTGAAGGCCTACACGGCCATGTACGCCTACGACAAAGGGGAGCTTCACGCCGGGTGGAGGAAGCCGTTACGACCGACGGCTGGTCACGGGAGAAGGTGACTTTCGATGCCGCCTACGGCGTCGACCGGGTTATCGCCCACATCTTTCTGCCGAAGAATGCCTCTCCGCCGTTCCAGTCGGTTGTCTATTTCCCGGGCGGGTTTGCCCTGATGGACGACAAGGTGAATCTGGCCAATTTCGAGGAAACCCGGGGCTTCTTTTTAAAGGGCGGTCGGGCGCTGATTTTCCCCATCTACAAGGGGACGTATGACCGGCGGGACGGACTGCTGCCCGGCGGCAAGCCGCCGGCTTTTTTCCGGGATCACGTCATTGCCTGGGTGAAGGATCTGGGCCGGCTGATCGACTACCTGGAAACCCGGAAAGACTTTGACGCCACCCGGGTAGCCTTCTTCGGCGACAGCCTCGGCGCCTATCAGGGCGGCCTGCTGCCGGCCGTCGAAAGGCGGATCAAAGCGGCCATCCTGTCCTCGGGAGGCTTTCAAAACAGGAAAGATCTGCCGGAAGTTTTCCCCGTCAATTTTATCCACCGGGTGACGATCCCGGTGCTGATGATCAACGGACGATACGATTCCAGCTTCCCGTACGAGTCGCAGCAGCGTCCCTTCTTTCAGCTGCTGGGCACACCGGAGAAGGACAAGAAGCACCTGATTTTCGAGGGCGGGCACGGATCTTTTCCCCGCCCGGAAGCCGTCCGGGAGTGCCTCGACTGGCTGGACAGGTATCTGGGTCCGGTCCGGCCCTGAGCCCTGCGCCGGGCGGCGCGGCCGGCCGCCCGGCAAGGAAGAGCGGGAAGAAAAGCGGAAGGGCCTGTCGCCGGCAGACGGGGACTTTTTGCTCCTTGATGAAACTGTAAAAAGTGGTTGATTGGTCCGGTTCTGCCGTCCCGATGGGGACTTGCCACGTTCCGGAGCCAACCCGGCAATCACTTGCCGGGCTATAATCTTGTCGGCCCTTACGGGACTTTGCCTCGTAACAACAGTCCTGTGCCGGCTTACGCGGGGCCTCCCAACGCCATGGCGAAGCACAACGGCAGGATCCCCGATATTTCATCCCGTGGAGCACACACGCAAGTCCCGTAAGGGACGGCAGAACATAACAATTCATACTTTTTGCGGGGCCATCCTTTTTCGTCAGGGCTCAGGGGCCGGTTTCCCCGCCTGCCTGACTCCCGGCGCACGGAAGCCGGACGGCTCCCAGCCCGGAGCGTGGCCGATTTCGTGTAATTCTTGCACCCGGGACAGGCCTGCGGTGTACTCTTTGCACGCTCCGGCCCCTCTTTCCGGTGGATGGAATTCCGCACCGCGACGCCAGCGGATCACTTCTTTACATGGGCAAATGTGATAACGAATTCTGTTTTTTTCTTCCTGCGTCCATTGTGCCGCGGAATCGTTCAGGGCTAAAATCAGAACGTCGGAAAAGTGAGAAAAGACTCACTCCATACCGGAACCGGAACGACCCAACGAAGGAGATCCAATCATGCCAACCAAAACCATCGGATTCATCGGCGGCGGACGCATCACCCATATTTTCCTGAAAGCCCTGGGCAGCCGCACTCTGCCGCCGGAAACAGCAACCGTCAGCGACAGCCAGCCGGAAGTTTTATCCCGGCTGCAGGCCGCCTTCCCGGCCGTAACCGTTACGGCCGACAACCGGCAGGCCGCATCCCGGGATATCGTTTTTGTGGCTCTTCACCCCCCGGCCATCAAGAGCGTCCTGCCGGAAATCAGGGACTGCCTTGCGGCCCGGACGATCGTGGTTTCGCTGGCCCCGGTGCTTACCTTTCAAAAACTGGCCGACCTGCTGGGCGGTTTTTCACGGCTGGTGCGCATGATTCCCAACGCTCCTTCCGTGGTGCACGCCGGCTACAATCCGCTGGCCTTCCATCCGTCGATTTCGGCAGAGGAGCGGGCGGAAATCGAATCGCTGCTCGCCCCCCTGGGGCAAAACCCGGCGGTTGCCGAAGAGACCCTGGAAGCCTACGCCATTCTCGCTGCCATGGGGCCCACCTATTTCTGGTTCCAGTGGCAGGCACTGCGCCGGCTGGGCGACTCCTTCGGATTAAGCCCCGCCGATACCGACTCTGCGCTGGAGGCCATGCTCCGCGGATCCGTCGATACCTTTTTTCATTCCGGACTGTCGTTCGAGGAGGTTTGGGACCTGATCCCGGTCAAGCCGCTGGCCGGGCAGGAGGCGCAGATCCGGGAAGCGTACGAGACCAGCCTGACCGCCCTCTACGCCAGGCTGAAGGGAAAATAACCATGAAAAGGAAGGGCACCCGCTGTTCTTTCCCGGCCGGCAGGTGCCCTCCTTCTCTTTCCGGATTCGTTTCTGTGGTCAGTAATGCGTGCCCCCCCGCAATATCCCCTCCCAGACTATTTCCGGGTTTTTCAGTTAGCTTCCTTTTCCCGACAGCACCACCTCCTCCCCGCCTTCCTGTAAAAAAAAATTCGTAGCCCGAAGCGTGACTTTTTACGAACCCATCGTCCCGGAGGGGTAAAATTAGAGCGCATTCGAAAAGCCAGGAGGAGGCTCAGCATGAAAAATGCGTATGAAGTCCGGAATCCGGACCGCGCCCTCAGCCCCTGCACCGGGATGACCCGGGCGCATTACGTCGACTGCGCCCGCCACCTGCTGGAGCGGGCCTTCCGGCACGTCCGGTCGATCCACACCCCCTTTGCCTTCCCGGTCGTGCCGGGTAAGACCTACCCCCGGCCCGACGATCCGCCCTGGCGCTGGCGCGCGTTCGAGTTCGAAGCCCTGGAGCGCACCCTGACCCTGGCCGGACCGCTCATGCACCTGGAACCCGAGGTGGAAATCGGAGGAATCAGGCTGCGCGAGTATTACGGCCATCAGCTCTACACCGCCCTGACTCCCGGTCATTCCAATTCTTTACCGCTGCCCGAGGATCTGCCCGACGCCACCTACCAGTTCACCTGCGAGTTCGGCGGGCTGTTCAAGACCCTGCTGCTGCTCCCGGACATTATCTGGCCCTATTACACCCGGGAGCAGCAGGACGCCATGGCGCAGACCATCTCGAAATGGGCGCACCACCGCACCACTCAGAACAACTGGCGCATCTTCAACATCATGGCCCTCTCCTTCCTCCGGAAGAACGGCTATGCCATCGACGACGAGCTGCTCCGAAGCCACCTGCTCTGGGTGGTCTCCTATCACTCCGGCAGCGGCTGGTACCTGGAGCAGACCTACAACTACTACACCATCAGCCTGTTCGTGGTTTACGGCACGATCTGGGCCCGCACATTCGGCGACCGGCATTACCCCGGAATCGCCGCGGCCATCGAGAACTCGGCCCGTGAGCTCATGAAGACCTATCCGCGGTTCTTCGCCCGCAACGGCTTCATGAATATGTGGGCGCGCAGCATCTGCTACCGCACCTGGATTTCGGGCGGCTTTCCGATCTCGTTCCTGCTCCGGGGGGAGGCCCCGCTCGACCCCGGCTGGGCGCGGCGGCTGTGCTCCGGTTCGATCCTGCAGTTCGTCACCCGCGAGGATTTTTACGAGAACGACATTCCCAGCCTGGGCTTTTACGGCCACCGCGAGTTCGTCATCCAGAACTACAGCTGCCCGGCCAGCCCGTTCCTGATGTTTCTCCCCTTCCTGTGCCTGGCCCTGCCCGACGATTCTCCCTTCTGGACCGCCGTGGAGAACGAGGGCTTCTGGGAGAGCCTCGACGGACGGGCCCGGGTGAGCATTCTCGAAGAGCCGGGCCTGGCCCTGGTCAACTACGGCTCGAGCGGCACGTCCGAGATTCTCCCCGGCAAGGTTTATTACCAGGACCCGAACTATTCCAAGCTGGCCTTCAACACCCATTTTCCATGGGAGGATCACGACCCGCAGGGCGGCACCTCGATGGAATACAGCTTCCGCAGCCTTGACCCGCGCGACGTGCGCGGCGACGACGTCAACTTCTACCTCACCGGGCTGGCGCTTCGCAACGCCCCGGAGAGCAGCGCCGGCTACACCACCTCGCAGAGCATGCTCTACAACGGCACGCGCGGCGGCGTGATCTACCGGCAGGCCATCCTGCGCCAACCGCCCAACAACGGAGTGGGCTACATCATCGACCTGGCCGACATCGTTCTTCCCAACGGCATCCTGCGCGTCGATCGCTCGCGCCTGGCTTTTGAGCACCGGCTGACGCTGGGCCACTACGGCCTGCCGCACGAGAACGGGGTCCGGGCGGCCGTGACCCGCTTCGAGCGGCCGGACTGCCGGGGAATCACCGCCTCCATCCCCGGCCGCCGGCTGGCTCTGATCGCCTATGGCGGCTGGGACAGCCTGGATGCGCGGATCCACCGCGGCTGCAGCGCGGAGGCCGAGGAGAGCACGGTCCTTTTCGCCCGCCGGCAGCGCATGGCCAAAAATCCGGCCATGGAGCTGATGATCACCGCCCTGCTTCACCGGACAGACGACAGCCCCTGGAGCAAGGAGGAGCTTTCCCCGGTGGCCTCGATCGAGCTGCTCGAGATCAGCGCCTCGTTTTCACCGCTCGGGGCGCGGATCACCCTGCGCTCGGGCGAGTGCTTCGAGGTCGACTTCGCCGGCATCGACGGCAGAAAGTCCTGCTAGCCCGGGCACCGGTGCCATTAACGATGCGGAAGGCCGCTCTCCCGTCTTAAAGAACAGCACCACCAACGGATGGATTACTCCCCCGGAGGAATCGGCTGGTAAGGCTATGGGGGGGCGCGCGCCGAACGCCCCTCCAGGAGGGAGATAGCCTGTGGGTGATGGAGTGTAAAAGGACACCCCGTTTTGATTGCGGAAATATGGATGTCCTCCTTCTCTTGTCCTCATCCTCTTTCTCGTCGGAAGGAAGAGGGTTTTGACATTCCGGCCCGGGTGGCCTACAATCTGAAATAAAAAGAGCTCCGGAGAGATTTTGTTATGCCCTGGACCCCCTGGATTCACACAGAACCCGACGACACGGCCGACGAACGCGTGCAGGAGCTGTACCGGCGCACCCGCAACCGCTCGACCGGTCGACCGCCCGACTCCGTTACCCTGACCAGCATGACCCCCGAGGTGGCCGGTCTGCTTTATAACCTGCAGCAGGCCATCGAACAGGCTGCCCGGGGCCTTACGCTGCGCGAAAAAGAGATTGCCGCCCTGATTGTCTCGGTCTATAACGGCTGCGTCCATTGAACGGCCAGCCATCTGGCAGCCCTCGGTCGAGTGGCCCATGATCCCGGACTGGCGGAACAGGTCAAAAACGACTTTACCAAAGCCGACCTCAGCGCACGCGAAAGGCGCATCGCGGATTTTACCGTCAAGGTAACCCGCGCGCCCAACGCCTGCAGCCCGGCGGACCTTCAGGCGCTCCGCGAAGCGGGTCTGAGCGATGCCGACGTCCTGAGCCTGGTGCAGATCATCGCTTATTACAACCTGAGCACCCGGCTTTTCGAATCCCTCAGCACGGTCGACAGCTGACCGGGCCGCAGGGTTTTCAAAGCAGGACGCTCCGTATTCTTTTTTCAGAAAACGGGTATCCTCATCCCTCCTGCTGTCAGGGTATGATTAGCGGATATAGAGTGAAGTGTTGTTTATGAAACGAATCCCGACGATTTTTCTTCAGATGGTAATTGTGCTCATCGGCATCGGGACACTCGCTCTGCTGCTCTGGGAACCTCACCTCGAGGGCAGAAATGCGCACGCCACGCTCTTTGAGATCTATTTCCAAGATCCCTTCCTGGCTTACGTATATATCGCCTCCACTTCCTTTTTCGCCGCGCTCTATCAGGCCTTCAAGCTGCTGGGATATGCCGGACAGAACAAGGTATTCTCGCCGGCGGCCGTAAAAGCTCTGCGGACGATCCGATTTTGTGCCATCGCCCTGGTCGGTTTTGTGGCCGGAGCCGAATTCTTTATCCTTCTTTGCAGCTCCGATGACCGGGCCGGCGGCGTTTTCATGGGCATCCTCGTCGCCTTCGGCTCGATCGTGATGGCTGCCACGGCGACGACCCTGGAACGGATATTGCAACAGGCCATGAATATAAAATCCGAGAACGACCTTACCGCATAGCGGGACCTTTAGGGCCACCCTCATTCCCATCGGGGTCATGCGGGCGAAGCGGAAAATGAACACGACCGAACTCGCCGGGAAAATCGGATTGGGGACTGCCATCTTCCGGAACGGCAGGGGCCGGTCTCAGGCTCTCCTGTTGTTGGCGAGTGCCCTGCTCCTGGCTGACATCCGATGGCAGGCCTCGGCAGCCGAACCCGGGAGGGTGAAGCGACCGGGCTTCGAGAGAGCGCCGGAAACGCGGCTCGAGCTCGGTGGACCCGTGGCGGCCTACCTGGGCGGCGTGACCCGCCAGTGGCTGCTGGTTGCTCCCGATTCCAACCCCGGAATGCTCGAAATGTTCCGCGATCGGGATCGAATGCCGCGGCGGGCACTGGAGCCCTGGGCAGGCGAGTTTGCCGGAAAATATCTCACCGGGGCCGTGCAGGTGTATCGCGTCACGCACGATGAGGCCCTGCGGGCCTATTTGACCGGGTTCGTCCGCGAGCTGTGCCGGCTGCAGGCCGACGACGGCTACCTCGGCCCGTGGCCCCGGGACTCCCGGCTCACCGGCACGGCACCCAACGTCGGCAAACAGGGCACTCCCGGCCGGACCTGGGACGCCTGGGGTCATTATCATGGAATGGTCGGCCTGCTGGCATGGCACGACGAAACGGGCGACCGGCTGGCGTTGCAAACCGCTGCGCGCATCGGCGACCTGTTCTGCGCCAGGTTCCTGGGCGACAGGAAGCCGCGGCTCGTCGACACGGGCTGGACCGAGATGAACCTGGCCCCGGTGCACTCGCTGTGCCTGCTGTACCGGGCCACCGGGGAACCGCGCTACCTGAGCCTTGCCCGGCAGATCGCCGAAGAATTCGCCGCCACGGGCGCCGACGGCAAACCGCTGGCCGGCGACTACCTCAACGCCGCGACCGGCACGCGCGAGTATTTCGAAACTCCCAAACCGCGCTGGGAGAGCCTGCACCCGATTCTGGGCCTGGTGGAACTCTATTACGCCACGGGCGAGGAACGCTATCGGAATGCGTTCGAGCACTGGTGGTGGAGCATGGTAAAGCTGGACCGCCACAACAACGGCGGGTTTTCCTCGGGCGAACAGGCGCAAGGCAATCCGTATCATCCGGGGGCGATCGAAACCTGCTGTACGATCGCCTGGATGACCATGACCGCCGAAATGCTCCAGCTCACCGGCAATTCGGTGGCAGCCGATGAGTTGGAGCTGTCGCTCCTCAACTCGGGGCTTGGCATGCACTCGCCCACCGGCCGCTGGGCAACCTACAATACGCCGATGGAAGGCGTACGTCGCGCCAGCGCCCACGACATCGTATTTCAGGCGCGCGAAGGTACGCCCGAGCTGAACTGCTGCAGCGTAAACAGCGCCCGCGGGCTCGGCCTGCTCAGTGAATGGGCCATCCTGCGCGATGCCGCAGGAGTGATCCTCAACTGGTATGGTGCCGGCACGCTGGAAACCGTGCTGGCCGACAGACGAAAGGTCGGGTTTCGTGTAACGTCCGATTATCCGCGCGAAGGCCGCATCCGGATAACGGTTTCCGTGGAGAAGCCGACGCGATTCGCCCTGCGGCTGCGGATTCCCTACTGGTCCGCAACGACCCGGGTGACGGTGAACGGGGAGAATGCCAACGACGTGAAGCCGGTCCGGTACCTGGTGCTGGAGCGCGAATGGAGGCCGGGTGATGTCATCGATCTGGACCTCGACTTTTCGCTGCACTATTGGGTTGGGGAGCGCGAGTGCGAGGGCAAAGTGTCGATTTTCCGCGGGCCGGTCCTGCTTGCCTACGACCGGCGCTTCAACCCCATGGATCCCGCCGATGTGCCCGCGCTCGATGCCCGCGGTCTGCAGGGCAGACCAGGCGCGCCGGCCGGCGGGCAGCAGCCGATCGTCAAGCTCGACTTTCCGGCGGAGAACGGCCTAAAAGTCACGCTTTGCGATTTCGCCAGTGCCGGCCATGGCGGCACTCCTTACCTTACCTGGCTGCGGGTGAAGAATGTGAAGCCTACCCCGTTCGGTCGCGATAATTTACTGCGAAGCGGACGGACCGTGAGCCCGGGCCCATCTCCAACTGTCACGCTTCCTTAAACGGAGCTTGCTATGATCCGCCACCTGCTACGCCGCACGCACCTGTACCTGGCGCTCGCCCTGGCGCCGTGGATTCTGCTTTACGCCCTGAGCACCATGGCGATGAACCATCGCGCGTGGTTCCGCTCCGGCCCGCCCGACGCTCCGCCGCCCTGGCAGGTGGAGCGGACCGAAACGTTTGCAGGTGTGCTGCCCGAAGGCGGCGACGCCAGGGCCGAGGCGGCGGTGCTGCTGGCCGGCCTGGGCCTCGAAGGCGCGCACAGCGTCCAACGGCAGCCCAAAGACGGCTCCCTGGTGATTCAGCGGCAGGATCTCGTCCGGCCGCGCCGCATCACCTACACGCCGGCCGACAACCGGGTGGTGGTGGAGGGGCTGCCCTTCGCCGGAGCGGCGTTTCTCGAACGCTTCCACCGCCGCCGCGGCTACCAGCAGGACTACCTGGCCGACGATGCCTGGGCGTTCAGCGTCGACGCCGTGATTGTGGCCCTCCTCGTCTGGGTGCTCTCCGGTCTGTGGCTGTGGTGGGAGCGGAAGCCGGCACGGAGGCTGGGCGCGCTCTCGCTGGCAGGCGGCGCGGCGCTCTTCGTCTACTACCTGGCCGTGCTGTGAGGAGATGCGTATGACCCTCCACCACTTTCTCCGCCGCGCCCACCTCTACACCGGGCTCTTCCTGACGCCCTGGATCCTGCTCTACGCGGTCAGCAGCATCCCCTTCAGCCACGGCCGCTACTTCGAGGAGCTCGACAAAGCCAAGGGGCTGCCGCCCTGGAGCGACCGGGCGGCGATTCCCTACGACGTCCCCGTGCCGGAAGGCAATGAGCTGCGCCCGCTGGGGGC
>CAINFC010000253.1 GCA_903847975.1 uncultured Acidobacteriota bacterium | reverse complement strand
GTTACTCCGCCATAACCGATGGCTCTCGCTTCGGACGCAGCCATAATTCGGCGACCACGTTCATTCAATAGAGGCCATATCTCTTCCATTTTCTGTTGTAGTGTAAGCGCCTCTTTCACAATACATAATCATATCATTTATCTGGACAAGATGCTACCTTTATTTATTGACGCCTCCTAAAGGGTTTGCAAAGGTCCGCCGAGATCGTGTGGGTCAGGAATGGAAGTGTGCCTGCTCGAGCAACACAGGTTTGGTGCAAAATTCAGGCGCAATGTATCCTAACTTTATCAAAACCTCCCGGAAATTCCGAAAACAACCTGAAGCGATAGCTCGCCTGCTTGAGGAACTTCTGTAATCCTTCAGGGGTCCACGAGGGCCAGAAGATCAATCTCACTATCGGTCGGAAACACATCCTTTAGGGCTTTCCTTTCCCTCTCCATGTTCTCCTCATCGGGTTTGACAAACAAATCTATGTCCGATGTCAATCGCGCCAATCCGTGGAGGATAACGGCAAAACCACCGACCAGAACGTATTCAACCCCTCGTCTCTCCAGACTACCCAGTATTTTCAGAAACGAGTAGAACAAATCGGGAAGATTCATTTCGAAAAAACCGGCTACTTGGATGAAGGCGGATTGGATGAATCAGAGCAGATCGTTCTCTTATTTACGCCAAACAAATGCTCTTCCTTAAAGCGAGCGGCTTCTTCCCAGGTACGCAGGCGATGAATTCGCCGCGGGACAGAGGATGGCGGGCATAATCGCCCGGCGGCAGCCCAGAGCGCCGCTACATGCCGGAAGTAGGATTCATCGGGGTTCCATACCCATAGAGCTTCCTCTGCTTAGGCAAAAGTGCGGAATTTACGAATCGCCATTTTTGTCCTTGCGCTGTGCGGTGTCCTGACCGATTTCGACTTTGCACAAGCCGATGAAGGTCCGAAAACCTGCCACGCCGATGGCGGCACCGCCTGATAGTTACACGGAAACTGCGGATTGCAATGGATTACATTGGAACCTGGGTCTATAGCCTTATAACGTTGCAACCCATTGGGGTAACCAGTGTCGCAGCCTTCACTTGGGTGTCTTCTCCCGGACCGGACCTTGAGTTTTTAACCGTCCGCCGTGGATGACGTCCCGCTCCGGTTTTCCCGAAGCTCAAGTGTAAGTAACGATTTTTGCAGGTTCTGCAGGTCGGATAGCGCAGCCGCATGGATGCGCCGGTATAAATCCTGAAGTTGTTCCGGCAGGTAGTCGTGCGCAATGCGGTTGCGGAGCTCCCGCATGTCGAACCACTGCATCGCGCCGGAAATCAAGCCGGCCTTGTGCATGCGGTTCAGCAGATCGCGGAGGCTTTCCGAATTTTCCCCGAACAACATGAGCTCGTAACTTCGGAAGAATTTCAGCGAGGCTTCCACCGCCCGCAGGAACCGGTCACAGAGGGCATCGTAATATTCCCTTTCCTCCGGAGTATAAGTGCGAGCCGGGTCATAGGGAAGGAATTTTGACGTTGAGGAAAAAAGAATGTTTAAGGCAGCCAAAGTCCTTGCCTTGCTCGCATTGGCGATCTGAGTGCGTCGTTCCATCATAGAATGCGAACCACGTTTTGGCTGAAGATTTCTTCGATAAAAAGAGATTGGTTTGCTGTCAGATTATTGGGGTCGACAACAACTACGTCGATTTTCTCCTCGCATTCGGCAAAAAAGCGACTGGAAATCCGTAGGGACAGATCAAAAGGCCGCTCTTGCGAATAGACAAGCATATCGATGTCTCCTCCTCTTTTGGAGTCATCAGCCCGTGAACCGAAGAGGTAGACTTCCCGGACTTCTTCTCCGGAAATGGCGGCTTTAATGGCGGATAATTCCTGATCATCCAGCCTCATGATGGGTCCTTTACCTGGGTTCGCTTCATGACAGCCACTGATGGACTGAACCGGGATGTTTGGGAAAGAATGGTTACACGGAAACAGCGGATTTAAGGGATCACAGCGGATTTTTGTCCCTCAAACCGTCCAGGAATTCCTGGGCAATACTCACGAAAAAGGTGGCTTGTTTTATAGCCTGATCGGCATCAGCGGGAAAATAACTTTGTCCGGGAGTCAGGTCAGGCAAGCCATTAGGGTAGCGAGTGGGTATGTAAAATTTATCCAGGGTTGCGGCCTTCGACAGCCAATTCTGCCAATCGGGGATTTGCTCCGGAGCCGGGAATTGCATGATGAGCTTCTGAATGGAATGACCCCAGGGATCTTCTCCCAGAGCTATCCACATCGCTTTGATGGCCTTTTCGCTGCACTGTTGCGATTGGAAACAGGCATGGGCGTACAGTTCGGCACGGGATAGCGCTTGCGCTGCTGTTAAATCCTCTCGAGCTGTAGCCAGCCAACGAGAGGCCTCATAATGATTCCTGGTCAGACTCATAAATGCTTACTCCCTCTTTTAAAGCCTGAGAGATGAAGGAGCGGCCGGCGATATTCTGGAGTTCCTCCGGCGTATAGATAAGGACATCCAGCGCTCGCTCAGGAATAGCCAAGTTAAGTTCAAAGAGCAGGCCATCGTATCGATCCAGAAAGCGTCGCTCCGTTTTTTGAACCAGGAGCAGGTCTATGTCACTATGCCTTGAGGCTTCCCCCCGAGCGAAGGATCCAAAAATCCATGCCTTTTGAATCTGATAACGCTGGAAAATGAATCGCAGTCGCCCCTTGAGTTCGTATGGTAAGGGATACAATGGTTTTCTCAGAACGGGCTGTCCTACGATAAAGGCGGAACGGTTCAAAACAGGTATCCAATCTCAGTCTGCGCCCTGTGTATGTGGCTCAGCAGATCGCGTAAGCTCCGGGAATGAATATTGCTATGGAATCTTGATGGACTGATCCGGGAAGATTGGGAAGGAACGGTTACGCGAAAACGGCGGATATTAGGGATTACCGCTAAAAGCCAGAAGGAATGACCCTCGACCTTTGCCAAAGAGCTACAGCAGCGACTGCAGCTTGTGGACCAGTTGTCTCAGGGATATTGCGTAGGACGGCAGGTGGCTGTAGATCTCCAAGGCGCGCTCGGCATCGTAGGTGTGGGCCATACGGTTCCGGGATTCGAGCATGGAAAGCCAGACAGCCTCGTCGTCGATCCATCCCAGCTTGAATGCATGTCGCAGACATGATTTGGGAGAGACGGCATCCTGCAGGCCCGCATCGGAGACAAAAGCTTGAATGGTTTTCCAGGCCAATTCAAAGGAAAATTCGAAAAACTGTATGCAACCAGCACGCAGTAAATCACTATCAACAGGAACTTCCAGGACCGATTCCAATCGGGCCACAGCTTTACCAAAATCCCGGATAAGTGTTATTTTATCCATAGATTACAATGGATTCCAACAAAGCTCTGGCACGAAATTCCGGAGATACACGGTTCAGATCCACCCAATCAATGGAAAAAAGAGTCGGCAAGTTTTCCAGATCTTCCTCGATTCGATAAAATATGTCCAAGGGTAGAGGTTTTTCACCCGTTACGCCAATATCAAAATCCGACCTGGCACCGGCTCGGCCCACCGCCCTCGACCCAAATAATACAACCTGACGGCCCTGCAATTCACTTCCTGCCTTTTCCAAACACTGCCTAATCATTGCCAGCACCAGGGTTGCCTTGTCGTTCTCTTTTTCCATTGAAAAGAGGCGCTTCTTATATCCCCTCGACCAAGTTGTTCTCCGGTACAGGAGATCGGGAGGATTCATTATGAATAGATCAGTTAGACGGAAACAGCGGATTTCACGGATCACAACGGATTTGCATTGTGGCGCTATGGGGTAACCTCGATGGAGTCGCTGAAGATTTCAATACCCAGCCTGTCGGCAAGCGCCCGCGCCCGGTCGTCGACCATCGGCGAAATGACCAGCTTGCGCGAAGCCTTACGCTGGTGTCGTCTTTCGTAGAAGCACACCTTGCGGTCGAAAATGACCATATCCGGCTTGCTGACGGAGGACTTGATCTCGCACAGGATCAGCACTCCATTGCGAATAATAACGTCCAGCTCCACCTGGTCGGGCCGCCCGAACACTTCGCCGGCGTCGTCATATTCCGTCACATTCAACACTTCTACGCCAAATGATGTTTCCAGGATGCCGGCCAGAGCGTTCCGAAACGAATTCTCCGTCTGAAGCCCCCATCGTGCACCCAGTGCACCGATGCTGCGGTCGTGCTTCCTGGCTTGCGCCTCGATCGCATCCAGGATCCGGTCCTGACGCGCCGCGTTTTCATCCCACTTTCGATTTTGTTCATCCCACTTCCGGTTTTGCTCCTCCCACTGATGAGCTTGCGCATCCCACTTCCGGTTTTGCTCCTCCCACTGATGAGCTTGCGCATCCCACTTCC